>DASYOE010000160.1:0-7693 GCA_036008105.1 Candidatus Lustribacter sp. | reverse complement strand
CGCCAAATAGCCCGACGAAAAGAGCCGCGCCGCTTCGCGCCCGGTCCACGCGGCCAGACCTGCTTCGAGCGCGGCGTATTCCGGGTGGGCACCGCCGAGCAGCCGCGATCCGCCGCTGCCCACCCGCTCGCTCGCGTGAAGCGCAGCGATGACGCGCTCGTCGCGCGCCAGCCCGAGGTAATCGTTGGATGAAAAATCGATCGCACCGCGCGGCAGCGCCGGCCGAGCGAAGCGCCGCCGTTGTGCGGCGTCGACGATCGCCAGTTCCGCCCGCACCCGGTCGAGATAGCTCATCCGAGGCCGTCCAAAACGCCGGTCAAGCCGGCGACGAAACCGGCCAGCTCGGCGCGCGTCGAACAGAGCGGCGGAACGAGCTGGATCGTCGAGCCGATCGGCCGCGTAAACTGTCCGCGAACGTAGAGCTCGCGGACGACGCGCACCGCATCCACCGCGACGTCGATACCGGCCATCAGCCCAACACGGCGCACGTCGCGCACGAGCGGATGCGCGCGGAGCGGCGCCAAGATCTCGTCGAGCACCGCGTCGAGTTCGGCAACGTGCGCGAGCGTTCGCTCCGTCTCGAAGAGTTCCAGCGACGCCAGCGCGGCCGCGCAAGCGATCGGGTTACCGGCATACGAGTGTCCGTGATAGAACTGCCGCCCGGCATCAGGCGAACCGAGAAAGGCATCGTAGATACGCTCGGTCGCCAGCACCGCCGAGAGCGCGAGCGTACCGCCCGTGATGCCTTTCCCCAAGCACACGAGATCGGGCGTCAGACCCAGCGCAGCGTAGGCGAACATCGAGCCGGTACGCCCGAAACCGGTCGCGATCTCATCGGCGATCAGCAACGGCGCGTGCTCGCCGCGCATGCCGGCATAGCGCTCGGGCGCGACCACACGCATCCCGGCCGCCGCCTGAACGCGCGGCTCGAACACGATCGCGGCCACGTCATCCCGCGCGAGCGCCTCCGGAGCGTCCTCGTAGCGGATCGACTCGACGATCAGCGGCGCAAAGCGATCGCGAAACACCGCGATGTCCGAAACGCCCATCGCGCCGGCCGTATCGCCGTGATACGAGTCGCGCAAGTGCACGAATTTCGTGCGCCTGCCCTCACCCTGCGATTGCCAAAATTGGACCGCCATCTTCAGCGCAGCCTCGATCGCGCTGGCACCATCGCTCGCGAAGAGCGCCGCGTCGAGCGCGGTCAGCGCGCACAGGCGTTCGGCAAGTTCGTCGGCGACGGGGTTCGTCGCGCCGAGCGAGGTCGCGTGGTCGAGCGTCGCGGCTTGACGCGCGATCGCGGCGACGATCTGCGGGTGCGAGTGGCCGTGAATCGTCGTCCACACCGACGAGATCGCATCGAAGATTTCGTTTCCGGCGCCATCGACGAGCGTGGTCCCGGAGCCGCGCACGAACGTACGCGAGCCCGCATCGAAGTCGCGCATTTGCGTGAACGGCAGCCAATGCCGCGAACGAACCGCGACCCGCGACATCAGATCCGCTGAATGCGAATGATCTTCACCGGCTCGAGCAGCGCCTGCCCTTGAGCGGGCATACGTGCGATCTTGCGCACGAGGTCCATATTTTTCGTGACGTGCCCGAACGCCGCATAGCCCGGGTCACCCGGACCGCCGTCGAGTCGCGCTTGATCGCCGTCGCAGATGAAGAATTCCGACGTCGCCGAGTCGGGATCGGGCGTGCGCGCCATCGAGATCGCACCGTCGACGTTCCGCACGCCGGTTTTCTGCGGCGACTCGAGCTTGATCTTCGGATCGTGATCGGTTTCGCGCGTCTTGTTGCCGCCCTGAATCACGAACGACGGGATGGCGCGGAAGAACGTGCCGCCGTCGTAGAATTTCGTGTCCACCAGATGGAGAAAGTTCTTGGTCGTGATCGGCGTGTCGACCGAATCGAGCACGACGTCGATCGTCCCAAGATTGGTCACGATAGCAACGGTGACCGGCCGCGTTTGCGCCTGCGCAGCCGGCGCAGCAGCCAGGCCCCAGACCAATACAGCCATACCCGCGAGAACAGTAACGGAACGAAATCGAAGCATGCCGCGAGGCTACCCGCCAACCGTCACTTCTCCCTCCGAGGATGGGTGGCGCGGCGGAGCCGAGAACGAAGAAACCATGAGCGACGTACCGATTTGGATTACCGGCAGTGAGGTCTCGGAACTGGTCGACCTCGAGGATGCGATCGAAGCCCTAGAGTTCGGTCTGGAGTTAGAGGGTCGCGGCGAAGCCAAGAACGTCACGAAGGCGCTGGGCACCTGGGGCGAGGGCGAACGCAACTCGATGCACGCGCTCGGCTCGATGTTCCCATCCAAGGGCTACGTCGGCTTCAAGACGTGGGCCAACACCAAAGCCGGTTCGAACGCGATGTTCGAATTGTTCGACTCCAACACCGGCTCGCTCTTGGCGATCATCGAATCGGGATTGCTCGGACAGCTGCGCACGTCGGGAATTTCGGGACTCGCGACGCGCTGGATGGCCAAACCCGACGCGAGCGAGATGGCGTTGATCGGGACCGGACGTTCGGCGCTGTTGCAGGTCGCGGCGATCGCGGCGGTCCGCCCGCTCAAGCGGTTGCGCGTGTACAGCCCGACCGAGGCCAACCGCAAAGCGTTCGTCACCAATGCGGCGTCGCTCTTAGCATTCGATGTCGTCGAAGCCGCGAACCTTCGCGAAGCCACCAAAGGCGCCGAGATCGTCACCGTCATGACGCGCGCGCGCGAGCCGTTCTTCGGCGCCGCCGACCTCGATACGGGCGCCCACCTCAACGCCGTCGGCGCGATCTTACCGAAGTTCGGCGAGTTTCATCAAGACGTCTTCGAGCGCGCGAGCCTCGTCGTCGTCGACCACATCCCGAATGCGAAGGTCGCCTCGTTCGAATTCCGTCAGCGATACGACGGCGGCGGCGGCTCGTGGGACGAGGTCAAGGAACTCTCAGCCCTCATCGCCGCGAAAACCACCCGGCCGGCCGGCGCCGACATCACGCTCTTCAAAGCGCTCGGGATGGGCATCTCCGACCTCTCGGTCGCGAAGATGGTCTACGAACGCGCGCGCGCCAAAGGCGTGGGCCGCGAGGTTCCCAAGCCCACACGCGTGCCGGCACGCTGGCGGTCGGGGCGCAAACCCGCTACGGTTTAACTTCGTCGACGACCTGATTCCGCAGCGTCCCGATCGAGCTGATCTCGATCTCGAACACGTCGCCGGCCTTCATCCAGATCGGCGGCTTGCGCGTGAAGCCGACGCCCGACGGGGTGCCGGTGGCGATGACGTCGCCGGGCTTGAGCACCGACCACGAGCTGAGATACTCGATCAGGAACGGGATGTCGAAGATCAAGTCGCCGGTCGACGCGTGCTGCATGACCTCGCCGTTCAAGCGACCCTCGATCGTCAAGGCGGCGGGATCGGGAATCTCGTCTTTGGTCACCAGCCACGGGCCGAACGCGCCGCTGCGATCGAAGTTCTTGCCCGGCGTAATCTGACGCTCGTGCCGGCCGTAATCGCGGAGCGTGTGATCGCCGAAACACGAGTAGCCGGCGATGACGTCGAACGCGCGCTCGCGCGGAACGTGGCGCGCCCGCTTGCCGATGATCACCGCCAGCTCCGCTTCCCAGTCGTACTCGGTCGAGAGAAACGGGCGGACGATCGGATCGTCGGCGCCGACTTGCGAATCCGGGAAGCGCATGAACATCGACGGATGCTCCTTCGTTTCGCGGCCGGTCTCGCCGGTGTGCGACTTGTAGTTCACGCCCGCGCAAAAGATCTTCTCGGGATCGGGGATCGGCGGGAGCAGCTTCACCGCGCCGCGCGGAATGCGGGCCGTCGCCTCGGCCAGTGCCGCGGCAATGGCGTTGTTCCCCGCCCCGAGCGCCAGCCGCAGGCTCGGCCACGCGTGATCGAGCGGCGCGATCTCCTCACCCAGCACCGCGCCCCAGCGCACGCGGTCGTTTTGATCGAAAGTAGCGAGACGCACGACTTCTCCTAACGCGAACCGTTACGCAGTTCGCGCAACGCGATGTCATACAGGGTACTACGGTCGCGATTGGTATCACCTCGCGGCTGCAGGATCTTCAGCACGGCAAATCCGCGGGCGGCCGACATCACGACGCGCCGCAACGCGGACAACTGCTCGTCGGTGCGGCCGGCATCGCGAAAGAGTTCCTGCCACACGACGCCGTAGCTCTCGCGCGCCAGGTCGAGGTTGTGCGCCAGGCGCTTGGCCAGCGCCGGCTCGCCCGCGATGCCCAAACTGATGCCGAGGACCGCGCGAAACGTCTTCCCGGTGAAAACCTCCCAATACCGGTCGACGATCGCCGCGACGCGCGCGTCCAGCGGTGCGGCGGCCAGCGCCGCGACGTCGAAGCGCAAGTTCAATTCTTCGGACACGCGATCGATGACCGCGACGATCAGATCCGCCTTGGTCGCAAAATGATGTTGCAGCGCACCGCGGCTGACCTTGGCCGTTTTTACGATGAGCGTGGTCGTCGCCTCGACGTAGCCCACGCGCGCGATACAGTCGATCGCCGCGACGATGAGCCGCTCGCGCGTTTGGGCGCTGCGCTGCTCCTGGCTGCGCCGCGCCGGGCGCGGGCTACTTACCGCGACGGCGCGGGCCAACGTATCCTTTGACGCCGGCTTGCGAACCCAAGGTGAGGATCGGACCATCCATCTCCTCTTGCCAGATCAGCGATTCCATCCCGATGTGCAGCGGGTGGTCCTGGACCGTCAGCGTCGTGTTGCCGACCGGCGAGGCGCTCACGTAGTGGGCGTGCTCGGACCAGCTCGGCGCCGACAGCATCAGGTCGCCGGCACCCCATTCGTAGGTCTCGCCGTCGAGCACGCTCTTGCCGCCCGCACCGAGGAAGTAGTAGTTGATCGCGACCGAGCTATGGCGGTGGCCGCGTCCGACCGGACCCGGATCCTTGTTCGGCTCCTTGCCGGCCAACGTCGCGAAGAAGCTGTGGGTCGTGCCGTTGCGCCGTTCGGTGGCCGGGTTGTAGAGCAGCAGAATGCGGCGCGCGTCGGGATTGCCGCTGCTGCGCAGATGCGGCCAGACCGCTTTCCACGGCCAGAGAATCGCTTTGGACTCGAGCACTTCGACGTCGACCAGAAACTCGTAGCCACGCAGCCGCGCGCCTTCGGGCGTAACCGCGAAGTCGGGCGCGGTTTCGCGCGCGTAGCGGTTCTTGCGCGCGGTTTCCTCGGCGGCTTCTTCATCGATCACCAGCGGCGGCGGGTTCTCTTCGAAGTAGTGCGCGCCGAGTTTCTCGAGCAACGGGGCGTTGGAATAGCTCAACCGCGCCCACACGTCGCGCCCGGTGTTGCGGTACGAGTACGTCTGCATCGCCGGCAGGTTCCATACGTCGTTGGCCTCGACGGCGAACTCGCGGTCGCCGGCCACAACCGTTCCCGTGCCGCCGATGACGATTTCGAGCTGGTTGGAATTGCGCCGCACCGGCACGGTCGCCTCACCCGGCTTGAGCACGTTGATCGTGACGTCGATGCCGGGCGCAAAACCGAGTCCGGGCCGGGTCGATTGCGGGTGCACAATCAGCGCCGCGCGCCGGCCGTTCGCGGGTTGCGGCTCCGAAACTAGGCGCTCGATCTCGTCGAGAATCGTCGCGCGCGGCACGACGATCGGCCGCCACGGCTCGCGTTCGGCATAGTTCGTGCCGGAAACGTCGACAAAGAGTTCGTTGCGTTCTGAGATCATGTCGTTATGCTCCGCGAACCCGTGGACCGACGTACCCCGTGACGCCGGCTTGCGAGCCCAAAGTGAGGATGGGTTGGGTGAGATCCTCTTGCCAGATCAGTGATTCCATACCGATGTGCAGCGGGTGATCTTGAACCGTCAGCGAGACGCTCCCCGCGGGCGACGAGGCGTATGAATGGGCGTGCTCGGTCCAACTCGGTGCCGCCAGCATCAACGACCCGCCGCCGAAATCATAGCGCTCGCCGTCGACCACGCTATAACCACCGGCGCTGATGAACCGGTAGTTGATCGCGACCGAACTGTGGCGGTGGCCGGGCGGGGCCGGTTTTTGCGGCGTGTTCGGCGCGCTTCCGCCGAGCGTTGCGAAGAAGCTGTGCGTCGTGCCGTTGCGGCGTTCCGTCACCGGGTTGTAAAGCAGCAGGATGCCGCGCGCGGCGTCGTTGCCGCTGATGCGCAGATGCGGCCGCACCGCTTTCCACGGCCAGAGGATCGCCTGGGACTCGAGCACTTCGATGTCGACCAGAAACTCGTAGCCGCGCAAACGCGCGCCTTCGGGCGTGACCGCGAAATCGGGCGCCGTCTCGCGCGCGTAGCGGTTCTTCTGCTGTGCCTCTTGCGCGGCGTGCACGTCGACGGTCCACGCCGGCGGATCTTCTTCGACGTAGTGCGCGCCGAGTTTCTCGAGCAGGGGCGCGTTGGAATAGCTCAGGCGCGCCCACAACCCCGTACCGGTGTTGCGATGCGCGTACGTTTGCATCGCCGGAACGTTCCAGATGTCGTGCTGCTCGACGGCAAATTCGCGCTCACCCGCCCGGACCGAGCCCGCGCCGCTGATGCAGATTTCGAGCTGATTCGAATTGCGCCGCACCGGAACGGTCGCTTCGCCCGGCTTGAGCACGTTGATCGTCACGTCGATGCCGGGCGCAAAACCGAGTCCCGGCGCCGTCGCTTGGGGATGCACGATCGCCGCCGCGCGCCGGCCGTTCGCGGGCCGGGGCTCGCTCGCCAGGCGTTCGATCTCGTCCGCGATCCGGCGGCGCGAAACCACGATCGGCTGCCACGGCTCGCAGGCGGCATAGCCCTGACCGGACACGTCTTCCAGCCGGGTTTTTACATACATTCCGGACTGATTGTAAGAAAGCGCCGTCGCGATGTCAATCAAAGGGCGACTTTTGCCTCTTGGCAGCCGCCGCATCCGGGCGGACAATAGACGGCGGTCATGACACAGCAAGCGATTCGGGCCGGAAGCTTCACCCCGCGACCGGCGGCGACCACCGCCTTCGGCGTGCTGGTGGCGATCAGTTTCTGCCATTTCAGCAACGATCTGCTGCAATCGCTGTTGCCCGCGATCTATCCCAATCTCAAGCTCGCCCTCAACCTGACCTTCGCCCAAATCGGTTTCGTCACGCTCGCCTACCAGATCACCGCGTCACTGCTGCAGCCGCTGGTCGGCTTGGCGGCCGACAAGCGTCCGGCGCCGCTCGCGCTCCCGGCCGGCACGTTGTTTGCGATGGCCGGCCTCTGCGTGCTCGCGCTGGCGCACAACTACGTCATGCTCGTCGGCGGCGCGTGTCTGCTCGGCGTCGCCTCGGCGATCTTCCATCCCGAAGCGTCGCGCGTCGCGCGGATGGCGTCGGGCGGCCGGCCGGGACTCGCGCAATCGCTCTTTCAGGTCGGCGGCAACTTCGGTTCGGCGCTGGGCCCGCTCGCCGCCGCGCTGATCGTCGTGCGCTACGGCCAGACGAGCCTGGTTTTCTTCGCGCTATTCGCGCTGCTCTCGACCGCCGTGCTGTGGTTCATCGCGCAGTGGTACCGCAACCACGGGCTCGACCGCCTCAAGGCGGCCGTCAAGCGTCATCCGCTCGACATCGCGACGCCTCGCTCGCAGGTGACGTTTGCGATCACGATCCTGCTCGTCCTGATCTTCTCGAAGTATTTCTATCAGGTGAGCATCACCAACTACCTGACG
>DASYOE010000159.1:0-6632 GCA_036008105.1 Candidatus Lustribacter sp. | reverse complement strand
TTCAGCACCACCTCGCGCCGGTCGCGCGCCGACTGGAGCAGTGCGAGGCACACCTCCGTTGTCGCCTTGCCCCACGGGCCGGCGGCCAAACGCAACGGCCGGTCGTTGACCCACGCGTCGTACATCGTCTCGAGTTCGACTTCGGCGTACAGCCGAGGTGGCGTCTTGACCTCGAGCCATTCATCAGCGGCGTACATCATGACGCCGTCGGGCGTTTGCCGCAGCGCGCCACGTTCGCAACTCACGATCGTGAGGCCGAAGAACTGGTGCTTCTCAATCGGCTCGTCGAGCGGTCGATTGGACCGGCTGCCGCCGATGCGCGATTCGTTTTTGTACGCGAACTCTTCTTCCATCGTGGCAAAGCCGCTGACGAGCCGATGCGCGTCGAGGTTCGAACTTTTCGGGCGCGGTTTCCCGTAGAGGCCCAAGCCGTACGTCAGCTCCGCGCTATCGAAATGTCCGTAGCCGTCGAACACCGCGGTGGCCGGAACGCCGTCCTCAAATTCAAGCAGGGCGGCGTACGCGCCGTCGACGGGCCGTTTCGGGTCGGCCACGACCGTCGTCCCGCGCACCGAACGCACCATGCCGCCGCCGAGTATCCGCAGGATGTCGAGCTGGATCCACCCTTGGCGCAACGTAATGCCGCCGTCGCCCGAGTTCGGATCGAGCTCCTCACGGCTGCGCGGACGGTAGAGCCACTCGCTATAGTAGGTCGACGTCAACATCGTCGCCTTGCCCAGCTGACCGCTGCGGATGATCTCCGCCATCTTCAGAATGCCGCTGTCCAGACTCTGCGAGTGCCCGACGAGCAGGCGCACCCCGTTGCGCTCGGCTGCGGCAATCATCTTGTCGCAGTCTTCCATCGATAGGGCCATCGGTTTATCCGCGATCACCTGCAAACCGTGATTCGCCGCGAGGATCGCGTGCTCGGCATGCAGCCCGTTCGGCGTGAGGATGTAGATCGCGTCGATGTCGCCGCTCGCGCACATCGCCTCGACGCTCGCGTACACCTTCGCGCCATAGCGCGCGGCAAATGCGTCCCGCGCTTCGGCCCGCAGGTCCGCACCGGCCGCGAGTTTGATGTTGGGAAAGTTGGACAGACCGGGATTGGCGGCGAGCGCGTTCACCGCGCCGCTCCCGAGTCCGGCGATGCCCATGCGCATGATCTTCGCGCTTGCCACTAGCGGAACGCCCCTTTCACGACGGCCTCGACCGACAGGCCGATGGCGAGAATTTTCCGATCGGACAACGTTTCACCCATCAGCGTAAAGCCCACCGGCGCCTTGCCGGGCTCGTGACACGGAATCGTCAGCGCGCATCGATCGAGCACGTTGGCGATATTGGCATTTCGGATACTGAGCCTGGCGGTCTCGCCGGCGTAGGCCCGGTCCGCTTGCACATCGGCGATCCGGCGCGCCGTGATGGCGAGCGTCGGCATGATGACCGCATCGTACGCACCGGTTATCCTCCGCGAGGTGGCGATGAGGCGCTTACGTGCCGTTAGCGCGTCGATGTACTCCGCTGCTGAAATGCCCGCACCTTCGAGCAATCTTCCCGCGATGGCAGGGTCGTAGAGATCCCGTTTGGTCTCAAGCAGCTCACGGTGCCACGCGTAGCCCTCGCACAGCGTGAAGCGTTGCGCGAGGCCGCGTTCCAGAATCTCGGCGAGCTCGGGAAGCGCGATCTCGCCGATGACCGCGCCATTCTTTGCGAGCAGACCCACGGTCCGCTCAAACCCCGCCGCGACATCGGCTTCGAGCTCATCGAGCACCACCGTGCTTGGGATCGCCAGCCGCAGGCCCGCCAGCGGAAAGGCAGTCGGCGGCGCCGGATCGTCAGCTGCGAGAACCGCATCCATCACCGCACAATTCGCGACGCTTGCGGCCAACGGGCCGATCGAGTCGAGCGAGCCGGCCAGCGGAATCGCACCGGCTAGCGGAATGCGCGATGCCGTCGGCTTGAAGCCCACGATGCCGCAATACGCGGCCGGCGCGCGCACCGAACACGCGGTGTCGCTGCCGACCGCGGCCACCGCGAAATCGTCGCACACCGAGATCGCTGCGCCGGATGAGGAACCGCCGGGAATGCGGGCGCTGGCACGATCGTACGGATTGGGCGGCGTTCCGTACTTCGCGTTGATGCCGGTCGACCCGAAGGCGAACTCCGTCATGTTCGTCGCACCGACGATGATGGCGCCCGCCGCCCGCAAACGCGCAACGGCCGGGGCATCCTGCGACGCCGGCGGCGCGTCGCGTAAGACGAACGAACCTGCCGTCGTCACCGAGCCGGCGATGTCAAAGAGATCTTTGACGGAAACCGGCACGCCCGAAAGCGGGAGCAACGGTGCTCCGCCGCGCCGCATGCGGTCGCTGCTCGCGGCGAGGGCGCGGGCCTGCTCGTCGAAGCGCCGGATGAACGTCACGGCGCCCGTACCGTTCGGATCGGAGGCGCGATTGAGGCAACTCTCGACCAACTCGCGGCTCGAGGCGTCCGGCGCGCCGGCGAACCGTGCGATGTCGGTGTCGAGCGTCACGTACGATACAAGCCGAGCGGTTCGTGCACGACGTCCAGGTCGATCATGACGTTCTTCGAGGGGTCGCGGATGACGCCCAGCGGATCCCCGCCGCGCTGCACGACCTCGATTTGTTCGCGGATGAGCTTGCGCAGCATGATGACGCCGCGGTCCGCCGCCCCGAGATGCTCGCGCGAGCGATCGGTGAGCGCGCCTTGCGACTCCCACGCCAGCGCGTCTTGGGCGGGGATCAGATCGAGACGATAGTCGCCCTTCTCATCTTTAAAGGGCGAGTTCTCGAACGGCGGATCGTCGCCGGCGGACATGTGATTCTTTGACGGTACGAAGCACATGCGGTATTCCATCGTGTGCGTGTCGTCGATGGGCGTGCGGAAGTCCATGTCGTGAACGTACCGCAGCTTGGACTCTTCTTCGGTAAACGTTTTTGCGGCTTCGAGCGCGCGCAACGATGCTTGCGAGGGAACCAGCCGCAAGTAGGTTGGGAAGACGAGCGGATGTTGCTCCACTTGCGGGGGCTCGCCCGGTTGCGGATTCGGCGTGATCCGGCGTTTCATGATCCCGTACTCGGTCTGGATGAATTCGTTCTGTTCTTCGAACTGCGCTTGCAGGCCGAGGGCGGCGAAGCGTTCCGCGCCGACCGGGAGATGCCGGCTGCCGATGCTGCCGTGCAGCCAATACAAGTGCGCCGGGTCGACCGAATTTTCCATCGCTTGCAGCCAATTGCAGTCGATCACCGACTCGATGACGCCGAACCGGCGGCCGTCCTCGCGCACGAGAACGTCCCAGCGCGGCAACAACGGCACCGGCGCGGGTCCGAGATAGGCGAACAGCAACCCGGCCAGCTTTTGCACCGGATACGCGCGTTGGCGAATCCGATCCTTAAACGTGCTGTCCGCGCCCTCGGCCGGCTGTTCCAAACACGTGCCGTCGGGCGCAAACTTCCAGCCGTGGTAGATGCAGCGAATGCCCTCGCAGTCCACGAGGCCGTGAATGAACGAGGCGCTGCGATGCGGGCAACGTTCCTCGACCAGGCCGTACGCCGGTTCGCGTTCGCCCGGACGGGGCGGCATCCGGTAGAGAATCAAATCCTCGCCGAGCAAACGTACCGCTTTGACGGGCGCGGTCTCGGTGAGCTCGGATCCGGCGCCGGCCACGTGCCAGTACCGGCGCAAGAGTTCGCCGCAGGGCGTTCCCGGCCCGACGCGCGTCAGGGTGTCGTTCTCGGCTTCCGTCAGCACGAGCGCAGATACCGGTCGATGAAATCGAGGTGCGCGTTGCGCCAGTGATCGCCCACCTGCGGACGTGCATCGATTTGCAAAAACGCATCGGCCGCGGCATCGTACGCCGGCCACGGCGGAACGCCGTCCCCATTCGGATCGCCCGTCGCGGCAAAGCGCGTCCACGCCGTCATCTGCATTTTGGAGACGCGACGGTCGTCGTCGCTTGCGCCGGCCGGCAGGTTACCGAATACATACGGCGTGTCGTCCGCGTGCGCCGCGGTCCCCGCCCGAAACAGATAGCGAAACGTCTGGGGTTGATAGCGTGACGCGGCCCGCGCGACGCCGCGCGCACCGTAGGTGAACTGCGTGTCGCCGAAAACGAGGGCGAGTTGCTCCTTCACGCCGGCATCGCTGCGGACCGGATACAACTCGAGCGCCT
The DNA here is from genome assembly GCA_036008105.1 of Candidatus Lustribacter sp. GTDB lineage: Bacteria > Vulcanimicrobiota > Vulcanimicrobiia > Vulcanimicrobiales > Vulcanimicrobiaceae > Lustribacter. The sequence continues at coordinate 2,440 of DASYOE010000159.1, read as the reverse complement.
CGGCGGTCGCATCGCCGAAGTTCTGCTGCATGTACGCGCGGTATTCGGCAACCGTGGCGATCGGCAAGTCGGCGACGGCCCACCCACCCTCGTTGGCCGTGCTGCCGACCATCAGCGGCACGTGCATGAAGTCGCCGGCGTCGTACGCCTCGGACTCTTGCCGCGGCACGACGTAGCCGTCGTGGATCGGCCGCAAGATGCGCGGCGTGGTCAAGCCGCGCACTTTGGGCACGATACGCGGAATGACCGCGAGCAATTCCTCGAAGGGCATCGCGCGCATCGTTGCGAGATCCTCGCCGGCGACCGAACCCGCCGCCTCCGCAGCGGCGAGCGAACACAGCGGGCGCAACGCCCCGGGGCTATGCAGGATGGCACGGTCGAAGAGACCCGCCGCCAGCGGTGACGTGAGCAGCAACGCGATCGACGCGGAGCCGGCGGAAACGCCGAACACCGTTACCCGCGTCGCGTCGCCGCCGAAGGCGGAAATGTTCGCGCGCACCCACCGCAGCGCGGCGATCTGGTCCATGAGGCCGTAATTGCTGGACGCGCCATGCTCGGATTCGGCCGTGAGCAACGGATGCGCGAGAAAGCCGAAAATGTTGACGCGATAGTTGACGGTCACCACGATAACGCCGCTACGGGCCAGCGCCGCGCCGTCGATGCGCGCCGATGCGCCGCTGACGGTCATGAAGCTGCCGCCTTCGAACCACACCATGACCGGGAGAGGCTCGTCAGTATTTCGCGCCGGCCGCCACACGTTGACGGTGAGGCAATCTTCCGAGATGCCGGGCGAGCGGCGATGCGGATCGGGCAGCAGCGGCTGGATCGGATCCGGTCCGAAGGCGTTCGCTTCGCGCGATTCGTCCCAGCCGGCGACTTCGCTCGGGGCGTGCCAGCGCCCGTCGCCCGCGCACGAAGCGGCGTAGGGGATTCCTCGATACGCACGCACATCGTTGTCGACCGTGGGTCCCCTCATGCCCGCTCGTTCACAGGCTAGTCGCGCACGTCCTGGAGGAACCATTCCGACGGAATCTCGCGGCCGACGTTTCGGCGGCGCGCTTGCGCGTACACCCAGCCGCCGACCGACGAAAATTGGAGGCCCTGATTTCCACCGTTCCGGTAAAACGTGATTTGGTCGCGCTGCGTGCGGCCGCTCGCCGCCCCGCCGGCGAGATCGGCGAACGTGGGCAAGCGGCCGCCGCCGTACTCGGCCGGCGGCGGCAGGCGCCGCATCTCGTCGACCGTGCCGCCGATGAACGCGATTGGCGAATGCCCGATCCCCCGCTGCACGCGCTCGCTCTCGACGAGGTCCAGCCCGGCATCGCCTTGCCGGATGGCAACGTCGAAGCGCGCGTATGCGTCCGGCGGCACTTCATGAAAGCCGAGGTTGGTGACGTGCGTCCCCGGTTCGATCCACTCGGCGTCGTACACCGGCGTCATCGCGTCGGTGCACGAAGCGAGAATCTCAGCACCACGCACGGCTTCGCGCGCGCTTGCCACCGCCTCGACCTCGATGCCGAGCCGGCTCGACATCTCCGCCGCAAACGCTTCGCGGTTGGCCGGTGTGGGGCTGTACACGCGGCACGCTTTGATGTCGCGCACGCAGCAGAACGCCTCGAGGTACGTGCGCGCCATTCCGCCCGAGCCGAGTATGCCGGCCACGTGCGCGTCCTCGCGCGCGAGGTATTTCGCCCCGAGGCCCGCTCCGCCGCCGACTCGCATGTGCTGCAGAACCCCGTCGTTGATGAAGGCGAGGGGCTCACCGTTCCTCGTCGACACGAGCAAGATCACGCCACAGTACGTCCCGGGTTCGACGCAGTACTTGTCTTCCGTTTCGTTTCCGGCGGCATCGGTCGGCCAGCTGACGATGTCCGACTTCATCCGGATCGCGAAGAAGCCGTCGCCGGCGCCTTCCATCGTCCCCCAGCGAAAATACGCGTCCTCGCGGTCGCACGGAAAATACAGGTCGACGCGCCCGCGGTGGATCGAACCGCCGCTGGGCAACTTGCGGAACGCCTCGTCCTGGACGCGGATGCAATCCGCCATCGTCAGCAGTTCGCTCACCTGGGGGTTGTTGATGATCAACATACTTCTGCTGTTTCTTCGGCCAGAGGGACCGGCCCCGGAGGGCCAAAGAATTGTCCTAAGTGAGGTACCCGCTATGACTTTCCGGACCGGTCTTTCCCGCTCGCGCATGCTGGCGGCTTCGGCTGCCGCCCTCGTCGTCGCACCGCACGTTGCCCGCGCGCAAACGCTGCCGGCGGTGCGGCTGATCGGGGTCCAAACCGACGATATGACGCCGGTCTTTGCCGCGGCGAAAGCCGGCCTCTACCAAAAGGCCGGCATCGACCTGCAGCTCGTGCCGACCTCCAGCGGCGCGGTCGCGACCGACGCGATCATCGCCGGCACGTACGAGATCGGCAAGGGCAGCGCCATCGGC
>DASYOE010000158.1:0-7225 GCA_036008105.1 Candidatus Lustribacter sp. | reverse complement strand
CCGTGCCCGCCTCAATGCCGGCCATGACGCTCTTACGCTCGCCCGGCGAGACGCCGGCGTGCAGCTGGCCGATGACGAGCCCCGTATCCTCGAGGCGCTCGGTGAAGTAGGTCACGTGCTGACGCACGAGATCGCGCGTCGGTGCGATGATGACGGCGTACCCGCCGGAGGCAAGCGCCGCGCTGACGGCGACGCGCATCATGACCTCGGTCTTGCCGGAGCCGGTCGGAGCCTGCAACAGAAATTCGTGTTGACCGGCATCGAGGCCGGAATTGATCTCGGTGATCGCGGTGCGCTGGTCGTCGGTTAACGCGAAGCGTTCTCCCGGCTGAATCAGTTCGTGGGCGGAGGCGACGGCTTGACAGTTGGCGTTGATGTGCGCCCAGACGTCGGCCGCGGCCGGAAGGGCTACGCGAGCGATAGTGCTCCTGCTTCCTGATCGGGTGGTGGTTCGGGTAGTGTTTCGGCGAGCGGCTGCGTCATCGGCAGCTCGACTTCGCGCGGCTGCAGCGCGTCGAGATCGACGGCCGGCAAATCGTCGAGCGAGTTGAGGCCGAAGGCCTCGAGAAAGTCGGGGGTGGTTTTGTAGAGCAGCGGACGGCCCGGCGATTCGCGCCGGCCCGACTCGACGATGAAGCGGCGGTCGAGCAACGTCGCGATCACCGAATCGGCGCTGACGCCGCGGATCTCCTCGATCTGCGCTTTCGTCACCGGTTCGTTATAGGCCACGATCGCGAGCGACTCGAGCGCCGCGGGCGAGAGATTGTTCTTGGGCGGCAGCAGGTACGCTTCGACGGTTGCCCGGGCGGCCGGCGCGCTGGCGAAACGGTAACCGCCCGCAACCTCGCGCAGCACGATGCCGCGCGCGGCAAACTCCTCATCGATGCTCTGCAGCGCCAGCGTGACGTCGGCTTCTTCCGCGCCGGTGAGTTTGGCCAGCGCTTTGATCGACACCGGTTCGGATGCGACGAACAGCACGGCCTCGATGTTTCGCTGCAGCGCGCCCGTCTCGAGCAGTTCTTCTTGCATGCGTTACGTCGCCGCCGGCATCAGATCGATGTCGTGGAACGCGCCGCTCTGCGTGACGACGACGCGCCCGCGACGGACCAATTCCAGAATGGCTAAAAACGTGACGATGATGGTGAAACGATCTCCGCTAGCGACCAGGGCGAAGAAACTCGCCCGGCCTTGCCGCCGCATCGTCTTGACGACCAGATCCATCTGCTCGTTGAGCGAGACCCGTTCGCGGACGATCGTGCGAACCTCAGGCTTCGCCGAACGGAGCGCTGCTTCCAGTGCGCGGGCCAATTTTGCCGCGTCGATCTTGTATCGCTGGGTGAGTTCGGCGGTCGCATCGCCGCCTTCGAGGCGGACGTAGAATGCGGCCGCCTCTTGCGCGCGGGCCCACAGATCGCGACTCGCGTCGCGATAGCGCGAGTACGCGATCAGCCGCTCGCGCAGCCGGGCTTCAACCGACTCGGCCGACTCTTCGCTCGACTCGAACTCCTGCGGAATCGGCGGCAGCATCGCCTTCGACTTGAGGAACACCAGGGTCGACGCGATGACGAGGTAGTCGGCGGCGATCTCGACGTCGAGCACCTCCATCGCCGAGATATAGGCGAAGTACTGATCGGCGACGAGCGCCAACGGAACGGTCGCAATATCCAGCTGTTGCTCCTTGACCAGGTTCAGCAACAGGTCCAGCGGACCGTCGAAAACGTCGACCGAGACGCGGCAGGCGCGCTCGTCAACCGGGGAAGCCGTCAAGATGCGCTAGAGTCCCTCATCGCCTCGAGCTCGAGGGGGGCCTCGGGTTCCGGTTCGAAAACGGCGTCGCCCTCGCGCTCCAGATATTCCAGCCCCAGGTCTACCAAGCGCTTTTCGTTGACGTATTTCAGCACTTTTTTCGCCGCTTTGATCTCAAACCAGCGGGCCTCGTCGACCTCGTGGTCGTGGTTGGCCGTATCGCCCGACAGGTAGCGCATCAGGTAGAAGTGGACCGATTTCTTGTGCTTGGTGCGGTTCAGGTAGAACCAGTACGAGATGTCCGACAGCTTGATCAGGATCTCAGCCCAACAGCCGGTTTCCTCGCGGACCTCGCGCAGGGCGGCCTGTTCGTGGGTCTCACGGGCCTCCACGTGCCCCTTGGGAAGCGACCACACGCGGGGGGTCCCACGCCCGATCAGGAGGGCCTCGAGAGTCGCACCATTCCGCCGCAAGACGAGCCCGCCCGCAGAGACCTCATACTTGATCCGCATCGCTTCCAATCCGCTCCGTTCCGGAGGGGTCTTCTCCAAGTATACGCCCACCTCCCAAGAAGGAGTTTGCTGAGCCTACCAAGCGAGCAGGAGCGCCCTCTTTATGGGCCCGGCGGGCGCCACCGGAGGTCGGGGAACCGGGCCGCGCGCGTTTCGTCGACGCGGCTGACCGCCGTCGTGACCGGCGCATCGAGCACCGACTGCGGCAACTCGCGCGCGGCGATCAGAATCTCGCGCAACGCGCCGATGAAGCCGTCGAGCGTCTCCTTCGATTCGGTTTCGGTCGGCTCGATCATGATGCACTCCGGAACGAGCAGCGGAAAATACACCGTCGGCGCGTGGTAGCCGCGATCGAGCAAGGCCTTGCCGATGTCGAGCGCGCGTACGCCGGTTTCACGCTTGATCGACTGAGCGGAGGCGACGAACTCGTGACGATTGATCTCGTCGTACGGGATGTCGATCAGGTCACGAATGGCGACGCGAATGTAGTTCGCGTTGAGCACCGCGAGCTGCGAGACGCGCGCCAACCCGTCGGCTCCGTTCGCGTAGCAGTACGCCAGCGCACGCACGACGTGCGCGAAGTTCGACCAGAACGAACGCATCGTGCCGACCGCATCCGGCCGGTCGAACTCGAGCCGGAAGGTCAAGCCGTCGGATGGCCAACGGCCGCCGGCTTCATCGTGCCCGGCCGCCCGCACGACGGGCACCGGCAGAAACGGAACGAGATGCGCGGCGACCCCGACCGGACCCGCCCCCGCACCACCGCCGCCGTGCGGAATCGAGAACGTCTTGTGCAAGTTCAAATGCATCAAGTCGAAGCCCATGTCGCCGGGCCGGCTGTTGCCCATCAGCGCGTTGGCGTTCGCGCCGTCGTAGTACATGAGACCGCCGGCCGCGTGCACGACGGCGGCGATCTCGTGGATCTGATCTTCGAACAGGCCGAGCGTGTTCGGGTTGGTCATCATGCAGACGGCGGTGTCCGCTCCGGCAGCGGCGCGAATCGCGTCGAGCGAGACCCGGCCGCGTTCGTCGGACGCGAGCGAGACGACGTTGTACCCGACCATCGCGGCCGACGCCGGGTTCGTGCCGTGCGCGGTGTCGGGAACGATCACGGTCGTGCGGCCGGCGTCGCCCTTCTTCTTATAGAACGCTTTGGCGATCAGCAGCGCGGTCAGCTCGGCGTGCGCGCCCGCCGCCGGGTTGAGCGAAAAGGCTGCCATGCCGAACAGCGAAGCGAGGCTCCGCTCGAGCTCCCACATGATCGCCAGCGCGCCTTGCGCGAGCTCATCGGGAACGAACGGGTGCAGGTCGCGCAGCGCCGGCAGATTCGCCAGCGCATCGTTGATGCGTGGGTTGTACTTCATCGTGCACGAGCCGAGCGGATAGAACACGGTATCGATCCCGAACGTCTTCTGCGAGAGACGCGTGAAGTGACGGACGACGTCGAGCTCGGTATTGTCGGGCAGCGGCAGCTCGTCGCGCAGCAGCGCGGCGGGCAGCAGGTCCGCGAGCGGGGGCGCGGCCGGAACGTAGCGGTTCGCGCGGCCGTCCTGGCCGCCGTCGAAGATCAGCGGCGTATCAAATGCGGGCAATCGTCCCTCGTCCCGGCTCGGGAGCACTTTCGGCCAGTGCGGCAGTCAAGCGTTCGATGTCGGCCGCGGTGGTGAGTTCGGTCGCCGTCATCAGGATGCAGTCGGCAAGTTCGGGATAGAAGCGGCCGAGGTCGAGGCCGCCGACGATCCCGCGTTGGCGCAGCGCCGCCAACGTGGCCGCCGCGTTTCCCGGCACCCGCAGGACGAACTCGTTGAAGACCGGCGCGGAAAAGCGCGGCGCGTAGCCGTCGAGCGCGGTGACGGCAGCGCGCAGGGCCGCCGCTTGCACCAGGTTGTGCGCAGCGACGTCGCGCAAGCCGGTTTTGCCGAGCGCCGCGAGATAGATCGTCGCGATCAGCGCGCAGTGGGCTTGATTGGTACAGATGTTCGACGTCGCCCGTTCGCGCCGGATATGCTGTTCGCGCGCCTGCAGCGTCAGCACGTAGGCGGTTCGACCGTCGCGATCGACCGTGCGCCCGACCAGCCGGCCCGGAATGCGGCGCAGTTGCTCGCTCGTCGTCGCGAGAAAGCCGACGTGCGGGCCGCCGTACGCAACCGCGTTGCCGAACGACTGGCCTTCGCCGGCAGCAATGTCGGCACCCCACGAGGCCGGCGTTGCGAGCGCCGCCAGCGCCAGCGCTTCGGCGGTAACGCCGATCAAAAGCGTTTGTGTCGCCTTAATCGCGGTGACCGCAGCGCGCGGCGGCGCATCGATGCAGCCGAAGAAGTTCGGCGTTTGCACGATGACGGCCGCGTAGCGCTGGTCGGCGAGCAGCCGCTCCAGCGCGCTGAAGTCGGTGTTCCCGGCGGCGCCGTACGGCAACTCGTCGACGGCGATGTCGAGGCCGGCGGCGTAGGTGCGCAGCACCGCGCGATAGTTCGGGTGCACGGCCTGCGAGACGAGCACCGCGCGGCGGCCGGTCGCGTTGATCGCCACGATCGCCGCCTCGGCCACCGCGGTCGCGCCGTCGTACACCGACGCGTTTGCCACGTCCAAACCGGTTAGCAGCGCGACGTAGGTCTGCCACTCGTAGATCGCCTGGAGGTAGCCTTGCGACACTTCGGCTTGATAGGGCGTGTACGAGGTCAGAAATTCGCCGCGCATCGCGAGCGCGCCGATAACCGGCGGAACGTAATGCCGGTACGCGCCCGCACCGAGGAACGAGAGATACGCGCCGGCGCTCGTCGCGCGCGCGAAGTCGTCGAAGCGCGCGGCGATTTCGATCTCGGAGAGCTGCGGAACGAGATCGAGCGGCGCCTTGACGGCCACGGCGTCCGGCACGCGAACGAGTTCGTCGAGCGACGTGACGCCCACGGCGCGGAGCATCTCTTCGACGTCGCGCGCGGTATGCGGTGTATACACGGGAAGCTGCTGTTCGCTACCCCTCGGCGATCAGTTTGTCGTAATCGGCGCCCGACATGAGGTTGTTCTTCTCGGCGTCGTCGGCCAGCTTCAGCTTGTAGAACCAGCCGCCGCCGAACGGTTCGCGATTAACGAGCGAAGCATCGGACTCCACCGCGGCGTTTATCTCCAGCACGTCCCCACCCAGCGGGGTAAAAATATCCGAGACGGCTTTCACCGATTCGACGACGCCGATTGCGGCGAACTGCTGCAAGGTCGCGCCGACGCGCGGCAACTCAACGTAGACGATGTCGCCGAGCGAGTGCTGAGCGTAGTCCGTAATGCCGATCGTGGCGACGTCGCCGTCGAGCTTCACCCACTCGTGATCCTTGCTGAAGAGTAGTCCCGGCGGCTGTGCCAACTTCTAGCCTCGCTTGTAGAACGGTAAAGGCACCGTCGTTGCCGGGTATTCGGTACCGCGCACTTCGACTCCCAGCCGCGTTCCGGCGACCGCGCTCGCGGCATCGACGAGCGCCGTCGCGATGCTTTTATTCCCGACCGACGGTGCGATCGAACCGCTGCGGATCTCGCCGGCGGCCGCGCCGTTGCGCAGCACGCGATACCCGGCGCGCGCCGGAACCCGGCCATCGAGCACGATGCCGGCGATACGCGGGTAATCCCCGTCCACCGCCTGCGCTTCGAGCGCCGCTTTCCCGGTGAACGCCGGCTTCCCGAATTTCACCGCCCAACCGAGACCGGCTTGCAACGGCGTGATCTCTTCGGTAAGTTCGTGACCGTACAGTGGCATGCCGGCTTCGAGCCGCAGCACGTCGCGCGCGCCAAGTCCACACGGCGCGAGGACGTCGCGGTGGTCAGCGAGCAGCGCATCCCACAGACCTTGGGCCGCATCGGCGGCGAGAAACACCTCGAAGCCGTCTTCACCCGTGTAGCCCGTGCGCGCGACGATGGCCGCCGCGCCGCCCGCTTTCGTTTCGACGCAGGTGTAGTACTTGAGCGCTGCGATGTCGGCCTCGACCAGCGGCGCGAGCACCTCGGCGCTGCGCGGACCCTGAACCGCGAGTAGCGCGGTCTCGCCGCGCAAATCGGTCAGGGCAACGTGGCCGCGGCAGGCGGCCTGCAAATAGGCCCACATCTTATCCGCGTTGCCGGCGTTCACGATCAAGAGCCAGCGCCCGGCCAGCCGGTAGAAGATCACGTCGTCGTGGGCGCCGCCCGCGGCGTTGGTGAAAATGTTGTAGCGCGCTTGCAGCGGTTTCATCGTGGCGACGTGGTTGACCGTCAGCTCGTCGGCCCACGCCGCCACGTCGGCGCCGCGCAGCTCGAATTGCGCCATATGCGAGAGATCGAAGAGCCCGGCCCGCTTGCGCACCGCATCGTGCTCGGCCAGGATGCCCGCGTACTGGACCGGCATTTCGAAGCCGCCGAACGGAACGATCCGCGCGCCGAGCGCGCGGTGCACATCGAAAAGCGCGGTCCGCCGCAACGGCTCACCGTCCACGAGCGTACATCAAGCGAAGACGTCCCCGGCCTTCGCAAGTTCGCGGCGCAGGTAGAGCGGCAGGCTGAACAGCCGGCGATGCGTTTGGGCGTCGTAGAAGTAGTTCTCGCCGCGCAACTGCCCGACGTAGGCGTCGATCCGGTCGGGCGCGAGCGCGGCCACGTCCTGGCCGTCGCTGCAGGCGATGAACGCCCAGTCGTTATCGAAGGCCGGCACGTGGGTGAAGAAACTCGCGACGTGCGCGAAGTGCGCGCGCAGCGAGCGCGCCATCTTGGCGTGCAGCGCCATGTTGTGAAAGCCGGCGGTGCTGGCTTGCAGCACGTACACGCCGCCCGGCCTCAGGCGCGCTTTGATGTCGCGAAACACTTCGCCGTTGAAGAGCGGGAACGACGGCGAGTCGGGCAACGGTTCGGTGAGATCGGAGACGATCGCGTCGAACGTGCCGGGCTGTTTGATGAACGCCAGCGCGTCGCCGATGATGACGTTCGCACGCGGATCCTCGAACGCGCCGGCC
>DASYOE010000157.1:0-6803 GCA_036008105.1 Candidatus Lustribacter sp. | reverse complement strand
CGAGCAGCGGGCGATCGCCGGTGAAGGCCCCGTCGTCATGGCCGGGCGCGACATCGGCACGGTTGTGTTGCCCGACGCGCGTTTCAAATTTTTCCTCACCGCGTCGGTCGACGAGCGCGCCGAGCGACGCGCGAAGGAGTTCGCCGAACGCGGTTTGGACGTCGGGATCGACGAGGTGCGCGAGCAGATCGAAGAACGTGACCGCCTCGACGAAAACCGGACGGTCGCGCCGCTGCGCGCGGCGCCCGACGCCGTCCTGATCGACTCGACCGCGATGGCCGCAGCCGACGTGCTGGCCCGGATGCGGGCCATCGTGACGCGCCAGGGCTCGTGAACCGCCGCTTCTACGACGTTAGCCGCTCCATTTGCCGCCTGGTCATCCGTGGGGTGTACGGCTTTCGCGCGCTGACGACCGGGAACGTCCCGGCGTCCGGCGCCGTCATCGTCGCCTGCAACCACGTCTCGTACCTCGATCCGGTCGTATTGGGCATCGGCTTCCGGCGCCCGGTCACGTATCTGGCGAAGAAGGAGCTGTTCGCGATTCCGGTGCTGGGACCGATCATCACCGGCCTCGGGGTCTATCCGGTCGACCGGCAGGCCGGCGGCGTGGCCGCCGTTCGTGCCGCGGTACGCGCACTAAAGGAGGGCCGGTGCGTCGGAATCTTCCCCGAGGGGACGCGCAACCTGACCGGCGAGGTTCAGGGGAAGGGCGGCGCGGCGCTCTTGGCCGCGCTGACCGGAGCGCCGGTGGTGCCGGCCGCGATCCGGGGCACGCGGCATCCGCGGCCGTTTCACCGCATCACCGTCGTGTACGGTGAGGCGCTCCACGTCGAGCGCGCGCGAAAAGCGGACGGCGACGATTTGGAGAAGTGGACGGCAGAGATTATGCGCCGGATCCGGGCGCTCGAGGAGTCGATCGGTGGTGATGGCGGGTAGTCTGGAAGCTGCGCTCGAGGCGGCGGTGCGCCGGTTCGACGGCACGAGTCCGGTGACGCCGCAGGTGCACCATCATTTCGGCTACGCCGGTGATGCGGCCGGGGCGCAGCCGCGCCTGCGCATGCAGCTCGTCCTCGAGGTGGTGGCCGAGGAGGGCGGAGCGGTCGACGACGGCCTCGACGTGGCGTCCGCGGTCGAGATCTTGCACAACTCGACGCTCGTGCACGAAGGGATCGAGGACGGCGTGTGGGCGCGCTTCGGCCCGGCCCACGGGATCAATGCCGGCGACGCCCTGTGCGCGATGGCGTTCCTGCAGCTCCTCGAGGGTCCGCCGCGCCGCTCGCCCGAGCAGACCGTGCTGATGACGCGCGCGCTGCACGCCGCGAATTTCGAGTTGTGCGGCGGCGAGGGGGCGGCCATTTTTGCGGTTGCTTGCGAGCTCGGCGCGCTGGTCGCCGGCGCTTCTCCCGAACGGGCGGGAGCGTATGCTAAGCTCGGCCGGACTTCCGCCCGCGCGCTGCAAACCGAGGGCGACGTGCGGAAAGCATCTCTTGCCGAAGCCGACGCGTTCGCCGCCGCGACCGGGATCGATGCCGGCGGACGCGTGCGCGCCTTTTTCGCCCACGCGTTGCGCGAAGCCGTATGAGCAGTTCGTCAACGCCGGCGCCTCCCGCGGTGGCGGCGCCGGGCTTCGGTGTGCGCTCGGTGTTGTGGCCGCTCGTCGCCATTCTGCTGGGCGGGCTGATCGTACGCTTGCTGTTTCTGCCCAGCACCGGATTTCATAACGACATCGCCGCGTTCGAAGCGTGGACGCTGACGCTCAAGGACAACCCGCCGTGGCAGTTCTATGGGAAGACGACGTTTGCCGACTACCCGCCGGGCTATTTCATCGTGCTGTGGTTTATCGCCGCCGTCTACGGCGCGCTGGGCCATCTGCATCTGATCAACACCGGCGACCCGTCGTACGCCGCCCTGCGCATCCTGGTGAAGCTGCCGGCGCTCGCGATGGATCTCGTCGACGCGGCGCTGATCTACGCGATCGTGCGCCGCTACGCGAGCCAAGCCGTCGCGCTCGGTGCGGCGGCCCTGTTCGCGTTCAACCCGGCAACGATTTACGTTTCCGCCTACTGGGGCCAGGTCGACTCGGTGTCGTGGGGTCTCGTGCTGCTCGCGCTGTGGCTGGCGTTGCGCAGCTCCGACGAGGTTGGGAAGAGCAACGCGCGCTTGACGTGGGCGTGGCTCGCGATGACGTTTTCGATCCTGATCAAACCGCAGGGCGCGCTGGTCGCGATCGTGCTGCTGGCGTTCGCTTTTGCGCCGGCCGATCCCGAGGTGCGCCGCCAGCGCATCCGGGGTACCGGGATCGGGCTCTGCGCGTCGCTGGTGCTGACGCTGGCCGTGACGGCGCTCTTTCACCCGAGCGCCAATCCGCTCGACCTGCTCGGTTGGCTCTTCGAGCGCTATCGCATCGGCAGCGCCGTGTACGCGTACAACACGATCAACGCGTTCAACCTGTACGCGATCAAGCAGAGCTTCTGGCAATCGGATCTCACCCCGCTCCCGCTGTTCGGCATCGACGCCGGGGCGACGTGGCTGTGGGGCGTCGTGTTGGTGATCGCCGCGAGCGCCTTGATCGTCGCACGCTACCTGCAGGAGCGCACCGATCAGGCCTTCCTCGAAGCGTCGATGCTGGTCGCGTTCGCGTTCTTCACACTGGCGACGCGCATGCACGAGCGCTACGTCTTCGGCGCGTTTCTGTTAGCCTTTCCGCTGCTGGCGTTCGGACGGCGCCGGATTTGGACCGTCGTCGTCCTCACGATCACGACGCTGCTGAACCTGATCTACTCGTTCGCCTATCAAACGACGATGGAGACGCACCCGCCGGGCGTCGATCCGACCAACCTGTGGGGCGCGGGGTCGCACCTGCTGGCGGCGGTCAACGTCGCGCTGTTCTTCGTGCTCGGTTACATCTATCTCGGCGGATCGGTCAGCGCGATCGAAGTCGCCGAGGCGGATGCCGCGCGTTTGGGCGCGCGCGCGCGAGCGTGGTTCGACCCGCGCGAAGGCATCGTGGCGATGACGCGGCTGGATTGGCTCTACACGGGCCTGTTCACCGTCGCGTCGTTCGTGCTGTGCGCGATTTTACTCCGCTGGCCGGCGGAGAAGATCTTCGATGAGATCTACTATGCGCGCGCGGGCGAAGAGTATCTCAAGCATATCGAGATCTTCGAGTTCACGCATCCGCCGCTGACCAAGCTGGTGGTGACGCTCTCGATGATCTTGTTCGGCGGTCTGACGCCGGGCACGCTCGGCGATACGGCCATCGGCTGGCGCTTCCTCAACGTCGTCATCGGCGCCCTGATGGTCGGCGTGCTCTACGTCTTCGCCAAGCGGCTCACGGGGTCGACGTTCTTTGCCGCGATTGCGGCCGGGATGCTGCTCTTCGACGGCTTCCACTACGTGCAGTCGCGGATCGCGACGCCCGAGATCACGGTCGCATTTTTCTCGCTGACGACGCTCTACGCGTTCTATCGCGTCTGGACGGCCAGCGCGTCGCGGCGGTCCAAGGTGCCGCCGTTCGCGCAATCGAGTTACGGCACGTACGCCGTCGTACTGGGCGCGGGGGCCGTGGCCGGTGCGGTGCTGGCGACGGTGCTGGTAACGACCGGACCGCACACGCGCAGCCTCGACTTTCAGCGCGTTTCGTGGGTCACGGCGTTCCTCTACGTCGAGGTCGTGTTCTACTTGCTCGCGCGCTGGATGGCATCGCGCCTGCCGGACGTTACCGACACGGCGTCGTACGCCGACGGCTCGCGGGTCGTGTTCGTCCCGTCGACGGCTCCGGCGGTCAGGCCGTCCGAGGGCGATTTGGGCCCCGCGAAGCGAACCTTCGACTCCGGCGGCCGCATGGTTTACACGACGCCGGTTGCGACCGCAACGTTCCAGCCCGACGGCACGATGAATTCCGCCGGCGGCTCGACGAGCGGGCGCGAGATGTGGCGCTGGATCGTGCTGCTCTGCGTTTCGTCCGGTGCGCTCGCGGCGTCGAAGTGGAACGGGCTGTTCGACTTCTTCGTCGTGTGGTTTTGCGCGGCCGCGGTCGTCGCGCAGCGCTTCCTGCGCCGGCCGGCGGTGTTCGGCAACCCGTTCGGCATGCCGCTCGACGTGCTCGTCTGCGGTTTGCTCGCCGTCTCGGGCGTGATCTACACGTTGTGCTACATCCCGTTCTTCACGCTCGGGCACAATTTCTTGGACATGGTCGCGCTGCAGACCGAGATGTTCAACTATCACGATCACCTCGTGGCGACGCACCCCTACGCGTCCTCGTGGTGGCAGTGGCCGATCCTCGAGCGCCCGATCTCGTACTTCTATCACGACTATCGCACCGGGGCCGGAACGAACGATCCCGCCGCCTGCTGCGTGGCCGAAATTCTGGCGCTGCCGAACCCGTTCGTGTGGTGGTTCGGTTTGATCACCGTGCCGCTCGTGGCGTTCTACGCCTGGTTCGAACGCAACCGCGGCTACGCACTGTTGATCGTCGCCTACATCTTCCAATGGGTGCCCTGGATCGCGTCGCCGCGCATCGCGTTCGAGTACCATTTCTTCCCGAACCTCGCCATCATCGTGCTCTGCAATGCGATCGTCTTGCAGAAGCTCTGGCACTGGGTGCCGGCCGGCTCGGACGCACCGACGGTCCCGCGCATCGGCGTCGGGATCTATCTCGCGATCGTCGTCTGGGCGTTCGCATTCTTCTATCCGGTGCTAGCCGGAACGCACGTCACATGGGATGCCTGGCATGCCCGCATGTGGATTGGACGTTGGATCATATGAGCGGACATAGTAAGTGGCATAATATCAAGCTGAAGAAGGGGAAGGTCGACGCTCAGCGCGGCGCGGTCTTCACGAAAATCAGCAAAGAAATCATTCTGGCGGCGAAAAACGGCTCGCCGGACCCCGAAGCGAATTACCGGCTGAAAATGGCGGTTGAAAAAGCGCGCGCCGTCAACATGCCGCAGGACAACATCAAACGGGCGATCGCGCGCGGCAGCGGATCCGAGGGCGAGAAGCTGATCGAGGAGATCCGCTACGAGGGCTATGGGCCGGCGAACATCGCGGTCATCGTCGAGGCCGCCACCGACAACCGCAACCGCACGGCCAGCGAAATCCGCTTCGTGTTCAGCCGGAACGGGGGGACGCTGGGCGAAACCGGAAGCGTCGGCTGGATGTTTGATTCGCGCGGCCTGATCGAAGTCGATCCGCAGGGCCGCTCCGAGGACGATCTGACCGAAGCCGCGCTGGTCGAGGGCGTCATCGACGTGCGCTTCGGTGAGCCGGCCGAGATCGTCACCGAACCGGCGCGCTTGATGGCGGTCAAAGAAGACCTGGAGGCGGCCGGCCTGCGCGTGCTCACGGCGCAACTGGCGATGGAAGCGAAGCAGACGGTGCGCCCCAGCACCGCCGACACCGATAAAGTGCTCGAATTTCTCGACGCGCTGGAAGATCACGAGGACGTGCAGCGCGTCTACAGCAATGCCGACTTCGACGAAGCCGCTCTGGAGGCGCTGCTGTCGTGACGACCGCGCCGCGCTGGAGGTTGCCGCCGTCGTTCGAGACGTGGCTCGACCGCGATTGGGTCCTCGCGCTCGCGCTGGCATTCTTCGTCGCGGTCGTCGTTTGGTTCGGCCGCTCGGTGCAAGACTTCTTCGGCAGCTCGGGCGACGTGCTGTTGCCGGCGTTCGCGGGCCAAACGATCGACGACGCGAGCGCGGAGTGCACGCGTTTGCACCTGACGTGCACGGTCGTTGCGCGTCAGCCCAGCGATCAGTTCCCGCTCGACGTCGTGATGGGTCAGGAACCGGACCAAGGGGCGCACGTTCGCGAGGGCCGTGCCGTCTCGCTCGTCGTCAGCACGGGCGTCCACATCTTCCCGATGCCCGACCTGCGCTTCGAATCGCTGCGCAACGTCACGCTCGAACTCGGCAACGTCAAGCTGCAGCTGGCCGGAACCAAGCTGGTCGCCAACAACGACGTTCCGGCCAATCACGTGGTCGATCAGAACCCGCCGCCCCTGTCGAGCGTGCGCGAGGGAACCCAGGTGACGCTGACCCTCAGCAAGGGCCCGCCGAGCAACGTCAAGGTGCCGAACTTCGTCAACATGTCGATCGATGACGCGCGCGACGCCGCGCAGGCCGCCAAGGTACATTTGGGTCAGGTCGTGTGGACGCCGTTCGGCGTGGATGGTCCGGCGCGCGGTACGGTCGTGCGCCAGTCGCCGGCGGCCGGCCAGTACATCGACTCGTTCGCGGTAGCCTCGCTGCAAGTGAGCGCCGGACCGACGGAGTATGGGTACCTCGTGCGCCAGGTTCACGTCACGGCGGCCATCCCGATCCGCGATACGAGCGCGCACGTGCGCATGACGGTGCGCGACCAAACGGGGACCTGGAATGTGTTCGACGGCTACGAGCCGGGCGGTGCCAAGCTCGACCTCAACGTTACCGCCGTCGGGACCGCCGAATTGGACACCTACATCAATAACGAACTCCTGGACGTGGCGACGCTCGGTGTCGAACCGCCGTCGCTGCATCCGTCGCCGGCACCAACGCGCTGATGCCGCCGGTCAAGCTCGCGCCCTCGCTGCTCTCGGCCGACTTCGCCGACATCGCGGGGCAGATCCGGATGGTCGAGGCGGCCGGCGCAAACGCGCTGCACCTCGACTCGATGGACGGCCGCTTCGTTCCCAATTTCACCTGGGGACCCAAGATCGTCCGCGACCTGCGCAAGCTGACCAAACTTCCGTTCGACTGCCACCTGATGATCGTGGAGCCGGAGAAGTACGTCGACGATTTCCGCCGGGCGGGCGCCGACAT
>DASYOE010000156.1:0-2675 GCA_036008105.1 Candidatus Lustribacter sp. | reverse complement strand
GGCCGAACCCGCCTACGACCAAGACGACCAGAACGGTCGCTATTCCCAACAGGTACGCTCGCATGCTGTTCATCCTCCCTACACTAACGCAACGGAACGGCGCGCCCCTGCGGTTCTACGTGGGAATGGCCGTCACGCTCGAATCGGGACTTACCCTCGAAGACCTGAACTTCAGCAACGCCTTTGCCGGGCTGGGCGAGCGTTTCTTCGAGACGCGCACGCCGAGCGGGCTCGCCGACGCGCGGCTGGTCGCGGTCAGCCCCGACGCCGCGGCGCTGATCGATCTGCCGCCGGGCGAGCTCCAGCGCGATGAGTTCGTGCGCATCGCGAGCGGCACCGCGATCTTGCGCGGCATGCTGCCGCTCGCCTCACTCTACGGCGGTCATCAGTTCGGCGTGTGGGCCGGTCAGCTCGGCGACGGGCGCGCGATCACGCTGGGCGAGATCACGAACAACCGCGGCGAGCCGTGGGAAATCCAGCTGAAGGGCTCGGGCCAAACCGCGTACTCGCGCTTCGCCGACGGGCGCGCCGTGCTGCGCTCGACCATCCGCGAATTTCTCGCCAGCGAAGCGATGGACGCGCTCGGCGTTCCGACGACGCGCGCGCTGGCGATGGTGGCCGCCGACGAGCCGGTGATCCGCGAGAGCGTCGAGACGGCGGCGATCGTCGTGCGCCTCGCGCCGTCGTTCGTGCGTTTCGGCTCGTTCGAAATTTTCGCCGCGCGCGGCGAACACGATGCGCTCCGCATCCTGGCCGACTTCATCATCGACCGTTTCTATCCGGAATGCGGGCGCGGCGACGATCGCTACGCGCGCTTTTTCGAAGCGGTGCTCAAGCGCACCGCGCGGTTGATGGCCGCCTGGCAAAGCATCGGCTTCATGCACGGCGTGATGAACACCGACAACTTCTCGATCCTCGGGCTCACGCTCGACTACGGCCCGTACGGTTTCATGGAAGCCTACGAACCCAATCACATCTGCAACCACAGCGATTCCGGCGGACGCTACGCGTTCGATCGCCAGCCCGCGATCGGGCTCTGGAATTGCTACGCGCTCGCGAACGCGCTGGCCGGCATCGTCGAGCCCGCGCAGCTCGAAGCCGCGATCACGTCGTACGTGCCGGTGCTGCGCGAAGCGTTCCTCGAGACCACGCGCGCGAAACTCGGCCTCGCGAACGCCGAACCTGAAGACGATGCGCTGGGCCAAGATCTGCGCTCGCTGATGGCCACGGCCGCCGCCGATTTCACCCGCACGTTCCGCATCCTGGCCGACCCCAATCGCGAGGCGCTGCTCCTCGCGCTCGGCGGCACGACCGATGCCGCGGCTTGGATCGATCGCTACGAGCACCGCCTCGAGCGCGAGTCGCGCCCGGCAGCCGAGCGTACAACCGCCATGAACGCCGTCAACCCGCGGATCGTGCTGCGCAATCACCTGGCCCAAGAGGCGATCGAGGCCTCGCAGACCGGCGACGACGAGCCGGTCCGCCGCCTCCTAGCGGCGCTGCGCCGCCCCTACAGCGACGATCCGGAGGTAGCCGCCTACGACCGGCTCGCCCCCACGGACCGGCCGCCGGTCGAGGTCAGCTGCTCTTCGTAGAGTAAGCGGGCGCCTGCGAGAGGAACAGCGGACGCTACCTAAGTACGCGAGTTTGTCGGACCAACGCCGTATAGTTTTGCCTTGAGCGCGGTCTGGCGACCGCACATTTCGGCATTTTGTAGGAGAAGAATGGCACACGCAGAGGCCTATGACGATCCGGGGACCCCGGAAGAGCAAAGCCGGCGGACCTTCATGGTCAACGCCGTGATCGCCCTGGGCGGGGTGATCTCGCTGGGTCTCGCGATCCCGCTGGTCACCTCCCTGATCCCGGCCGGCGACGCCACCGGCAACCAGTGGTCCGGGCTCACCCCCGAAGAATGGGCCGCGTTGCAAAAGGCCACCGAGAAGCCGATCAAGGTCACGTTCACCTTGCATCAGGTCGACGGCTATCTGCCGCCCGAAGACGACGAAGAATTCGTGTGGGCGATCAAGACCACCCAAGCCGCGATGCAAGCCGGACGGCCGGAGCTCTTCTCCGGACCCGACAAGCTCGCGTATCCGATCGTGTTCATGGACTTCACGATCTTCAGCCCGATCTGTCCGCATCTCGGCTGCCGCTTCTCGTGGGTCACCGATCAGAACAAGTTCATCTGTCCGTGCCACGGTTCGGAGTTCACCGATGTCGGCACGCACATCGCCGGCCCCGCGCCGCGCGGCCTCGATCCGCTTCCGCTGCGCGAGTCGAACGGCAAAGCCGAACTGACGTGGATTGAGTACAAACAGAACACCCCCGATCATATCGTGCTGAAAATCGGCTGACCGGAGAAGTTGTAATAGCATGTTAAATTGGCTTGACCAGCGCACCGGTTTCGTCTCGATGACGAAGGACTTCCTCACCGAGGACGTCCCGGGCGGCGCGAGTTACTGGTACGCGTTCGGCAGCGCAACCGTGTTTGCGATGATCATGCAGATCGTGACGGGCATCTTCCTCACGTTCTACTACTCACCGTCGGCGCTGACGGCGTGGGAATCGACGAAGTACATCATCGAGAAGGTTCCCGCCGGACAGCTCGTGCTCTCGCTCCACTATTGGGGCGCGACCGCGATGATCGCGTTCATGATGATGCACATGCTGCAAGT
>DASYOE010000155.1:0-11608 GCA_036008105.1 Candidatus Lustribacter sp. | reverse complement strand
CGAGAATGCGGGCTTCTCACCGCGGTGGGAATCGCACGGCGCGCTGCACGACGGCGGCTACACGGTTACGATGGCGATTCCGCTCGACGTGCTGCACGGTGCGCGTACCGGCACCTGGCGGGCGCAATTCATCCGGTTCGTGCACGCGACCGGGGCCGAAACGATCTGGTCGTTCGATCCCGCGCAAACCCAAGCCGACGACGCATCGCACGGCGGATCGCTGACGATCACCGTCACGACCGGTGCGGCGCGCGCGAAACCGCGCGCCGCGGTGTACGCGCTGGGCTCGATCGCGAGCGCTTCGGCCGGCGGCTCGACCTCGCGCGTCGGTGCCGATCTGTCGATTCCGGTCACGTCGACGACGGCCGTGTATGCGGCGCTGCATCCGGATTACTCGAACGTCGAACTCGATCAGCAAACGATCGCGCCCAGCGTCTACCAACGCCAAATCGCGGAAGTGCGGCCGTTCTTCACCCAGGCGGCTTCGTATTACAACACCTTCAACTGCAACGTGTGCCAGGGCTATCACACGACGCTCTATACGCCCGCCATTCCGACGTTCGCGCAAGGCTACGCGTTCGAGGGCAAAAGCGGGGAGCTCGGGTTCGCCGGATTCGACGCACTGGCCAACGGCCGCAGCGACGCGGCCGGCGTGCTCGACTACACCTCGGCGGACACGAACTGGCAAGGCTCGTATCAACACGTGTCGACGAGCCTGCCCGGGATAATCGACGAGACCAATGAGGCCGGCTTCAACTACTTCGATCACAAACGCTGGGACGCGTACGCGAATTACTCGCTCGAAACCGGTACGCTGGTGCCTAATCCGGGTCAGGCCACGGCACTCGACGCCGGTGCCGGCTACGGCACCCCGCACTTCGCGGCATTCGCCTCGGTGCGCACCGTCGGCCCGAACTTCAACCCGGTCGACGGATACGTGCAGCATCCGGGGATCGCCGGCTACGCGCTCTTCAGCTCGCGCATTTGGGATTTCGCGCCCCAGAGCGTCCTGGCGTCGGTCGGTATCAGCGGCTTCCTCGACCGTTTTCAGGGTCCGATGTACGGCCTGGCCCAAAGCGATAACCAAGTTTTGCTCGACGTGCTGACCAAGAGCGCGTGGGATCTCCAACTCTTTTCCGGCTCGGACTACTGGCGCTTCGGCACCGACCTCGAACCGATCTCGCAAAACGCCGGCTTTCAACTGACCTATCACAGCGGCACGCAGACGAACAACCCGAACAACTTCCCCAATCACGGGACGTCGGCCACACCGGTGCAGATCGCGTACTCGACCGGCGCGTACGGCGCCGGGCACCTCGACACGTGGACGCGCACCGCCACGATCCGGGCCGGCATCAAGGGCACGGTTTCGCTCACCGTCGACGACACCGCGCAGTGGCTCAATCCCGGTCCGAACAACATCCAGTGGTTCGACGCGATCGCGTACTCGTATCAGGTCAACCGCGAGTCGTCGTTCGCCGTCGGCCTCCGCAGCGTGACCGGCAATCCGCCGCAGCCCAACGGCGGCGGCAACTGCATGGGCAAGTGCACGAACGTCTCGATCGCCTATCATTTGCGCTTGACCAACGAAGAGTTTTACATCGCCTACGGCAACCCCAACACGCTGACGACCGTGCCGCAAGCGATTCTGAAGGTAATCTTCTACCTGGGCGGCCAGAAGGGGACATAGGTTCCACGCGCGATAGAAGCGAGTATCGCCCTGGAGGGACGTCTCGTGCGCAAACCGCTGCTGGTCATCCTGACACTCGCCATCGCCGCGTTCTTCGTCACCGCCGCTACCGGACTGCACGCGCAGACGCCGGGCGCCGCGCTGTACGGGACGGTGACCTCCGCCGAAGAGGGGGCGATGGAAGGCGTGCTGGTCAGTGCCAAACGCACCGACTCCAACATCACGGTCACGGTCGTGAGCGACGCGCAGGGACACTACGGTTTCCCAGCCGCGAAACTCGGCCCGGGCGCCTACGCGCTTTCGATTCGCGCCGCCGGTTACGACCTCGACGGCTCGAGCGCGGTGACGCTCGGCGCGGGCCCGACGATGGCCGACATCCATCTGAAGAAAACCGCGTATCTCGCCGAGCAACTCACCAACGGCGACTGGCTGGCCAGCATACCCGGAACGCCGGCTGAGAAGCAGCGGCTCATCGACTGCACGGGCTGCCACACGTTGTCTCGGGTTCTGCTGACGCACTACAACGCCAATCAGCTGATGCAGATCATCCCGATCATGTCCGGCTTTGCGCCCGGCGGCGTTCCGCTGAACCCGATGCGCCGTCTCTCACCGCCGCGCCCGCAGAATCCGGCGCAGTTGCGGTCGTTCGCCGAATACATCGCGAGCATCAACCTGAGCACCGGGTCTTGGAAATATCCCTTGAAGACGCACCCGCGCCCGACCGGCCGGGCTACCCACGTGATCGTCACGGAGTACGACCTGCCGCGCGCCCTTGCCGCACCGCACGACGTGATCCTCGACAAGCAGGGTAATGCCTGGTACTCCGATTTCGGCGCGCAAGCGTTGGGTGAGCTCGATCCGCGCACCGGCGCGGTCACGGAATACCCGGTACCGATGCTCAAGCCCGGATATCCGGCCGGCTCGCTGGACCTCGAAATGGATAAAGACGGAAACATCTGGATCGGAATGCTGCTGCAGGGCGGCATCGCCAAGTTCGATACCAAGGCGAAGACGTTCACGACCTACTCGCTGCCACCGGATATCAACGACAACGCAGCGCAGATCGCGATGGTCGATCCGCTGCCCAACGGCCAAGTGATCACCAACGACGTCGACAAGAACACGGTCCACCTGCTGAACCCGTCGACGGGCCAATGGCAGACCTTCGGGCCGTTCAAGATCACCGACGACACCGGGCTGCACTCGGAAACCGAGTACGGCGTACTCACCGACGCCCACAACAACGCCTACGCGCTGGACTTCAGTGCGACCGACGGCAACTATCTCGGGAAGGTCGATTACGCGACGCACCAGCTCTCGATGATTCCGACGCCGACCAAGAACGTCCGGCTCCGCCGCGGCCACTTCAACGCGCAGAACCAGCTAGCGTTCGCGGAGTTCGCCGGCAATCAAATCGGGATCTTCGACGCGAACACCGGCAAAATAACCGAGTACAAGATGCCGACCCAGTGGAGCAATCCGTATGACGCCGTGCTCGATAAGCACGGCGAAATGTGGACCGGCAACATGTCGACCGATCTGATCACGCGCCTCGATCCGAAGACCGGCAACGCCGTCGACTACCTGTTACCGCGCGAGACGAACGTCCGCCGCGTCTTCGTAGACAATTCGACCAGCCCGGTGACGTTCTGGGTCGGCGACAACCGCGGCGCCGCGGTGATCAAGCTCGAACCGGGCGATTGAGCGTTAGCTAAACGCGGAACGACCCGGCGGCCATCGTCTCCCAGAACAGCTCGCTGATATCGACGCGGCGGTGCGCCACGCCCTGCTCGCTCGCGAACGCAGCGAACGCTTCGAGCGTCACGCTGTTGGCCTCGATCCCGTACGGAAACGGATCGGGTCCGAAGAGTTCGCGCGCGCGCTCGAAGTAGTATACGCCCCACGGAATCGGAAAGCGTGACGCGGTCGCTTCGGCCGCGCGCGCGTAGCTGCGCTGCTTGGCTTCCTCGAAGGCTTTGTAGAGGTTGCGCGCGACCCACGGATAGCGTTCGAGAATCGGCCGCTTGATCGCGAGCACGTGCATGATCGGAAAGATGCCCGTCGCCTCGAAATACGCTTGTTCGACCGGCTGGTAGTCGCCGAACAAGCGCACGATGCGCGGGTCGCCCGCCTCGAATGCCGCCGGCGGATGCGCCGCGAACACGGCCGCGATCTCCCCGCCGAGTAGCATCTCGTTGAGGCTCTTGCCACGCACCGGTTCGAGTTTCACGCCGGGCGGCAGCCGCAGTTCGACCTTCTCTTCACGGCCCGCTTCGTTCACGCCGGCTTGCACCCAGGTCACGTCGGTGAGGTTCAGCACGTACTGCTGGCGCAGAAAGCCGCGCGAGTAGATGGCGGCGGTTTGCGCCCACTCCGGCAGCCCGACGCGCTTGCCGCGCAGATCTTCGACCGTCTTCACCGGACCGTCGCGCAGCACGTATCCCGAGGAGTGCCGGAAAACGCGCGACGGGAAGACGGGAATCGCGCTGAACGTCTCGTCGCCCTGTGAAATGAGCGAGATGTATTTCCCAAACGAGAGCTCGCAGACGTCGAACTCGCGAAATTTTAGCGAGCGGTAGAAGATCTCTTCGACTTGGAAATCGAGTGACGTGAGGCTGATGCCTTCGGCCGCTACGCGGCCGCTGGTAAGGTCGCGCGTGTGATCGTAGTCGCTCAGCGCCATGGTCAAGGACAACTTTTCCGACATGGCCGGACCATTCTCCAAAGGAAGCCGCGCGGCCCGTCGAGGAATGCGGTGCATGCCATTTGCCGCCGATCTCGTCGAAAAACTCGCGCGTTCGCTCGACGACGCCGAACGCAGCCACCAGCAGCTGCGTCAGTTTTCGTTGCAATATCCCGAGATCACGATCCACGATGCCTACGCGATTCAGCGGGCTTGGATGAAGCTCAAGTTCGCGAGCGGACGGCAACTCAAAGGGCACAAGATCGGGCTGACGTCGCGCGCGATGCAGCGTTCGTCGAACATCACCGAGCCCGACTACGGTGCGCTCCTCGACGACATGTTCTTCGCCAACGGCGGCGACGTGCCGATCGACCGCTTCATCCTGCCGCGGGTCGAAGTCGAACTCGCGTTCATCCTCAAAGACCGGCTGAGCGGGCCGTCGTGCACGATCTTCGACGTGCTCACGGCGACCGACTACGTGGTGCCCGCGATCGAAATCATCGACGCGCGCATCCAACAGGTCGATCCCGACACGAAGGTCACGCGTAAGGTCTTCGACACGATCTCCGACAACGCGGCCGACGCGGGCATCGTGCTGGGCGGCCGCCCGGTCAAACCGGGCGACGTCGACCTGCGCTGGGTCGCGGCGATGCTCTACCGCAACGGCGTGATCGAGGAATCGGGCGTGGCCGCGGCCGTGCTCAACCATCCCGCCAACGGCCTCGCCTGGCTCGCCAACAAGCTGCACCCGCACGGCGTCACCCTCGAACCGGGACAAACGATCCTGTGCGGCTCGTTCACCGCCCCCGTCGCGGCCAAGGCCGGCGACACGTTCCACGTCGACTACGGCTCGCTCGGTTCGATTTCGGTGCGTTTCGCCTAGGGTATCCGTCGAGGCAGGGTAGGCGACGCCTCCGGCGCAAGGCGGGTGCATCGGAGGCCTACGCTATGACACGTCTACGCGGTTTCGTTCTCCTCGCACTTGCGCTTACGGCCGGACTCGTCGTCAGCGCGGTGAGCTCGCTGCACGCGCAGCCGCAAACCCCGATCGGTTTGACCGGAAAAGTCAGTTCGGCGGCCGAGGGTCCGATGGACGGCGTGCTCGTCACCGCGCGCAAAGCGGGAGCGACGACGACGACGACGGTGGTTTCCGATGCCGCCGGCGTGTACCGGTTTCCGGCTTCATACGTCGGACCCGGTGACTACACGCTGCAAATTCGCGCTAGCGGATACGTGTTGGCGTCACCGGTGCGCGTCGTCGTCCCCGACGGGACGAGCGCCCGCGCCGACTTGCGCTTGAACCCGACGAACGACCTCGAAGACCAGCTTTCGAACGGCGAGTGGCTCGCGAGCATGCCGGGTACCACCGCGCAGAAGACGATGCTGCTCGATTGCACCGGCTGCCACACGCTACAGCGCGTCGTCGATTCGTATCACACCGCCGACGACTTCAAGAACAACGTCCTGCCGCGCATGCGGTCGTATGCGAACAACACGTTCTGGCTGAAGCCGCAGCCGTTCCCCGTCGTGCGCGCGCGCGAGGGCTACGGATACCCGGCCGACCTCGCCCCGTATCTCGCGAGCATCAATCAAAGCGCCGGCAAGCGGACGTGGGCGCTCAAGACGCTGCCGCGCCCCACCGGTGCGTCGACCCGCGTCATCATCACCACCTACGATCTGCCGCAGCGCCTGGAACAGCCGCACGACGTCGTCGGGACGCCGGACGGGAAGATCTGGTACTCGGATTTCGGCCAAGAGTATATCGGCAATCTCGATCCCAAGACCGGTAAGGTGACCCAGTATCCGTATCCGCAATTCAAGCCGGGCTACATCGGCGGCGGACTCGAGCTCGATGCCGACCCCGACGGGTATCTGTGGCTCGCCAACATGTTCCAAGGCGGCATCGTCCGCTTCGACCCCAAGACGAAAACGTTCGCCGAATTCGCGGTGCCGCCGGCGGCGAATCCCGACTACACGCAAGAGTCGATGGTCATGCCGCTGCACGACAGCGTCGACGGAAAAGTCTGGACGAACAACCAGGACGACGGTTCGTGGAAGCGGCTCGACGTCAAGACGGGCACGTGGGATTCGTTTGGTCCCTATCACTACCCGGATTCCACCACCCACCGTTTCGGCGCCTACGGCATTCTCTCGGACGCGAAGAACGGGTTATGGGGACTCGATTTCGGCGGCGGCGCGATCGGCCACCTCGACCCCTCTACGAACTCGTTCAAGATCATCAGCACCCCGACGCCGAATTCGCGCCCGCGCCGCGGCCGCATCGACGATCGCACCGGGTTGTTCTGGTTCGCCGAGTGGGGGAACAATAGCGTCGGCGTTTACGACACGAAGAGCGACGACGGCGTGATCAAGGAATACCCGATGCCGACCCCGTTCGATGCGCCCTACGACGCGGTCGCCGACAAGAACGGCACCGTGTGGACGGCCTCGATGATCACCGATCACGTGGCGCATCTCGATCCGGCGACCGGACGCGTCGTCGAGTACTTGATGCCGCTCGAAACGAACACCCGGCGCGTCTGGGTCGACAACACCACGAATCCGGTCACGTTCTGGACGGGGGCCAACCACCAGGCCGCCATCGTTCGCGTCGAACCGTTACAGTAAGGAGAACCGGCCCGGACTACGCGCCGATCGTCGGAACGACGTCCTCGCCGGCCCGCTGCCATTTTTTCGGCGTGCCGCCCGAGGCGATGATCCGCAGCTCGCGTTCGAGGATGCGGCGCCACAGGGCAAGCCCGGCATCTGACCGGCCCAGCGTTTCGGCATCGCGATCCTCGACGCGGCCTTGACCGGCTTGCACCGCGATGTCTTGAATGCGCGCCAACACGGGATGCCGCACCTCGGCGTACGGAATCTTGCCCGACCAAATGTCGTTGACGATCGTTTCCGTATCGGGTGCGGCCGCGCACTTGGCGTAGAACTCGCGGCGTTTGACCAAGTACGGCTCGACGTCGTCCCCGGTCACGTGCACCTTCGTCGTAACGATCCAGCGGTGGTTGTCATCGTCGACCGGCGTGAAGTGAATCGTGATCTCGGGCCAGCCGCCTACGCCGTCCATCCCGAATTGAGGCGGCACGATCGTACGCACGATGTTCGGTGCGTAGTGGATCGTGTTGCGCGTGAGTCCGGTCGCCCGGTTGCCGTAGCGCATCATGCCCCACGGCGCCTCTTCCGCCGTGATGATCGGGAGATCGACCGAGAGCTTGGCGTGCGAGCCGCCGGGCGCGTGCACGAACGCGACGTGGACCTCGTCCATGCTGTTCTCGAACGATTGCAGGTAGTTGCACGGGACGTCCACCACCGGCCACGTCTCGATGTGCCCGTCGCCCTGCGATTCGGGATAAGGTGGAAACGCCGGCGGTTCGCCGGGACCGAAATAGCCGTAGATCAAGCCGAACGCTTCCTCGGTGGGAAACACCGGGAGCCGCACGTTCTGCGCGAAGCCGGGCTTTTCGGCCGGCGCCTCGTTGCACTGACCCGTGCAGTCGTACTTCCAGCCGTGATAGACGCAGCGAATGTCGTCGTTTTCAACCCAACCCAGGTGCATGAGCGCACCGCGGTGCGGGCAGCGCTGCGCCACGATCTGCGCGTGACCGCCGGTACCGCGATACACGGCGTAGTCTTCGCTCATGATGCGGATCGGCAGCGCGCGGCCCGGCTTCAGGTCGTTGCTGCACCCGACCGCGTGCCAGAACTGGCGCAGGAAGATGCCGCCCGGCGTGCCGGGTTTGGTCGACGCTAGGTCAACGGTACGGCGGGTCTTGCGCGCGACGCGCTCTGCAATGGCCATTAGTGTTTCCCCGGGATGCCGATGAGTGGAATGAGGTCGTCGGGCGGCCGCTGCCAGCGTTTCGGCGTACCGCCGCTCGCGATGATTTGAAGTTCGCGTTCGAGGATGCGCCGCCAGAGCAACAGACCGGCATCGGAGCGGCCGTTGATCTCGGCCTCGCGATTCGCGACCCGGCCCTGCCCGGCCTGAACGGCGATGTCCTGAACGATCACCAGTTCGGGATGGCGGACGTCGGCGTACGCGATCTTGCCGGCCCAGATGTCCCGAACGACGTCGTTGACCGGTCGCGATGCGGCGCGAACCTTATAAAACTCCGCGCGCTTCTGCTTGTAGAGTTCGACCTCGTCGCCGCTCACCTTGACCTTGGCGGTGATGATCCACAGATGGTTGTCATCGTCGACCGGCGTGAAGTGAAACGTGATCTCGGGCCAGCCGCCGACGCCGTCCATGCCCATCAGCGGCGGAACGATGACGCGCACGATGTTCGGCGCGTAATGCAGCGTGTGTCTGACCATGCCGCTCGCACGCTTGCCGTAGCGCATCATGCCCCAGGGCGCTTCTTCCGCCGTAATGACCGGCAGGTCGATCGCGAGATCCGCGTGCGAGCCGCCCGGGCTGTGCGTGTAGGCGACGTGGACTTCGTCCATGCTGTTTTCGAACGCCTGGAGGTAGTTGCAGGGAACGTGTTCGACCGGCCAGCCCTCGACGTAGCCCTCGCCGTGCGATTCCGGATACGGCGGAAACGCGGGCGGTTCGTCGTCGCCGAAGTAGCCGTACACGAGGCCGAACGCTTCGCGGGTCGGGAAGACCGGAATGCTGACGTTCTGCGCAAAGCCGTCTTTCTCGGCCGGCGCTTCGACGCACTGACCGGTGCAGTCGTACTTCCAGCCGTGATAGACGCAGCGGATATCGTCGTTTTCGATCCAGCCGAGATGCATTTGCGCGCCGCGGTGCGGACAGCGCTCGGCGACCAACTGGGCGCGTCCGCTCAGGCCGCGATAGAGCGCGAAATCTTCGTTCATGATGCGCACCGGAATCGCGTGACCCGGCGTAACGTCGGTACTGCAGCAAATCGCGTGCCAGAACTGGCGCATGAAGATGCCGCCCGGCGTGCCGGGCTTCGTCGTCGTCAAATCGACGCTCGGCCGATGCCGCCGCGATTTGGGCGGGCTCAGCGGCGTTTCGCGTTCGGTGATAGCCATGCTCGATGCCTCGTCTAATGAGGGAAGGTATTGGGCCTTCAGCAGGCCAGGCCAGGGCACCCGCTAACGTCGAACGGGCCCCAAATCGGAGGGAACGCCATGCGACTTACCCGCCAACGCGCCGTTCGCGTCCTTGCTGCGGCAGCGACCGCACCGTGGTGGATCGACACCGCCCGCGCGCAGACGCTGCCGACGATTCGCGCGGCGATGATCCCGATCGAGCCCGCGTCGTCGATCTATTACGCGGCCGACAACGGCTTCTTCACCAAGGCCGGCATCGACGTTCAGATCGCACAGAATCCGTCGACACCCGCGCTTGCCGCCGCGGTGGCGTCGGGCACGTACGACGTCGCCTACGCGACGATCTCGACGCTCTCGATCGCCCACTCGCACGGCTTACCGTTCGTCGCCATCGCGCCGGGCATCGAAACCGTTCCGGGCGAGATTGCCGGCGCCATCATGCTGCCGACCGCCTCTCCGATCAAGACGGCCAAGGATTTCAACGGCAAGACGTTCGGCTGCGCCGCGCTCGGCACGATCGCCGAATATCAGCCGCGGGCATGGATCGACAAGAACGGCGGCGATTCTACCACCGTCAAGTTCATCGAGATCCCGTTCCCCGAAACGATCCCGGCGCTGAACGCGGGCCGCGTCGACGCCGCCTATCTCGTCGAACCGTTCATCACGATCGCGACGAAAAGCGGTACCGTCCGGCTGCTCACCACCGGGGACGACGCGATCGGTTCGAGCTTCCTCTCGACGGCGTGGTACGCCACCTCGCAGTGGGCGGCCGCGCACCCCGATCTCGTCAAGAGCTTCGTTAGCGCGATGCTGGCGGCCGCCCGCTGGGCCAACGCCAATCAGGACAAAGTCGCGCCGATTCTGGTGAAGTATCTGAAAGCCGATCCGGGCCTGGTCGCCGCGGCGCACCGCGCCTATTTTGCCGAACGGCTCGTGCCGGCCCAGATTCAACCGTGGATCAACGTCACGGCGAAGTACGCGAAGTTTGCGTCCTTCCCCGCAACCGAATTGATCTACGTTCCGAAATAGGCTTCTTTCGCCGGGAACGCGCGCGTGATGTAGCCGTATTTGGCGGCGGCGTTGATCGCCGGCTGGATCAAGGCCGGATCGCCGCTCGTCGCACCGTTGGTGCGCGCCATCTTGGTGAAGATCGCGACCGGGATCTTCGTCACGTCCGACATCATTTGCGCTGTCTCCGCGTGGTGCGCGTTGGTGTAGGCCGTGGCCGCATACGTCACGCGGACCCACCGCTTGATGACGTCCGCATTCTTGGCCGCCCAATCGGGCTGCGCGAAGAACACCGTGAACGCGAAGTGATCGGAAATCGCGCTGTAGCAGGGCGCGAGCACGCGCACTTTCCCGGTATCGAGGGCCGCACTGAGCTGCGGCTCGTTCAGACTGGTCGCTTCGACGCGATGCTCGGCGAGTGCCGCACCGGCCGCCGCATTCGGCAGCTCGATCCACTTGGTCGTTTTCGCGTCGCCGCCGGTCTTATCGATCCACGCCGTCATCGCCAACTCGTTGAGATCGTTGAGCGCCGCGGTCGACAGCGTCTTGCCGTTGAGGTCGGCGCCCGTCTTCACGGTTGAATCCGCCGCCACCACCATCAGCGTAAACGGCGACTTCGGATCCCACACCGCGCCGTTGCCCACGATCGTGAGCGGCAAGCCCTTGAGGTGCGCGACCAGCGAAGCGATCAAACTGCCCTTGCCCATCTCGTACGCGCCCGAGACCACGGCCTCGGTTGCGGCGGTGCCGCTGGTCGTCGGCACGACCTCGACGTCGAGCCCGGCCTTCTGATAGAGACCGTTCTTGATGGCGTAGTAGACCGGCGTGAGATCGTCGGTTGCCACGCCGGCAAGCCGAACTTTGTCGAGCGTTTGCGCGCGGATGATGCTCGGCCACATCGCGGCCGTGCCGGCCGCGCCGGCCAACACCTGCGCGCGCGATAAACGGGTGGGAACGTACACGGACAAACTCCTAGCGGCCGGCGCTGACGGCGGTTGAGGTATCGACCGACGCCGGGCCGTCGGGCACGGCGGTGAGCCAGCCGCGCGAGAGGTCGAGTTTGACGCCGAGCAGCGGATCGATCACGAACGTTTCGGCCTGACGGCCGTCTTTCGGGTTGACGCGGGTCGGCGGTTTGGCGCCGGCCGAGACGGCGGTCTGCAACGCGGCGTCGACGTCGTCGACCGCAA
>DASYOE010000154.1:0-6683 GCA_036008105.1 Candidatus Lustribacter sp. | reverse complement strand
GTCGGCCGCCGCCGCGCCCTTGGCCCTCGCGGAATATAAAAACGGCAAGCAGATCGGACAAGCCGACGTTGAGACAGAAAAGCCGATCATTCACTACGGACCGCTCCGGATCGCGAGCGGCACGCAGATCCTGCGCGACATCAAAGTTCACGGACCGCTCGACGTCGAGAGCGGCGTGCACATCGCCGGCAACGTCATCGCGCGAGGCGACATCACCTTCGCGGCGGACGTTACCGTCGACGGCCACGTCTTCTCCGAATACGACGTCCATCTCGGTCCGGGGTGCCGCGTCGGCCGCCACGGCGGCGTGAAGACCGCCTATGCGGCCGGCCACATGTCGATCGCCGACAACGTCGAGGTCGAGGGCTGGATCGTGGCCGAGGACGGCGGACGAACGCTATGATGAACCGGCGGCTCGTCGTGCTCGTCCTCGCGCTGATCGTGCTGGTCTGGATCGTCGTGCGGTCGGATCAGCTGCGTGCGATCGCCGGCGTGGGCGGCATCCGCATCGCGCTCGTGTACACGCCGCAAGAGATCGGACCGGGTGACGCGATCCGGGCCGCCTACACGGAAAGCTTCCGCGAGAACGGGATCCCGTTCGATTGGATTGCCTCGACCGATATCTCGCTGTTCGGCTACGCGGCGCTGCACCGGATGTACGACGCCATCGTGTATCCCGACGGCATCAACAAGCGCGTGCCGGAGGAAGCCGTCCGGGAACTTAACCGGTATGCCGACGAAGGCGGAATGGTTGCGATCTTGGCCGACGCCGGGACGCGGACCAACACCGGAACGTATCGTCCGGGTTCGCTCTTCGCAGCGGTCAGCGGCGTCGACGCCATGGTGTACGACACGCGCCGCTCGCAAGCGTTCGGCAGCGGACCGATGCATTTCAACAACGCGGCCACCTCAACGCGGTGGCACGTGCCGCCCGGCAAGCTGACCGGCGGCGACCTTTCCGGCTATGAATACGGTCCGCTCACCTACCAGTTCGCGCGCGCCGCCATCGTGAGCAGCGACGTCAACGTCGATGCGAGCGACGGCGATACACCGCTGATCGCGCGACGCGACGTCGGGAGCGGCGAGGTCGCCTACATCGCGCTGCCGCTGGGGTACTTGCGCGATTACAGCGACGCGTTTCCGATGACGCTGTTGACGGCGCTGCTCACGTCCCGCGATACGCTGCCGTACCTGGTCGCGGCGCCCGACGGGATCGGCGAATTGATCATCAACCTGCACATCGACTCGTCGGTCGAGTACATGGGCATCCCGAACCTGGAACGTCGCGGGTTGCTGCGGCACGATGTGCCGATGGAGTTCGACGTCACGGCGGGTCCCGATCTCGACCGGACGGGCGACGGCCTCGGCTTCAATGCGTGCGGTCACGGCCCCGGGCGCGCGGACCTCGAGGTACTCGAACGCTACGGCACGATCGGGTCCCACGGCGGCTGGGCCCACAATCTCTTTGCCAAGAACCTCGACGAGCAGCACTATTCGCGCGCGCAAGTGCGCGCGCTGGTCGACCGCAACGATCGCTGCTTGCAATCGGTCACCGGCAAGCCGGTTCGTTCGTACGCCGCGCCGGTCGGCGTACATCCACAACCTGAAATGACGCAGATTCTCGACGAGCTGGGGATCAGCGGCTATTACTATACCGGCGACACCGGCGGGCCCGTCGTCCGGCCGTTCTACAACGGCAAGCTCGTTTCTGATCGCAGTTGGGCCTTCCCGGTGATGCCCAGCGGGAACGTTGCTTCGCTTGGCGAGATGCGCGATATGAAGATTCCGGGCGACCTCGTCCAGCGCTGGCTGCTTCAAACGGCGGGTTATGCCGCCCAACGCCACGGCATCTTCCTTCTGTACAGTCACTCGTACGATCTCTTACCGAACCAGTACGTCGCCGCGTACTACGATGCGGAGCGCCAGGGCGTCATGATACGCGCCGACGGCGCGTTCGCCACGATGCCGTCACCGTACGCCGATGCCTTCGGGCATTTTCTCGATCGGGTCGAGCAGCTCGAACGGGCCGGGCAACTGCGCACGACGGACATGCCGGCGGCCGCCGCGTTCATGGATCGCTTCGTCGCGACCACCTCGACGTTCCTGAAGACGCCTTCGGGCATTCAAGTCGTTCTCCACAACCCCAACGGCCTGCGTTCGATCGCGTTCGCGCTGCCGGTGTCGTGGCTCGCGGCCGGCGCGCCGCCGCCGCCGGGCGTGCGGCGGACGTCGACCGACGGCGGCTACGCAATCTTCACCGTCGCGCAAGATGTGCGCGACATCGACATCACCTTTACGGGAGCATCATGATCATCCAACGCTGCGCCATCCTCGTTGCGGGCGTCCTCCTCGCGCTTATCACCCCGCCGCTCGGCGCGCGAGCCGGCGAGCTCGACCTCACCGGCAGCCTGTCGAATTTCACGAGTCCGACCCCGCTGGGACCGTGGGGCAACGTCACGCTGACGGATCGTGAAGTACTGCGCTACGACACGCCGGGGCTCGCGCTGGTCGATCAAATCGACGGCGGCGGCGTCGGAGCGACGCACAGTCTCGGCTTCGTGCTCGACGACTACCATACGTTTTCGCCGCGCTTCTTCGTCTATGCCGCGTTCGGTTTGGCCAACGGCGCGGCGTTGCCGACCCACAACGCCTACCTCGAAGGGGATATGAAATTCGGCGCGGCGCTGCAGACGGTGATCGGGCTCGGCGCCGGCACCGTTCTCAACCCCGACGGCACCGTGCAGAACTATCTCAATGTGGGTCCGACCTGGTACCACAACAACTTCAACGTGACGTTACGGTGGCTGCCGTCGTTCACGGCCGGCCGCAGCGGCGCATCGACCGGCATCGTGACCTTGGCCGACGGCGAGGCCGGAAAGACGGTGAGCACGCTGACGCTGTTGGGCGGCAGCTCACCGCCCTACGGCATCGTCACGCTGCAGGCGCCGTCTGCCATCGGTCAGCGCGTGCTCTTCGCCGGCATCGACGTCAAGCATTGGGTGAACCCCAAAGGCGGCTTCCACGTCGGATTCGAGTACCAGCACTTGACCGACGCCACGACCGGGAACGTGCTCTACGTCCAACGGACCGTCGTCCTCGGCGTCTTTCGGCAGATCGGTCCGGGTCCGGCGCCCTAAAGGCTCGCGACGGTTTGCGGCGCTTCGAGGCCCATCAGCACGCGCGCGTACCAGCCGGATTCCGCGCAATACCACGGGTAGCTGAATCCGCGCGCGAAGCGCTCGCTCACCGCGTTCACGTACGTGCGCACGCGGTTGAGATCGTTCATCTGCAGCGCGACGAACGCAACCGAGGCCCACGGATATTCATCCGGCTTGTTGAGTGAGGGCCAGCCGGGAAAGGCGCTGCTGAAGCGGCGGTACGCGATCTGCGCTTCGGGCGAGTTGGGCGCGATGACCCCGTGCAGGATCGGGAACAGCTGCGAGGTGCCGTCTTCCATGAAATCGCCGCGTTTCGGCCAGACCTTGCTGCCGGAGTCGTCGAGCGCCAGCGCAAACAGACCGCGTTTCGCGTCCCAATAGCGCGTGCGGATCTGGGCCTGCACGGTCAGCGCATGCGACGACGCGCGCATGGAACCGGTGAGATCGCCAAACGCCTCGCCGCGCAACATCGCGAGATCGATCAGCCCGCGGTAGACCTCGCTGTTGTCCATGAGATACTTCAGCGGGAATCCCGGCAGGGCCCAGGTGAGCCCGTCGCGATCCGAGACCGCATCCATCGTCGAAGCGATCCGTTCGACGTCGCCCCGAATACCGGCGACGTAGGCGCGGAGCTGCGGGTCGCCTTCGCGCCACGCCGCCGCAGCGAGCGAGACAAACGTCGCCGCGTACGAGTCGACCGAGTCGGCCTCGCCGCTCGAGCGAAGCGTCCCATTCGGCGTGACGTCGTAGTCCGTGATCGCGCCCGGCAGCGACCATGGGTTGCGGTCCTTGCTGCGAGCGACGTACCACTCCATCCAGCGGCGCACGTTGACCGAGTCGATGCCGCTATGCAGTGCGCCGATCGCCGCGATGTTCGCAAAGTACGGTTCGATACGCGTGCTGGTGTAGAGGATCGCCCCATCAGCACGCTGCTGCTGCGCCAAGCTCTGCGCGACGCGCCCAAATTCACTCACCCCGCCCGCCGCGCTACCCACACGGCAAGTAGAAAGCAAGATAAACGCGGACAGCAAGCATGCGCATAACGGCTTCACTTGCTTTGTCTATCGGCCGCCCCACACACAAGCTTAACGAGAAGCAGTCAAAGACTAAACAAACCTTCATGTGCGCTCTCCAGCGAGCGAGTGCTTACGTTGTGGCCGTTTTCCGGCGCCAGGCGGCGTAGCGGCCTAGGGCTGATAGCGGGAAGTGCAGGCGGTACTGGTGGTAGTTCAGGTAAAAGTGGACGGGGAAGCCGGTGCCGGTGAACTCGGGTTCGTCCCAGTTGCCGTCTTGGCGCTGCGTGCGCATGAGGAAGTCGACGCCGCGTTCGATCGCCGGCGTGAATTCTGCGGTGAGTTCCGGTAGGCGTTGGACCGCCTCCACTAAGCCGATCAGCGCCCAGGCGGTTTGACTCGCGGTGCTCGGGCCCTTGCCGCGCAGCAACGGGTTTTTGTAGCTGTCGGTCGTCTCGCCCCAGCCGCCGTCGGCGTTTTGCACGCTGCGCAGCCACACCGCGCCGCGCACGACCGCGTGGTCGATGCGGCGGTCTACGCGCGCCGGGCCGAGTGCGGCGAGCGCACCGCTCGTACCGTAGACGTAGTTCACGCCCCAACGGCCGAACCACGCGCCGTCGAGCTCTTGCTCGTCGAGCAAATACGTCAGCCCGTCTTCGAAGCGCGCGCGGTCGAAGCCGGTCAGCTTACAGCGCACGACCATCTCCAGCACGCGCGCGCTCACGTCGGCGGTGCTGGGATCGATCATCGCTTTGAGGTCGCCGTACGGGACGCGGTTGAGCCAGTCCTGATCGTTGTCGACGTCGAACGCGCCCCAGCCGCCGGTCTTGCACTGCATCGTTTCCACCCACTGCGCGCCGCGCGCGATCGACGCGCGCACGCGCTCGGCATCGGGGTGATCGACGGCGCCCAGCGCCATCACGACGACGGCGGTATCGTCGACATCGGGATACCACGCGTTCTCGAACTCGAACGCCCAGCCCCCGGGTTTGCCGGTGCGGTTCTTCACCGCCCAATCGCCGTACGTCGCGACAATTTGTTTGTCGAGCAGCCAGCTCACGGCGTCGACCAAGCGCTTGTCGTTGCGCGGTACGCCGGCGTCGACCAGCGAACGCACCGCGAGCCCGGTGTCCCATACCGGCGAAATGCACGGCTGAACGCGATACGAATCCTCGTCGACGATCGTGAAGCCGTCGATGGCCGACCAGCCGCGCACGACGACCGGATCGTGCGCGTCGTAGCCGAGCGCGCGCAACGCCAGCATCGCGTTGAGCATCGCGGGTATGATCCCACCCCAATCGCCGGTCGCTTCTTGACGTTGCACCGTCCACGCTTCCGCGCGCGCGACCCCGGCGCGGCGAAACGGGACGATGCCGTTGCGTTCGCCGAACTTCAGCAGGTTGTCGAACCCGAGAAAGAACGCCTCAAACGCGTCCTTCGGCGGCGGCAAGGCGAAGCGCACGTTTGCGCGGCCTTCGGCGTAGAGTTCGTCCAGCGACAGCCTCGGTTCATAGACCGGCTTGCGATCGAACAGCGCGATCAGCGGCACGGTGCTGCCGCGGGCCCAACTCGACAACTCGTAGATCGAGAACGGTCCCCGATCCGGCAGCATCATCAAGAGCGGCGGCAGCGACGGCAAACCGGCCCAATCGTAGGCGCCGATGAGCGCCAAATGCATTTTCGTGAAGATACGCGTGCTCGAGATCCCCCCGCGCGCGAGAATATACGTGCGGGCGCGCTCGAGCGCCGGATCGTCCGGCGACACGCCCAACAGCCGCAGCGCCATGTACGCCTCGACCGTAACGCTCAGCTCGCCGCCGTCGTCGTACGCCAGCTCCCAGCCGCCGTGCGCGCGCTGCTCGCGCCGGAAATACGCTTCCGCTTGCGCCTTGGGAACGCGGTCGAAATTTCCCCACACGTGGTGGAGCAAGAGCACTTCGGCCGTGATCGACGGGTTGGATTGCAGCTCGGCCCACCAGTAGCCATCGGGCTGCTGCTTGCGAAACAGCGCGTCGCTCGCCCGGCGGATGCTCATCATCAACGCGAGAGCGGGGCGCACGCTGGGCGCGTCCGAAGGACGGGTCTCGATGCTCACGTTTACCAGAACCGCGGCCTGGGTCGCGGCCGCCGCGTGGATCGGGATGATGGTCGCACGCGGTCAGTTTTGGGATGCGCGTGCGGATCGCCTCGCGGAACCAGCCACGAACGGCGAGGATGTTCCCGACGTGCACGTGGTCGTTCCGGCGCGCAACGAAGGCGACGTGATCGCCCGGACCCTCACTTCGGTGCTCGCGCAGCGCTATCCGGGACGCGTCGGCGTCACGATCGTGGACGATCGCAGCGACGACGACACGGCCGCGGTTGCCCGGGCGGTCATCGCGCGCGCCGGGGCAACGGGACGCGCGTCGATCCAGCAGGCGCGCCCGCGGCCCGACGGCTGGAGCGGCAAGGTGTGGGCGATGTCCGAAGGCGTCGAATCGACGCTCGCTGCCGGAGCGCGACCCGCCTATTG
>DASYOE010000153.1:0-16507 GCA_036008105.1 Candidatus Lustribacter sp. | reverse complement strand
GCGAGATCGTAGGCCGGGTCTTCGCGCAGCCCGGGATAGCGCACCGCGGTGACCTTGTCGTGCCCTTCGAGGAATTCGGCCACGGCCTGTGCGTTCGAGCAGTGCCGCTCCATGCGCAGCCCCAACGTTTCCATGCCTTGCAGCAACAAGAAGGCGTTGAACGGCGAGAGCGCGGCGCCGACGTCGCGCAGCAACTGCACCCGCATTTTCAATATGTAGGCCAGCGGTCCGAACGATTTGACGTACTGCGCGCCGTGATACGAGGGATCGGGCTCGATCAGTTCGGGGAAGCGGCCGTTGCTCCAGTCGAAGTTGCCGGCGTCGACGACGAGGCCGCCGATCGAGGTGCCGTGCCCGCCGATGAACTTGGTCGCCGAGTGCACGACGACGTCGGCCCCGAATTCGATCGGGCGCAGCAGCATCGGCGTCGGCAGCGTGTTGTCGAGAATCAATGGAACACCCGACCCATGAGCGGCGTCGGCGACCGCGCGGACGTCGAGCACGTCGACCTTCGGGTTGCCGAGCGTCTCGGCGAAGAACGCCTTCGTGTTCGGCTTCACGGCGGCTTTCCACGCCGCAACGTCGCCCGGCTCGACGAACGTCGTCGTGATGCCGTACTTCGGCAGCGTGTGATAGAACGCGTTGTACGTTCCGCCGTAGAGTGACGCGGAGCTGACGATGTGATCGCCCGCGTGCGCGATGTTGAGAACCGAGTACACGACCGCGGCTTGACCGCTGGAGACGGCTAGCGCCCCGACGCCGCCTTCGAGCGCGGCGATCCGCTGCTCGAGCACGTCGGTCGTCGGGTTCATGATCCGCGTGTAGATGTTCCCGAACTCTTCGAGCGCGAACAAGCGCGCCGCGTGGCCGGTGTCGTCGAACACGTACGATGTCGTCTGGTAGATCGGGACGGCGCGCGCGTGGGTCGCTGAATCGACGTTCTGGCCGCCGTGCAGGGCAATCGTGTCGAGCCCGGGCTTGGGCGCGTGGGTCGTGGTCATCTCGTCATCTCCGGGAAGGCAGAAGGGGCGCTTTCGGTCGTCACAGGGCCAAGAACCTACGGCGGCGACAAAAAGCGCTCAGTGATTCGCTACTACCTCATCGCCACGGCAATCGTCGTGGTCTTCGGCAGCATCGTGTTCGCGCATCGGCTGACCCAGCCCGACCTGCGCATCTCGGCGCAGCCGAGCGGAACGCCGACCGTCGAAACGCACGTCAATGATACTCCGGCGCCCGCCCGGCCGTTCAGCGGCCAGGGCCCGTGGGTGCTCTCGGCCCTCCCGGACTGCTTCGACGAGCAGTCCCGCGTGAGCGGGCCGGTGGCGGCGGTCGAGCCGAAACTGCCCCCGGCCGATGCCCGCATCGCCCCGGGAACCACGCTCCACGTGGCCGGCTGCACCCTCGAGGTGCGGGCGCGCGATATTTGGGTCGATCGCGGTTCCGACCGGCTGCGCGTGCCGCCGGACGCCGCCCTCTACCGGGTCGACGGGCGGCTCGTGCTGGCGGTCCGCTCCGGCGATCAACTCGAGATTCGGCGCTACTAGGGAATGGCGCCGGGAAGCGGGGTAGAGTCCAGCATGCAGTCCGAGGTTCCCACGCGCCGGCTCGGCCGGACCAACCAGAACGTTTCCGCGGTGGCGATGGGCGGCGGGCACCTCGGTTCGAACAAGCTGACCGACATCGAGTCCGTGCACTTGATTCACCGCGGCATCGACCAGGGGATCACGTTTCTCGACAACAGCTGGGATTACGACGGCGGGCGCAGCGAGGAGCGGATGGGTCAAGCGCTGGGGCGCGGCGGCTATCGCCGGCGCGTGTTCTTGGCAACGAAATTCGACGGGCGCGACGCGCGCACCGCGACCGCGCAGCTCGAGCAATCGCTGCGGCGCTTGGAATCCCATCACATCGATCTGTGGCAGCTTCACGAGAACATCCGGCCTGACGACGCCGAGCGCGTGTTCGCGCCGGGCGGCGCGATCGAAGCGATGCTGGCCGCGCGCGACGCCGGTAAGGTTCGCTTCCTCGGTTTCACCGGCCACAAAGACCCGCAGTACCACGTCCACATGTTCGAGGTCGCGGCGCGCAACGGGTTCGCGTTCGACACCGTGCAGATGCCGCTCAACATCATGGACCCGCACTTCGCGAGCTTCGAGCGCACCGTCATTCCGGTCGCGCAGCAAACCGATACCGGCATCATCGCGATGAAGACGTACGGCGACCGGCAGATTCTCGGCACGCGCGTCGCGACGCCGCTGCAGATGCTGCATTACAGCATGAACTTGCCCGTAGCGAGCGTTGTGATCGGAATCGATTCGGTCGCGGTGCTCGACGAGATCGTGACGGCGGCGGTTTCGTTCCGGCCGCTCTCCGAAGCGCAGGTAGCCGCGATTCTCGCGCGCAGCGCACCGGTCTCGGTCGACGGCGCGTTCGAGCGCTACAAGACGACCGACGAGTTCGACGCGACCAGCGCGCACCCCGAATGGCTGGGCAGCTTCGCTTAAAACGCTTTCGCTTTAACCGGCACGAGGGCGAGCGCGAGCGCGACGGCGAGCATCAGGCCGGCCACGTAGCCGATCGGCGCGATGCGCTCGTGCAACAAGAGGACGGCGCCGATGACGCCGACGACCAGCGTGCCGTACGAACTGAGAATGCTGGTCGTACCGGCCGAGAGATGCTGTAACGCAAAGGCTTGCGCCCACTGGCCGTAGATCGACAAGCCGATGACGATCTCGCCGAAGAACCACCATAGCGTTGCAATGTTGGGCGCGAGCGTCAGCTCGATCGACGCGCCGAAGCGGCCCGTGGCCAGACCGAACAGCGCGAGCAACGCCATTCCGATCGCGCCGTACGTTCCGCTGACGAAGATGGCAGAGAAGCGGCTTCCCAACGCCCGCGTCAGCACGAACATTGTCGCGAACGACAGGACCTGGCCGAGCTCGAGCAGATCGCCGAAGACCGTCGAGCCGCTGGCAGAATGGGTGAGCGTCAGAAGCGCCGCACCGCCGATCCCGATCGCGAGGGCCACGATACGGATCGCGTCGACCCGTTCGCGCAACAGCAGCGCAGCCATCACCGCCGTCACCGGTGGCGAGAGGCTCATCAGCAGCACGACGTGCGTGCCGCTCGTGTATTGCGCGGCCAGCGCGAGCAATCCGCAGGCGCCCGGCCCGAAGGCCACGCCGATTCCGGCCAGCAGCCCCCATTCCGCTCGGGTCGGAGGGCGTTGCGGTCGCGCGAGGAGGGCCATCAGCAGAAAGAGCGGCAGCGACCAGGCGGCGCGGGCGACGAACAAGCTCGGGGCATCGAAATGCGCGCTCTCGTAGAGGATCTTCGACGCGATTGCGTTGCCGCCCCAAAACACGGCCGCCGTGAAGATCGCGAGAACGGCAAAGGTCGTGCGCAGCGCCGTCGAATTTCGCACGGTCATGGATTTACGCGCCGAAGTCGAGCTGCGCCGGACGTTTGCGATCATCTCGCATCCGGACGCCGGCAAGACGACCCTCACCGAGAAGCTGCTGCTGTACGGCGGGGCGATCGTGACGGCCGGTCAAGTCGCCGCGCGCCGGCGGGCCCGTTCGGCCACCTCGGACTGGATGGAACTGGAGCGGGAACGGGGCATTTCGATCACGTCGACGGTCCTGCAGTTCCCCTATCACGGCCACACGATCAATCTCCTGGATACGCCGGGCCATCAAGATTTCGGCGAGGACACGTACCGGACGTTGCTGGCGGCCGACAGCGCGGTCATGCTGATCGATGCGGCCAAGGGCGTAGAACCGCAGACCCGCAAGTTGTTTGCGATCTGCCGCGCGCGCCGGATCCCGCTGTTCACGTTCGTCAACAAGATGGACCGGCCGGCGCGCGATCCGCTGGAACTGCTCGACGAACTGGAAAACGTGCTCGGCATCGGCGCCTATCCGATGAACTGGCCGCTCGGCAACGGTGAGACGTTCCGCGGCGTCTACGATCGCGAAACA
The DNA here is from genome assembly GCA_036008105.1 of Candidatus Lustribacter sp. Classification (GTDB taxonomy): domain Bacteria; phylum Vulcanimicrobiota; class Vulcanimicrobiia; order Vulcanimicrobiales; family Vulcanimicrobiaceae; genus Lustribacter. The sequence continues at coordinate 12,530 of DASYOE010000153.1, read as the reverse complement.
CACGAACTGCACACGTTCGAGCGGACCGAGCACGGCGCGAAGCGCGCGCCGGTTTCGGTGGCCGGCGTGCATGACGAGCGCATCCGCGCGCTGGTCGACGAGGGCACCTATCGCGAATTTCTCGACGGCATCGAGCTGCTCGAAGGCGCGGGCGCGGCGTTCGACAACGCGGCGATGCTGCGCGGCGACGTCACGCCGGTGTTTTTCGGCAGCGCGATGACGAACTTCGGGGTCGAACTCTTTCTCGATCGCTTCGTGAGCATGGGGCCGGCGCCGGGGATTCGCTTGGACGCGAACCGCGAGCCGGTCGAGCCGGCCGACGAACGTTTCTCGGCCTTCGTGTTCAAGATCCAGGCCAACATGGATCCGCGCCACCGCGACCGCGTCGCGTTCGCGCGCATTTGCTCGGGAAAGTTCGAGCGCGACATGACGGTCCGCAACGTGCGCACCGGCAAGGACGTGCGGTTGACCCGCGCGATGAAGCTCTTCGCCAACGAGCGCGAGTCGATCGACGTCGCCTATGCCGGCGACGTGGTCGGGCTGGCGAACCCCGGCACGTTCGCGATCGGTGACACGCTGGCCGAGGGCGACGGCGTGCGCTTCGATCCGATCCCGGCCTTCGAGCCGGAACATTTCGCGCTGGTGCGCAGTACCGACACGGCGAGCTACAAGTCGTTTCAGAAGGGGATTGCTCAGTTGCGTGAAGAGGGTGCGATCCAGGTGCTCTACCCGTTCGGCCAAACGCGGATCGAGCCGATCCTGGCCGCTGTCGGGGCGTTGCAGTTCGAGGTGGTGAAGTTTCGCCTCGAGTCGGAGTACAACGTCAAGACCGTGATGACGACGCTGCCGTTCACGCTCGCCCGCAACGTCATCGGCGACGCCGAGGCGCTCGGGGCGGCGCAACTGCCGTCGAATGCGCGGCTGGTCGAAGATTGGGACGGCGCCCCGCTCGCGCTGTTCGAGAGCGAGTGGAGCATGCGTCTCGCGGCGGAGTGGAATCCGCGCCTGACGTTCGAACCGTTTGCTCCGCGCGGCCTGGCCGCGGCGGTCGCATCGTGACCACGCCGGTTCTTCCCGGCCCGGCGCCGGCGCGGCGCCCCGTGTCTTCGACGTCCAGCGTGCTGCTCGCGGCGGTCGTCTTGCTCGTCCTCTTCGGCCTCGCGCGCAGCATCTTCGCGCATCACGACACCCCCTTCGAAACGATCGCGCGCGAGATGACCGTGGCGTTGCAGAACAACGATCTGGCCGGCGTCGAGAAATTTCAGAACGCCGAAACGGCGACGCAAGTGACGCACGCGATCGTCGGCCGCGATGCCGACGCGTTCGCCCCGCTCGGCAAACTGCAGCGTGTGCGCGAAACGGCGGTTTCGCCCGAAGAAACGTCGCGGCGCGTCCACGAGTTCGACGCGACGTTCGACAAAGGCGTCGTCCACGAGACGATCCGCTTCGATCCCGACAACAAGGTCGTCGGCTTCAAGTACGACCTGCCCGCCGCGAAGTAAATGCAGGCCACGTTTGCGGCGACGTTCGACGACGTCGTGCGGGCGGCGGAGCGGTTGCGCGGCGTCGCGCATCGCACGCCGGCGATCACCTCGGCGACGCTCGACGAGCGCACCGGTGCGCGCGTGTTTCTCAAGGCGGAAAATTTGCAGCGCATGGGCGCGTTCAAGTTTCGCGGCGCCTACAACCGGCTCGTGCAGCTCGACGCCGCGGCGCGGGTGCGCGGCGTCGTGGCCTTCTCGAGCGGCAACCACGCGCAGGGCGTCGCGCTGGCGGCGAAACTGCTCGGCATGCCGGCCGCGATCGTGATGCCGGCCGATGCGCCGGCGGCGAAGCTGGCCGCGACGCGCGGGTACGGCGCGGAAGTCGTGTTGTACGACCGGCAAACGATGAACCGCGCCGAGATCGCGAACGCGCTCGCCGCCGAGCGCGGCGCGACCGTGGTGCCGCCGTACGACGATCCCGCGATCATCGCCGGCCAGGGCACGAGCGCGCTCGAGCTGATCGAAGACGTGGGACCGCTCGACGTGTTGCTCGTTCCCACCGGCGGCGGCGGGTTGCTCTCGGGCAGCGCCCTCGCCGCTACGGCGCTCGCGCCCGGGATCGCGGTGTACGGCGTCGAGACGGTCGCGGGCGACGATTGGGTGCAGTCGCTCGCGCGCAACGAGCGGGTGACGATTCCGGTTCCCGACACGATCGCCGACGGCATGCAGACGCAAGCCCCGGGCGAGCTGACGTTTCCGATCGTGCGGGCGCTGTGCGCCGGCGTGGTGACCGTGACCGATGAGGAACTGCGCGACGCGATGCGCTTCGCGTTCGAACGGCTCAAGCTCGTGATCGAGCCCAGTGGCGCCGCGGGTTTGGCCGCGGCGCTCACCGGTCGCGTAGAGACGCGCGGCAAGCGCGTCGGGGTGACGATCAGCGGCGGGAACGTCGACGCGGCGACGTTCGCACGTTTGATCGCCTAGCGGATCACATCTTCATCTTCGGGATGTTGCCGCACGCGTAGTACGTGGGAACGTCCGAGGTCGAGTGATGGATGTTGATCGCGAAGTCGCCGGTCTCGAGTTGCGCCAGCGTCATGTTCTTGAGGGTCGTCGTCGAGGTGCCTTTTTGCAGCGTGGTCAGCGGGTACTGCGGCTTCGGGTTCAGCGCGTCGCACGTTCCTTGATGGATGTGGATCGGCTGCGCCGTGTCGGCCGGAGCGTTGGTCGTCGTCACGGTGACGACGACGTTGTCGCCGTCTTGGGTCATCGTGACGTCGCCGGTTTCACCCGAGTGGTTCTGCGGATGGAGCGTGAACTTCGTCGGCCCCATCGGCCCCATGCCCGCGGCGAAGGCCAACGACGAGGTCGCGAGGACGAGAGCCGCCGCAACGGCGGCTAGGCGAATAGACATAAGAGCTACCTCCAATAAGAAGTTGAAAACCGCCTTCGGATTGCTTTCCCTTATGTCATCCTGAGCGGAGCGCAGCGGAGTCGAAGGACAGCGTATCGGCGATTGCAGCGGTGGCGGCGCGCCGGCCGGGGAAACCGCTGACGCAACCTCCCGGATGCGTACCCGAACCGCAGAGGTACAAGCCGTCGATCCCGGTTCGCACCCCGAAGCGGTCCTCATAGATCTGGCCCGGCAGCAACTCGCCGTGGAAGATGTGGCCGCCGGCGAGCCCGAGCAGCGCCTCGAGGTCGGGCGGCGTCAGCACCTGGCGATGCTCGATCGCGTTCGGCAAGTTTGGCGCGTAGGCGGCAAGCTGGGCCACGATGCGGTCGGCGAGCGCGTCGCCGTCACCGGACGCCCACGGACGATCCGTCCGGTCGTAGGGAAAATACTGCGCGAAGATCGAGAGGATGTGCTTTCCCGGCGGCGCCAGCGACGGATCGGTCGGGGTCTGCATGAAGCACTCGAGCATCGGTTCGCGCGACGTACCGAGCTGACGCGCGTCGTCGTGCGCCTGCTGCAGGAAGTCGATCGACGGCGCGACGTGGATCGTCGCGCGATGGTGCGGCTGCTCGCGCGTGCCGGGGCGCGCCGTAAAATCGGGCAGCTCGCCGAGCGCGAGGTTGATCTTCAGCGACACGCCGTTAGAGCGCCACGCCGTCGCGCGCGCGTGCAGCGCCGGCGGCACGTCGCCGCGCTCGAGCAAGTGCAGAAAGAGCGTCTTGGGATCGGCGTTGACGAGAATCGTGCGCGCGTCGATCGTCGTTCCGTCGCGCAGTTCGAGGCGCGCCGCGCGGCCGTCGCGCAGCGCGATCCGTTCCACCACGCTGTTGGTGCGCAGCGTTGCGCCGGCGGCGCGCGCCGCGGCCGCGGCGGCCGACGAAACGGCGCCCATACCGCCGCGCACAAAGCCCCACGCGCCTTGAACGCCGAGCGCGCGCCCGGCGTAGTGGTGCGCGAGCACGTACGCCGTGCCGGGATCGCGCGGTCCGGCGCCGGTCCCGATCAGCCCGTCGGTCGCGAGCGTGGCCTGCAGCACCGGCGTGCGAACGTAGCGCTCGACCAGATCCGCGACCGGACCGAACAGCGTGCCGCGCGTGCCGGCGTCGAAACGCGCCGTCGACGGTTCCGCATCGGCGAACGAATCGAAGAGCGCCGCACCGAGGCGCGTGGCCTCGGTTTCGAACGCTCCGAAACCGGCGACGTCGCGCGGCTCGAACCGCGCGATCTCCGCCGCGTTGGCAACGTCGTCGGAACCGAGCAGCAACGACCGTCCGCCGGCGAGCGGCGTGAACGACGCCGGTTCCTTGCGATAGGCGTGATACCCGTGCGCGGTCAGATCCAGGTCGGCGACGACCTGTGGATCGAGCAGGCTGCAAACGTACGAAGCGAGCGAGACGCGGTAGCCCGGCCACACCGGCTCGGTGACGGCCGCGCCGCCGAGCACCGCGCGCCGCTCCAGTACGATCGTTCGCAAACCCGCGCGCGCGCAATAGGCGGCGGCGATCAGCCCGTTATGGCCGCCGCCGACGATTGCGACGTCGGCGTCTATCGCTTGCGCCTCCGTTTCGGCTTGAACGGGTCGCCGGCCTTATACGCTCCGCGCCGCGATAGCGCGGTGTCGACGTCGTCGCAGCCGATCGGCGTGAACGCGCCGCAATCGTGCGGCCGCGCTTCGTAGATCCCGCAGTAGTAGTGGCCGGACCCGCGGCCCTTGAGAAAGACGCACTTGTCGGCGGTGTCGTCGGAGACTTTCTTCAGCCAGCCGACGTTGTAGCCGTCGGCCGATTCGCGCGCGACGACGTATTCCTTCATCACCTCGTCGTACGTCCAGCCGAAGTGGTCGGCGATGCGTTGCACGTCGGCGCGGTTGACGAACGGCTCGTAGCCGCTGCAGCATTCCGCACACCCCGGCGGGCACGCCACGTTTTCGGGCAGGTCGTAGAGGTGTTTGCGCGCGAGGTCGATCACCGCCCGCACGGCGGCGACCATCTCGGGGTCGTCGTTGTACTTGTACACCCACTCGCGGTGCGAGATCGTGTTGGCGTTGTAGTAGCGTTCGATTTTTTCGTTGTACTGGATCGTAATGTGCTCTTCGTCGATATCGATGTTCTGTACGAAGGTCATCGGTTCGAGGTCGAGTTGTTGGATGGTGGTGGGCTGACCGGTTTCGCGCGTGAACTTGCGCAGGTTGCGCAGTTCGCGGTGGGCGATCAGATCGATCGTCTCTTGCATGGGGATGCTCTTTCGCGGGCTACGGCGGATCGACCCGGCCCTTGGGCGAACGGGTTAAGGTATGGGGCAAGCAATCGGTGTGGATCTCGGCGGCTCGCACGTGATGGCGACCGTCGTCGACGAGAACGGCACGACGAAGGCCAAGCACGAGCGCGACATCGTCGATCATTCGCCCGCGGCGGTCTTCGCGAGCGTCGAGAAAGTCGTGGGCGAAGCGCTGGCCGACGCGAACCAGAAGCAGATCGTCGGGATCGGCATCGGAGCGCCGGGCAATATCGACCTCGACACCGGCACGATTCGCTACTCGCCCAACTTCGGCTGGAAAGACGTTGCGCTCGGCGAGCATATCCGAGGCGCGTTCAAGCTGCCCGTGTTCGTGGGCAATGACGCGCGCTGCGCGACCCTCGGCGAACACACCTTCGGCGCCGGCAAAGGCGTGCCGGACTTCGTGCTGTTGACGCTGGGGACCGGGATCGGCGGCGGGATCGTCTCGGGCGGCAAGCTGCTCGTCGGCGGCCGGGCCTCCGCCGGTGAGGTGGGGCATCACCAAATTCGCCCGCACGACGGTTTCGTGTGCGGCTGCGGGAAGATCGGCTGCTTCGAAGCCCAGTGCTCGGGGACGGGTTTGATCCGCCACGCGCTCGCGCTCACCTCATCGTTTCCGCGCAGCACGCTGCTGGACGGTCCGAAGGAGAAACTCGGTTCGAAGGCCATTCGCCGCGCCGCGCAAGCCGGCGACGGGCACGGCCTCGCGGCCTGGCGCAACTGGATCGACGACTTGGGCTACGGCTTGGCGAATATCGTCGCGTTCGTGAACCCGAGCATGATCGCGCTCGGCGGCGGCGTCGCCAGCGCCGGCACGTTCATCACCGATCAGGTCGGCCCGCTGGTCGAAGCGCGCTCCACGATGGTCCCGCCGGGCTCGACGACGATCGTCACGGCCACGCTGGGCAACGATGCCGGCGCGATCGGCGCCGCCACGATGGCCCTCCACGGCGGACTGTCCGTCTAACGTGATTTTTCCAACCGAGGCCAGCCGTTGGGTCGGGGCGTTCATCGTCCTCGATTGGAACGTCGAAGTGATTCCGGGGCGCGCGAAGCAGCCCACCAACAGCGGCGGACGCGTGTTGCGCGTCGACGATACCTATCTCTACTTGCAGCCGTTCGCGCTCTCGGCAAAGTCCCCGATTTCCAAACCCGGTGAAACGGTCACGCGCCTCGGCTTGCAGATCGAGGAAGAGAAGATCCCCTTGGTCGACATCGACACGATCTATCCGGCGCCGCTGGACGGCATGTCGATCGACGAATGACGAAGCGCGAAGTTTAAACCGCCGCGGCGGAAACGGGGACGCGCGGCGACGGCTTGCGTCCATCCTGCGCGACTTGCGCGATCAGTTCGGCGATGCGGCGTGACGAACCGCGCGGCGCGATTCCGGTGAGCTGCGCGCGCATCGTCGCGAGGCGCTCGCTATTTTCCACGATGCGTCGCACCGACGCCACGACCTCCGACGCGGTCAGCGCGACGACGCCGATGCCGTTCGTCCGGACCCAATCGAGATTGCCGCGCTCCTGGCCCGGCACGTAGTCGTAGACGACGACCGGCACTTCGGCGACGCTGGCTTCGGCCAGGGTTCCGGGTCCGGCTTTGGTGACCAGCAGGTCGGCGGCGCGCATCAGTTCGGGCACGTCGTTGCGGAACCCGAGCACGGTCATCGGGGTCGGCAGCGAGCCGGCCAGCTCTTCGAGCTTCGCTTTCAGGGCCGCGTTGCGGCCGGTGACGACGACCAGGTGGAACGGCAGATTCGTTTTCGCCAGCGCCAGCGTGGTCGGCAACAGTTTGCCGCCGCCTTCGCCGCCGGCCATCAGCAACGCGATGGTCGCGTCTTGCGGTAAGCCCAGCTTGCTGCGGATCTCGCTCTTGGTCGCCGACACGTCTTCGAACTTCGGGTGGATCGGGTGGCCGATCAGGCGCAGCCGGCTCGGCGGGACGCCGCGTTCGATCGCGCGATCGTAGACCTCGCGGGCCGGCACGATCGTCAGATCGGCCTCGGGCAGCAGCCACCCTTCGTGGACGCGCCCCAGGTCCGTGATCACGGTGACGATCGGCACGTGGTCCATGCCGGCGTCGGCCCGAGCGCGCAGCGCCGCGTGGTTGAGCAGCGGGTGGACCGACACGATGACGTCGGGGTCGTATTGGGTGAAGACGTCCTTGAGGCGCTCGCGGTAGAGCGGTTCGCAGAAGCGCACGATCGTGCGGTACCGGCGGCGGCCGTTGGTCGCGTGGTAGAGCGCGCCGTAAATCGGGGGAGCAAAGCGGAGGGCCGCGCTGTAGGCCGGCCCCAGTTTGGAGAGCGGGAACGTGCAGTGGGCCGCGATGTCGTCGATGCGCCACTCGAGCCGGGTCCCCTTATCGATCTCGTCCAGCGCGGCGCCGATGGCCTGCGCTCCGGCGCGATGACCGCCGCCGGTGTCGGAGATGAGGAAGAGGACGCGTTTGGTCATCCGGTCGGTGACTTTCGTTGCTTCAAGGCGCGCAGGGCAGTGGCGCTACGGCGATTGCGAGTACGCATCACGCGCAGGGCCACAGCGCGACGGCGCCGAGGCGAGCTCGCGCGAAGCCACGCGAGCGTGTTGCGAGCAGGGAGGTCATAAAACCGAAAGATGTCCCCGAACTCGAGTTCTGGGTTTACATGGTGCCCGTTGTGGTCCTCCGGCAGTACGAGGCCGGTCACGCGAGCAACGCGGACGAGCCACGCCGGACTTTTCCAGCCCAGGTCGACCGTGTGGCGCCACCAGACGTGCAGTTGGCCGAGCACCAAACCGACGATCGCGCCGGCCACCGAGAGGCTTGCGCAGGCGACGGCGATCGCGATGTACGGCAGCGCCCCGAGCAGACCGTCGAGCAGAATTTCCGGGCTGCGCGATAGGACCGCATGGTCCCAGTACGAGCGTTTTCGATCGTGGTGCGTGCGAAGATGCAGCTTGCCCCACATATGCTGTGGAACGTGATAGAAGAAGGTGGAAGCGAAATCTCCAACCACGAGGACGATGAGCGTCGCCACGATACCTGAAATCAGCGGCGAGCCCAGCACGATCGAATTCACGCGTTTCCTTCGCTTGGCGTACGGCTAATAGAGCGTTGGGTTTGCACGCACGAAAACCTCTCCGGGCGAGCTTGCTAGCCGCCTCGCTGGTCTTCAACCCGGCGTGGGTACGGATCGATGTCCTGCGCGACGCGGTGCTCTCGTGGCATATACCCGTCGCGGCCCCGCTCACTCGCGGGGCCCGCATGTACATGGATGCGCCGCGGCGGAGTGGCCAGCTGAGCGCGACCGTCCGGAGCATCATGCGCACGAACCCCCGTTTGTCGGCGTTCGATGCCCTGGACCTCGCCGAACGTACCTTGCGGGCCGCCGGGGCCCACGGGCTCGATCCGGGCTTCCTGGCGGCCACGCTGCTCGAAGAGTCGGCCTACAACCCCGCCGCCATGTCGTGGGCCGGCGCGGCCGGGATCGGCCAGTTCATGGTCGCGGAGGCCGACGAGTTCGGCATCGACCCCTTCGAGCCGGGCCCGGCCATCGACGCCACGGCGCGCCTCTTGGCGGCCTACCTCGACCGCTACCGCGGCTGGCCGGGCACCGACCCCTATGCCCTGGCGCTGGCGGCCTACAACGCCGGACCCGCCGCGGTCGACCACTACGGCGGCGTCCCGCCGTACGCCGAGACGATCGCCTATATCGCCGATATCCGCGAACGCTGGTCCCGCATCGTCCGCGACCGCTAAAATTTCTTAAGAATCCGTTGTGAAAACTTTCCCGATGGGGGTATGTTCGGGTCGATATGACGCCGATGAATCCCGTAGCGGGCGCGGGCCGATTTGCGCTCTACCGCGATCCGCACCCCGTCCGGGTAGCGTCGTTTGCCGAAGACGTGCGGACGGGCTTGGGCCTGCGGCCCTACAGCTTGATGCCGAAGTATTTCTACGACGATTTGGGCTCGGCACTCTTCGAAGCGATCACGCATCTGCCCGAGTACTACCTCACCCGGGTCGAACGCGATTTGCTCGCGACGTACGGCTCGCAGATCGTGGCCTCGTTCAAGGAACCGCTCGAGCTGGTGGAATTGGGCAGCGGCAGCGCGGTGAAAACGCGTTTGATCATCGACGCGGTTCTCGAGCGTCAAAACGAGCTGACCTTTCATCCGATCGACATCTCGCCCGACGCGCTCATCGAATCGTCGCACGCGCTCGTCGGCGCGATCGAAGCGCTGCGCGTGCGCGCGTACGCCGGCGACTACTTCGCGGTTTTGCGTGAGAAGCGCGTCGAGACGAGGGACCGCGTCTTGGCGCTCTATCTCGGCTCCAACGTCGGTAATTTCGAACCGCCGGCCGCGGGCGAGCTGTTCGAGCTGCTGGGCCAAACGCTCAAACCCGGCGACGGCCTCCTGATCGGCTACGATCTCAAGAAGGACGCGTCGGTGCTGGAATTGGCTTACGACGATCCGACCGGCGTGACGGCGGCGTTCAACAAGAATCTGCTGGCGCGCATCAATCGCGAGCTGGGCGGCGATTTCGATCTGCGCGCGTTTTCGTTCTTCGCGCGCTACGACGAACGCGACGGCGTCGTGCGCTCGCACCTGCGCGCCGACCGGGCGCTCACCGTGCACATTCCGGCCTCCGGCATCGACGTCGCGTTCGAAGCCGGCGAGACCATTCACACCGAATCGTCGTACAAGTTCTTACGCGAAGAGATGGTCGCGCTGGTGGCGCCGTTCGCGTTCGCGGAACGCCGCACGTTCACCGACGCCGCCGGGCGTTACGCTCTCTCGCTCTTCGTTCGCACGTAATCTGCGCGGCAGCGCGCGATCTGGGCGAGCACGCGTTCGCGCGGGTGGCCGGCGAGCGCACCGGCCGGCGCGCGTTCGTGCGCCGCGGTGGGACGGATGTAGACGCCGGCGCTGACGGGATTGCCGTCGGCGTCGCGCGCTTCGAGCTGCACCCGCTCGTAGTCCACGTCTTCCCAGGCATCGGCCAGCGCGAGCGCATCGTCGTCGAGCGCGATCAGGTCGCCGTCCACGCGCTCCCCGGGTGCGCGCACGAGCGTAAGGTAACCGTTCTCGGCGACGACCGCCGCCCAATCCGGCAGCGTCGCCGGCCGCACGGGCAGCGTGCGCCCGAACAACGCGCGCTGGTATTCCGCATCGCGCAGCGTGCCGTAGACGAACAGCGTCATCGCGTGAGGCGCTTCTCGACGAGCCGGAACGTGCCGTCCGCCGCCAGCGCGAGCACGACCGCGGCCAGACTTCCGGCGACGATCTTGTCGGGATTGTCCTGGTGCAAGCCGTCGAACACCAGCGCTCCCAAACCGCCGGCATCGATCCAGGCCGCGATCGTCGCGATCCCGATCAGCGCGACGGTCGCGATGCGGATCCCGCCGACGATCGCCGGCAGCGCCAGCGGAATCTCGATCTGCAGCAGTCGCCGCAGCGGGGTGAAGCCGAGTCCGTCGGCGGCATCGAGGGCGGCCGGCGAGACGCCGCGCAAGCCCTCCGCGATGTTGCGCACGAGGATCATCTGCGCGTAGGCGACCAGCGCCACGATCGCGGTGGGCGCGCCCAAGCCGAAGACTTCGATCAGAATCGCCAACAGCGCGAGGCTCGGAATCGTGTAGATCACGTTGAGGCCGGCGAGCGTCACCGCGCCCGCGCGCGGACGGCGCGCGACGAGGACGCCGAGTGGAAACGCGATCGCGAGCGCGATCGCGAGCGACACGAACGTCAGCAGCAGATGCTCGCCGAAGCGCGTCGCGACGATCTCCGGCTGGCGCAGAATATACGTCATCGCACGTCGCGCTCGAGCAGCGGCCGGGCATCGGCGAGCCGCCGGCTTTCCGCGTCGATGCCGACCAGCGAGCGCACGATGTCGCTCGCCGGCGCGGCGACGAGGCGCGCCGGCGTATCGGCTTGCGCCACGGCGCCGGCGGCGATCACGACGACGCGGTCGGCGAGCCGCAGCGCTTCGTCGACGTCGTGGGTGACGAAGACGATCGTCGTGCGCAGTTCGCGATGGATGCGGCGGATCTCGTCTTGCAACGACGCGCGCACGATCGCATCGACCGCGCCGAACGGCTCGTCCATCAACAGCACGCGCGGTTCCGCCGCCAGCGCGCGCGCCACGCCCACGCGCTGCTGCTCGCCGCCGGAGAGCTGGCGCGGATAGCGGTCGCGATAGGTTGCCGGATCGAGTTGCACGAGGTCGAGCAGCTCGTCGACGCGGCGCGCGATGCGCGCGCGATCCCAGCCCAACAGGGCCGGCACGACGCCGACGTTGGCTCCGATCGTGAAATGCGGAAACAGCCCGACGGCTTGAATCACGTAGCCGATTCCGCGCCGCAGCACGACCGGATCGAGCGTGCGCACGTCCACGCCGTCGATGAACACGGTGCCCGTCGTCGGTTCGATCAGCCGGTTGATCGTGCGCAGCAGCGTGCTCTTGCCCGAACCCGAGGGCCCCAGGAACACCGCGAACTCGCCGCCGGCGATCGTCAAGTCGACGTCGCGCACGGCGACCGCACCGCCGGCGTACGTGACGCCGACGCCGCGCAGTTCGATGTTACCCCCCATGCGCTTTGATGAAATCCCGCGCGACGTCGGCCGGCTCGCGCTTCGCCGTTCCGTCGATCTGGTTGTTGAGCGTGCGCATCGTCGTGTCGGTCAAGAGCGGCGCGACGCGATTGAGGATGCCGGCTAGCTCCGGCCGCGCCTTCAGCACCTCGAGGCGAATCACCGGCGCGACTTGATAGGGCGGAAAGAGATGCTTGTCGTCGTCCATCACGACGAGGTCGTTGGCGACGATCGCGCCGTCGGTGCCGAACGCGACCACGATGTCGACGTCGCCCGCGAGCAGCGCCTGGTACTTCAAGCCGAAGTCGATCAGGCGGATTTCCTTGAAGTTGAAGCCGCCGTACGCGCGCCGCAACCCCGGCAAACCGTCGGGCCGCTTGGCGAATTCCGGCACCGCGCCGAGGCGCAGTTGCGGCGCTTTCGCGGCGACGTCGCTGAGCGTACGCAATCCGAACCGTGCGGCGACCGCGCGCGTCGTCGCGAGCGCTTGCGTGTTGTTCATCGGCGCCGGATCGAGCCACGTGCACGCGAAGCGCCGCTCGTACTCCGCCTTCACGAAGTTGAAGGTCTGCGCGGCATCGCCGCGCGGCGCGGCCTTCAGCACCACCAGCAACGCGGTGCCGGTGTACTCGGGGTAGAGATCGATCTCGCCGCGGGTCAGCGCCGCCATCGCGATGTCGGTTCCGCCGAGCGAGAGCCGGCGTCGCACCGGATGTCCGGCGTTTTCGATCAGCTGC
>DASYOE010000152.1:0-4330 GCA_036008105.1 Candidatus Lustribacter sp. | reverse complement strand
CCGCGCAAAAGATCGCCGGCTCGTGGCACTTCACGAATGCCGAGGCGTAGGCGAGCAACGCGAAGCTCGCCGCGTGCGATTCGGGAAAGCCGTAATCGGCAAAGCCTTCGAGCATGTGGAAGAGCCGCTCGGCGACCTCGCGTTCGATGCCGTTGGCGACCATGCCGTTCACCAGCCGCGGGTAGATCTGGGCCATCCGGTCGCGCGAGCGCTTGTGACCCATCGCGCGGCGCAACTCGTCCGCCTCACCGCCCGAGACGCCGGCGGTTTCCATCGCCATGCGCATCCCTTGCTCTTGGAAGAGCGGCACGCCCAACGTGCGCTCGAGGATCGGTTTGAGCGAGGGGTGCGGGTACGTCACCGGCTCCAAGCCGTTGCGGCGGCGCAAAAACGGGTGGACCATGTCGCCTTGAATCGGCCCCGGCCGGATGATGGCGACCTGCATGACGATGTCGTAGAAGCAGGCCGGCTTCAAGCGCGGCAGCATCGACTGCTGCGCGCGCGATTCGACTTGGAACACGCCGATCGAGTCGGCGCGCTGGAGCATCTCGTAGGTCGGTTTGTCGTCGATGGGGATCGATTCGAGCGAGAGCGGCGGCCGCTCGGGATAACAGCGCGTATGCAGCGCGAACGCATCGCGCAAGAGCGACAGCATGCCGAGACCCAGCAGATCGATTTTGATCAGTCCCAAGTCGCTCAGATCGTCCTTGTCCCACTGCACGATCGTGCGGTCGCGCATCGACGCCCACTCGATCGGCGCCACGTTCATCAACGGATCGCGGGTGACGATCATGCCCCCGGAATGGATCCCCATGTGGCGGGGAAAGCCGTTGACGCGCCGGCACAACTGCAACAACAACGCGCCGGTCTCGCCGCCGATAGCACCGCGCAGCGGTATGGTCGCCGGCACGCGCATGTCATCGATCGCATCGAAGCCCTGGGCGTAGGGGGTGCCGCGCGAGGGCACAATGTTGCTGCCCGCATCGAAGTCGCGCCGCCGGGTCACCGATGGCGGCAGCGCCTTCGCGTTGACGGGTGCGACGCCGACCGTTTCCGCCAGCGATTCGGTGGCGTCGTACTCGCGCACGATCTGATCGACCTGACCGAGCGAGAGCCCGAGGGCCTTCCCGACGTCGCGAATCGCCGACCGCGTGCGGTAGGTGATCACCTCGGCCACCATGGCGGCGTGATGGCGCCCGTAGCGGTTGTAGACGTACTGCAGCACCTGCTCGCGATCCTGATGCGCGAAGTCGATGTCGATGTCGGGAATTTCGTTACGCTCCTCGCTCAAGAAGCGCTCGAAGAGCAAATCGCCGGCGATCGGATCGACCGCGGTGATGCCCAGCGCGTAGCAGACCGCGGAGTTCGCAGCCGAACCGCGGCCTTGTCCGAGCACGCCCAGCCGGCGCGCTTCGCGCGAGATGTCCCACACGACGAGAAAATAGCCCGAGAGCTCCATGCGCGCGATGATCCCGAGCTCGTATTCGAGTTGCCGCTCGACCTTCGCGGAGAACGGCCGGCCGTAGCGCGTGTGCGCGCCTTCGTAGACGAGCGTGCGCAGATAGGAATGGTGGCTCGCTTCGCCGTCCGGAATCGGAAAGTACGGAAACTGGCCGGCGAGTTTCTCGAGCCGGAACGTGCAGCGTTCCGCGATCGCCAGCGTGTTCGCTGTGGCCAGCGGAAACGCGTCAAACAAGCGCGCCATCTGATCGGGCGTCTTGAGCACGTATTCCGCGTTCGGCCGCAATAGCGTGCCGGCCGCGTGCAGCGTCGACTTGTACTTCACGCAGGTGAGCACGTCGCACAGCCGCGCATCCTCGCGGTCGACGTAGGCGACACCGTTGGTCGCGACATACGGCACGTCCAAGCGTTGCGCGAGCGCGACGAGCGCTTGCACGAGCGCGCCGTCCTCGGGCCGCAAGTGGTGCTGCAACTCGAGATACAAGCGGCCGGGAAAGAGCTCGCGCAAACGCGCGCCGATGGCGAACGCGCCGTCGTCGTCGCGCGCGCGCAGCGCTTTCTCGATCAGACCGTTCGCGCCGCCGGAGAGCGCGATGAGCCCCTCCGTGCGGCCGCTGAAATCGTCGAGGCGCGCCCGGGCGTCGCGTTTGCGCCCACGCAGTTGCGCGAGCGAGATCAGTTCGCACAGGTTCGCGTAACCGCGCGCGTTCTCGACGAGTAGGACGATCCGCGGTGTATGCGTCGGCACCTCGCTCGCCGCTCGCGCGGGGCGGCTGGGCCGGATCGGTTCCGGGTCAGCCGTCTCGAGCGTTAGCTCGGCGCCGCAGATCGCCGGCAGTTTCTGCTCTTTGGCGGCCTTGGCGAACCGGACCGCGCCGTAGAGCCCGTCGCGGTCGGTTAGCGCGAGGCCCGACAACCCAGCCGCCACCGCCGCTCCGACGAGCTCTTCGGGATGCGAGGCCCCCTCGAGGAACGTGAAGTTCGACCAGGCGTGGAGTTCGGCGTAACGCGCGGCGGCAGCCATGGGCCGTTATGATAATCGAACACACGTTCGATATACAAGCGGAAATCCGAACTAGTTGACATTACTCGATATATCGGATAATGTCGAAGCATGCAACGAACCGAAGCACCGTCTCACCGGAAGCACCATCGCGGACGGCCGCCGTTCGCCGAGGCCGAGCGCGGCAGCGTGAAGTACGACATCCTGCGCATCCTTTGGGACGGTCCGCGTCACGGCTACGACCTCATGCGCACGATCGAAGAAGAGCGCGGCTACCGCCCGAGCCCGGGTTCGGTCTATCCGGCCCTGCAGATGCTCGAAGAGGGCGACTTCCTCACCGGCCAAGACATCGACGGCAAGCGCGTGTACACGATCACCGACAAAGGCAGCGAGCTGCTGGCCAAACACCGCGAGAGCATGCCGGAGGACGAGCGGCCCGGACCGGGCGGCCCGCCGCGCGGGCTCCACTTGTTTGCGCGCGGCGTGCAGACGATCGTCGGCCTGAAGCTGGTGCTCAAAGAAATCGCGCGCACGCGCGATCCGGAGAAGTACGCGCAAGCGCTGGCGATCGTCGAACGCGCGCGCCGCGATCTCTACTCGCTGCTCACCCACGAATAATGGCTGCAACGTTGGCGGTTGCGCCGGCGCCCGCGCGTCCGGCGGCCTCCCCGTTCCTCATCTCGCTGACCGTCATGCTCGGCATGATCATGGCGATCGTCGACGGCACCGTGGTCAACGTCGGCTTGAACACGATCGCCGGAACGCTCGGTGCGTCGCTCGACGATGCGGCCTGGGTCGTCACCGGCTATTTGCTCGCGAGTGTCATCACGATGCCGCTCAACGGTTGGCTCACCGCGAAGTTTGGCCGCAAGCGATTTTATGCCGGCTGCGTTGCGATCTTCACGATCGCATCGCTCTTGTGCGGCACCGCGACCTCGGTGTGGCAACTGACGTTCTACCGTATCTTGCAAGGGTTCGGCGGCGGCGCGCTGCAGCCGACCGCGCAAGCGATCATCTTCGAAACGTTTCCGCCCGGCAAGCGCGGCATGGCGACCGCGATCTTCGGTTTGGGCGCGATGGTCGGTCCGGCGCTCGGCCCGCTGATGGGCGGCTACATCATCGACAACGCCACCTGGCCGCTCTTGTTTCTGGTGAATATCCCGATCGGTATCGCCGCGTTCTTCATGACGATCGCGTTCATTCCCGATCCGGCGTATCTCGAGAAGCCCAGGGGCGGCATCGATTGGCTCGGCCTCGCGCTGCTCTCGACCGGCATCGGCGCGATCCAATACGTGCTCGAACGCGGTCAACACGACGACTGGTTCGATTCCTCGACGATCGTCCTCCTGACGGTCGTCTCAGTGATCGCGACGGCGTGGTTTCTGGTGAAGACGCTGCGCGACCCGCATCCGCTGGTCGACCTGCGCTCGTTCCGTTTTCCGACGTTCGTGTTCGGCAATCTGCTACTGACCGTCGTCGGTTTCGGACTCTACGGCACCGCGCTCATCATGCCGCTGTTCTTCCAGACCTCGATGGGCATGACGGCGTACGATACCGGCGTCGCGCTGTTGCCCGGCGCTCTCGCCACCGCCGCGTCGATGATCGTCGTGGGTCGCTTGATGCAGGTCGTCGATGCGCGCCTGCTCACCGCGGTCGGGCTGGTCCTCTCGGCCTGGTCGTGCTGGGCCCTCGGCGATCTGAACCAGTATGCCGGCATCGGCGACATTTTCTGGCCGCGGATGATCCAGGGTTTAGGCATGGGCTTGATGTTCGTGCCGGTGACGACCGCGATGCTCTCACCGCTGCCGAAGAACGAACTCGCGAGCGCGACCGGCGTATCGATGCTGGTGCGCCAGCTCGGCGCGA
>DASYOE010000151.1:0-1549 GCA_036008105.1 Candidatus Lustribacter sp. | reverse complement strand
CGACGTCGAGCTCGATTGCATCGTCACGCCGTTCACGTCGAGCTGCAGACTGAGCTTCTGCGGATCGGCAACCTCGTCGCGCGTGACGAGCCACGGCCCGATCGGCCCGAACGTGTCGCAGCTCTTGCCCTTCGTCCATTGTCCGCCGTGATTGATTTGGAAATCGCGCTCCGACACGTCGTTGGCGACGAAATACCCGGCCACGTACGAGAGCGCGTCTTGCTCCGTGACGTACTGTGCCTTGCGGCCGATCGCGAAACCCAGTTCGACTTCCCAGTCGCCCTGCGTCGACATCTTCGGCAGCACGACGTCGTCGTTCGGCCCCTGGATGCACGAGGTCGCCTTCATGAAGATCGTCGGTTCGCTCGGCAGTTTCATCCCCGCCTCGTTCGCGTGATCGGCGTAGTTCAAACCGATGCACACGTACTTTCCGACGTTGGCGACGCACGGCCCGATGCGCGTGCCGGCCGGCACGAGCGGCAGCGTCGCGAGGTCGAGCTTGCGCAGGGTATCGAGGCTCGCGTCGCTCAGCGTTCGCCCGTCGAGTTCCGCGATGTGCCCCGAGAGATCGCGCATCGCTCCGGAGCCGTCGAGGGCCGCCGGCCGTTCGCGGCCGGGCTCGCCGGCGCGTAGTAATTTCATTAGTTAATTGGCCTCCTTCGGAACCGCGCAGCGCAGCGCAAATTCGAGCTGTTCGAGTTGAAACGCGAGCCCCAGCCGGTGAAAGTCGATGCAGTGGCCGGCCGATTCGAACACGCGCGCGTCGACGAACGGCGCTGCGGAGAACGCGGCGGCAAAGCCGCGCACTTGGTCGTCGCCGTTGATCCACAGCGGATCGAACTCGCCCTGACGATAGTGAACGGGCACCGTGACCTTCGCGGCCAACTCGCGCACGCGGTTCGCCCAGGTGTGGGTGATATCGACCAATTCGGCGCGCGGCACCGGCGCGTCCGCCACGTGACTCGCTTCCGGCGTCCCCGGTGCGAACGTCCACGGCGGACCGAACATCATCCGGTCCTTGATCGCCGGCGGCAACTCGATCGTCGGGATCGGGGGCAACCCGCTGAACCGCTCCGCGTCGGCGGGCGGCGTCGTGAGTCCGACGCCGGATACCGCGATCCCGAGCAACGGCCACGACGGCCGGCGCGAAGCGATCTCAACCGTAATCGCACCGCCGATCGAATGACCGATGAGCACGATGCCGCGCGCGCTGCTGCCCGCCTCTTTCCAAATCTTGCCGATCGCTTCATCGAGCCGCTCCGCATTGCGCGTGATCGTTGCGTCGGCCGGCGCAAACGGCGTGCTGCCGGCATAACCCGGGCGGTCCAGCGCCAACACCTCAATGCCCAGGGCGGCAGCACGGTCCAGCAGCGACATGCCGGGCACGTCGAAGTACGCCGACGTGTAGGTGCCGCCGGGCAGCGCAACGATCAGCGGGGTGTCGGGCGCCGCGTCGCGCGCGGCCAGCTTCCAGCGGCCCGAGATCGTATAGCTGCCGGTCGCGACCAGAACGTCGTTCGGCGGGACGGCGGTCACGCGCGGCTCAGCG
>DASYOE010000150.1:0-8362 GCA_036008105.1 Candidatus Lustribacter sp. | reverse complement strand
GCGGCCTCGTGCAAGTGCGGGAGCGCGGATGTCCTCGAAGCGCTCGGCGTGGAGCTCGAACGCGACCCCGAGGTTTCGGCGCGGCTGCTGCGCGAATCGAACATCGCATTTTTGTTCGCGCGCCGTCACCACCCGGCGACGCGTGCGGTGGGTCCGGTGCGGAGCGAGCTCGGCGTGCGCACGATCTTCAACGTTCTGGGGCCGCTGACCAATCCGGCCGGTGCGAACCGCCAGCTTGTGGGCGTCGCCGAAGAACGGCACTTGGTGCTGCTGGCCGAGGCGCTCCAGGAGCTGGGTACTGCGGCTGCGGCCATCGTGCATTCGGCCAGCGGGCTCGACGAAATCGCCGGCGAGGGCCCGACCTACGTCGTGCAATTCGATGCCGCCGGCATGCGCCACTGGCAGCTGCATCCTGAAGACTACGGCGTGCACGCATCGGTCGATGCGTTGCGCGGCGGCGACGCGGCCGAGAACGCGGCCGCGTTGACCGCAATTCTGGCCGGCGAACGTTCGCCGCGCGCCGACCTCGTCGCGCTCAATGCCGCGCTCGCGCTCGTCGTCGCGGGAGCCGCGGAAGACATCAACGACGGAATGGAACGCGCCCGGGCCGCCGTCGCCGGCGGTGCCGCGCGCGCAGCGCTCGACGCCTTGCGCGGCGAGCGTATCAAGGAGTTCGCAACGTGACCGACATGCTCGACAAACTGTACGCCGCCACCGCCAAGGTGCGCGCAGCCGACGAGGCGCGCGAGCCGCTCGAGGTCGTGCGCGAGCGCGCGACGACCCGCATGAGCGAGCGGCGCCCGTTCCGCGCAGCGTTGACGGCCGCCGAGGGTCCCGCGATCATCGCGGAGATCAAACGCGCCTCACCGTCGGTCGGACTGATCGTGCGCGAGCTCGACCCGGCGGCGATTGCCCGGGCCTACGAGACGGCGGGCGCGAACGCGATCAGCGTCCTCACCGAGGGCGATCATTTTCTCGGGGATCTGGCCTACGTCGACATCGCCCGCAAAGCGAGCCGGCTGCCGATCATCCGCAAAGACTTCATGCGCACGCGGTATGAAGTTGCGCAATCGGCCGCCTACGGCGCCGACTGCGTGCTCGCGATCGTGGCCGGCCTCAACGACGAGGAACTGCGCGAGATGATGGACGAAGCCGCGCGCTACGCCCTCGACGTGCTCGTCGAAGTGCACGACGAGACCGAGCTGGCGCGCGCGGTCTCCCTCGGCGCGACCTTGCTCGGCATCAACAATCGCGACCTGCGGACGTTCGAAACGAATTTGGCCGTCACGGCCGAACTGCTCCCGCTCGTGCCGTCCAACATCGTGGCCATTTCGGAGAGCGGCGTGCGCTCCCGCGAAGACGTGCAGTCGCTCTATGCGGCCGGGGCGCGCGGCTTTCTCATCGGCGAGTCGCTGATGCGCACGAACGACAAAGCCGAGATGATTCGGATGCTGCGCGGCGGAGGCGTGCCCGTATAAGCGACCGCACCCGCGTCAAGATCTGTGGTTGTACGAGCATCGACGACGTCGAGGGCGCGGTCGAAGCCGGCGCCGATGCGGTGGGGATCATCTTCGCGGAATCGCCGCGGCGGGTGACGCCGGCGGATGCGCGCGCCATCGTGCGCAGCGTCCCGTCGTTTGTCGCGGTCGTCGGGGTGATGGTGAACCCCGGCCCGGCGCTGGTCGCCGAGATCCTGGCGCTGGGATGTGTGCCGCAGTTTCACGGCGACGAGGGGCCGGAATTCTGCGCCGCGACCGCGCACGGCCGCTACGTGAAAGCCGTGCACTTCGAAGTCGGCAAGACCTATACGGCCGCGAGCGCGGCGGCGATGGCCGACCGCTATCCCGATGCCGACTTGATGTTTGATTCGAGTGCCGGGTCGCTTTATGGCGGCACAGGCACGCCGTTCGACTGGCAGCTGATCGAAGCGATCGCCCGCCGCCGGCGCGTGATCGTCAGCGGCGGCTTGCGGCCGGACAACGTCGCCGCGGCGATTGCGAGCGTGCGGCCGTTCGGGGTGGACGTGCGCAGCGGCGTCGAGCGCGATGGGGTCAAGGACCCCGCGCTGATGCGCGCCTTCGTGCGTGCGGTGAGGGAAGGAACGTCGCTTGCAAAAGCCTGACGCGCACGGCTACTTCGGAAAGTTCGGCGGGATGTTCGTGCCCGAGGTGCTCGTCGGCGCGGTCACCGAGCTCGAGCACGCGATGAACGAGGCGTTCGCGGATCCGTCGTTCTGGCGCGAGTATCATGAGGTGCTGCGCGATTACGTCGGTCGCCCCTCGCCCGTGTACCGCGCCGAACGGTTAGCCGGCCCCAACGCCGCCACGCTGCTCTTCAAGCGCGAAGACCTCAACCACACCGGCGCGCACAAGATCAACAACACCGTGGGGCAGGCGTTGCTCGCGCGGCGGATGGGGAAGACCCGCTTCATCGCCGAGACCGGTGCCGGTCAGCACGGCGTCGCGACCGCGACGGTCGGCGCCAAGTTCGGCGTGCCGGTCGAGGTTTTCATGGGCGCGGTCGACGTCGAACGTCAGGCGCTCAACGTGTACGTGATGAAGTTGCTCGGCGCGACCGTGCATTCGGTGGAGAGCGGAACCCGTACGCTCAAGGACGCGACCAACGAAGCGTTCCGCGATTGGGCCGGCCGCGTCGCCGACACGTTCTACATCATCGGCAGTGTGGTGGGCGCGCATCCGTATCCGTACATGGTGCGCGAGTTTCAGAAGGTCATCGGCATCGAAGCGCGCGGGCAAGTGCTCGAGCGTTACGGGCGCTTGCCGACCGACGTGGTGGCGTGCGTTGGGGGCGGCTCGAACGCGATGGGCATCTTTGCCGGCTTCGTCGACGATGCGGCCGTGAAACTCTGGGGTGTTGAGGCGTCGGGCCACGGCCTGCAGTCGATCGACACCGCGGCGTCGATCAACGCCGGCACGGTCGGCATCTTGCACGGCTCGCGCTCGTACGTGCTGCAAACCTCCGAGGGTCAGGTGCGCGACACGCATTCGATCAGCGCCGGGCTGGATTATCCGGGCGTCGGTCCGGAGCACGCGTTCCTCAGCGACTCCGGCCGCGCAACGTACGTGTCGGCCACGGATGAAGAAGCGCTCGCGGCCTACCATGCGATGGCGCTCAGCGAAGGGATCGTTCCGGCGCTCGAAAGCGCGCACGCGATCGCCTATGCGTGCAAGCTGGCGCGCGAACGCGGGCCCGACGGGCTGATCCTGGTGAACTTGAGCGGACGCGGCGATAAAGACACGCGCACGGTCGCGGCGCTCGACGCAGCCGCGCCGGCCGAAGTCCTCGCGTGATCGCTGCCGGCGACCGGCTCGCGGCCGTCTTCAGTACGGCGCGTTCTGAAAAGCGCGCCGCCCTGATCGTCTATCTCGTTGCCGGCGATCCCGACGCCGCCACGACCGCGGCCGTCATCGATGCTATCTCGCCGTCCGTTGACCTGATCGAGCTGGGCATTCCGTACGGCGATCCGCTCGCCGACGGCCCGACCATCGCGGCCGCCGGGCAGCGCGCGTTGAACAACGGTATGACGCTCGACGGTGCGCTCGCGCTGGCCTCCGGCGCGCGCGATCGCGGTGCCGCCCCGATCCTGTTCTTCACCTACGTCAACCCGATCGTGCAATACGGCCCGGCGCGCTTTGCCGCGGCGGCCCGCGCGGCCGGTGCGCTCGGCGCGATCGTGCCCGACGTTCCGCTCGAAGAACTCGCGGCGTTTGCGCCCGCGTTTCGCGCCGAAGGGCTGGCGATTCCGTTGCTCGTCGCGCCGACGACGCCGCCCGAACGTGCGGCGCGCATCGCGGCCGCCAGCGACGGCTTCGTCTACATCGTGTCGCGCTTGGGCGTGACGAGCGCCGGCCGCGAGCCGGACATCGCCTGGATCCGCTCCTCGGTTGAGAGCCTGCGCGCGCAGACCCAGCGGCCGTTGGCGGTGGGCTTCGGCATCTCCACGCCCGCGCACGCCGCCGCAATCGGCGCGATCGCCGACGGCGTGATCGTCGGCAGCGCGTTCATCGATGCGACTGCCGGCCGTGCCGGTCCCGCTGCGGCCGCCGCCGCGCGCGGCTATGTTGAAGGCCTACGTGAAGGAATCTGCCGGGGCCTAGCGGATTCGAGCGAATAATCTTCGCATTCTCGGAGGATCGAGATGGCTTGTATTCGCGTTGGTGCCCTCTTTGCGCTCGCCGTCGCGGGCGCGCTCGCGCTCACGACCGCGGTTCCCGTGCCGGCCCGGGCCGACGACAACACGATCGTCTTCGGCGCGGCACTGGCCGCGACGGGTGCAAACGCGCGTGAAGGCGCCTTGACCAAAGCCGGCTACGATTTCTGGAAGGACTACGTCAACGCGCACGGCGGGATGAAGGTCGGCGGCAAGACCTATAAGGTCGACATCAAGTATTACGACGACGAATCCAATCCGCAGACCGCGGCTCGCCTCGTCGAGCGGCTCGTCTCCGAAGACAAAGTGAACTTCATCCTCGGGCCCTACGGTTCGGCGAACACGGCAACGGCCGCCGCCGTGGCGGAGCGGCTGAAAGTTCCGATGGTCGAAGGCAACGGCGCCGCCGCGAGCATCTTCAGCCAAGGCTACAAGTACACGTTCGCGGTGCTCGCGCCGGGCTTCAAGTATCTGCAGGGCATCCTCGAAATGGCGCGCACGCTCAAGCCGGCGCCGAAGACCGTCGCTATCTCGACGGCCAACGATACGTTCTCGGTCGAGGTCGGCCAAGGCGCGGCGGATTACGCCAACGCGCACGGCATGCAAGTCGTGTATCAGAACAAGTATCCGGCCGATACGACCGACGTGTCGGCGATCGTGAGCGGGATCAAGGCGGCGAACGCGGACATCGTCCTCAACGGCGGCCATCTCGACGAAGCGCTGCTCTTGCAGCGGACGCTCAAGGAGCAGAACGTCAACGCCAAGATCTTCGGCTATTCGGTCGGACCGGATACGCCGGACTTCCGCAAGACGCTCGGCAAAGACGCGAACTGGGTGTTCGGCGGCACGCAGTGGTCGCCGACCGCGAAATACCAGGGGGCGCCGGGCTTCATCGGTGATTCGAAAGTGTACGCGGCGGCGTTCAACAAGAAGTACGGCTACGTTCCGGAGTACCACAACGCCGAGTCGACGGCCGCGTGTTTGGCGTTCATGTACGCGATCGAGAAAGCCGGCTCGCTCGACCCGCAGAAGGTCCGCGACGCGCTGCAGAACCTCGACGTCGTGACGTTCTACGGCATCCTGAAGTTCGACAGCCGCGGCATCAACGTGTACAAGCCGATGGCCGTCAATCAGATCCAGCACGACGACCTGATGACCGTCTGGCCGCTGGGCGTCCAAAACGCGAAGCCGGCGTACCCCACGCCGGCGTGGAGTTCGCGCTAGCCTAAGTCGCGCATGCAACTTTTCGCGCAAGATCTCGTCAACGGCATTCTCGTCGGCGGGATCTTTGCCGTGGTCGCGCTTGGGTTCAGCCTCGTCTGGGGCATCATGAACATCATCAACCTGGCGCACGGCGCGTTCGTGATGCTGGGTGCGTATACGGCCTACGTGCTGTTCTCGACGTGGCATATCGACCCGTTCGTCAGCGTGCCGGTGGGATTCGTGCTGCTGTTCGCGCTCGGCTACGGCATTCAGCGCTGGGTGATCAACTGGGTCGTGCGCGCGCCGCTGTTGACGCCCTTTCTGCTGACCTTCGGGCTGTCGCTGCTGATCATCAATGTGGTGCTGGTCATCTTTCATGGCGACACGCGGGGGATCGAGACGGCGTACAGCGGCTCGAATTTCTCGCTCGGCCCGGTCACCGTCGCCTGGACGAAGCTCTGGACGCTCGTCGTCGCCCTCGCCATCACCGCGGTGATGCACGTGTGGCTGAGCACGAGCCGGACCGGCCGGGCGATTCGCGCCATGGCGATGGATATCGACGCCGCGCAGCTCTCGGGCGTGCGCGTGTCGCATTTGTACGCGATCGTCTTCGGTTTGGGCGCCGGTTTGGCCGGGGCGGCCGGCGTCTTGATCAGCCTTTCCTATAGCCTGCAGCCCTCGATGGGCGATCCGTTCGTGATCACCGCGTTCGTGTGTTGCGTGCTCGGCGGGTTGGGAACGGTGCAGGGCGCGCTCGTCGGCGGCCTGGTCTACGGCGTGCTGGGATCGTTCGGCGCGCAGTACATCGGCACCGGATTGCAGGACGCCGTCGCGCTGGTCGTGCTGCTCATCGTCCTCATCGTGCGCCCGCGCGGCATCCTCGGCAAAGCCACGGCCTAGCGATGGGCGGGATTACCGGAAATGCCGTCGCGCTGCGGGTGTCGGTCGGCATCCTCGTTCTGTTGGCGTTCGTGCCGTTGCTCCACAGCAGCTACGACGAGAATCTCGTGCGCGGCGTGCTGATGTTTGCGACGTTGAGCTTCGGCTGGAACTTGATCGGCGGCTACACCGGGTACGTGAGCTTCGGCAACGTCGTGTTCTTCGGCATCGGGTGCTATACGACGGCCGCCCTGTGGCAGCACTGGCACCAGCAGAACGTCGTGCTTTCGGTCGTCCTCGCGATGCTCGTGGCGGTCGTCTTCGCGCTCGTGCTGGGAATCCCGATCCTGCGCTTGCGCGGGCATTACTTCGCCATCGGCACGCTCGGCATTGCGCTGGCGACCCAAGAGATCATCGCGAACGTCGACTGGCTCGGTGCCGGAGCAGGCTTTCCGGTCCGTCCGCTCGATGCGTATCTGGTCTATTTCTACGCGATGTGGGTCGTGTGCGCGGCGAGCATGCTCGCCACGTTTTTCATTGCGCGCTCGAAGTTGGGCTACGCCTTCGTGGCCATTCGCGAAAACGAAGAAGCGGCCGCGGTCCTCGGCGTCGACGCTACGCGCTACAAGGTCATCGCGTGGGCGATCAGCGCGGCGATGGCGGCGGCGGCCGGTGCGGTCTTCGCGGGTGCCAACGGCTTCATCGATCCGCCGACTGCGTTCGCGACCGACGACAACGTCTTTCCGGTCGTGATGGCGCTGCTCGGCGGCGTCGGGACCGTCGCCGGGCCGCTGATCGGCGCGCTGATCCTCACCGCCATCAACGAAACGCTGTGGAGTCATTTTCCGCAGATCCACACCCTGTTCTTCGGCGCGGTTATCGTGCTGGTGGTGCTGTTTTTACCGCGCGGCCTGCTGTGGCTGCTCAACACGCGCGGCGGCTGGAAGGGCTTCGTCCGGACGCTCGGAGCGTACCGCGTATGAGCGAGTTTCTCTCGATCCAAAACGTGTCGATGTATTTCGGCGGGTTGCACGCGCTCGAGGACGTCTCGCTCGAGGTCGAGCGGGGCAGCGTGCTGGGGCTGATCGGCCCCAACGGCAGCGGCAAAACGACGCTGATGAACGTCATTTCCGGCGTGTACAAGCCGAACTCCGGCGGCGTCGTCTTCGCCGGCAAGCGGATCGCCGACGTCCCGACCTACGCGGTGTGCCGGCTCGGGATCGCGCGCACGTTTCAGGTGGTGAAGCCGTTCGCCAACTTGACCGTGCGCGAAAACGTCGCGGTCGGCGCGATGTACGGACGCGAGGGCGGACGCCGGAGCACGCGGGCGTCGTTCGAACGCGCGCAAGAGTTGTGCGAGATCGTCGGGCTGTCGCACGTCGCGGGCCGCTTAGCGAGCGAGCTGACCGTCCCGAGCCGCAAGCGTCTCGAGGTGGCGAAGGCCTTGGCGCTCGATCCGGAAGTGCTCTTGCTCGACGAAGTCATGGCCGGCCTCAACGCGACCGAGGTCGATGAAGCCGTCCATCTGTTACGCACGGTCAACGAACGCGGCGTGACGTTGATCGTCGTCGAACACTTGATGAAAGCGATCGCCTCGATCTCGACGACGATCGTCGTGCTGGCGGAAGGGAAGAAGATCGCCCAGGGCGCGCCGGCGGACGTGCTCGCGTCGCCGGAAGTCGTCGAAGCCTACTTGGGATCGCGCTACGCCGCCCGCCAACGGCAACGGGAAACGCCGCCGTGAGCGCGCTGCGCGTCGAAGGCTTGAGCGCCGGTTACGGCGACACGCAAGTGCTCTGGGGCGTGTCGTTCGACGTGCAGCCGGGCGAGATCGTCGCGATCATCGGTTCCAACGGCGCCGGCAAGTCGACACTGCTCGGCGCGATCAGCGGCCTCGTGCGAACGTGGTCCGGATCGGTGGCGTTCGGCGAACGCGACCTTACCGGCGCGCAGGTCGACGAGATCGTGTCGGCCGGTGTCGTGCAGGTCCCCCAGGGCCGCCGGCTGTTCAGCTCGATGTCGGTCGAAGAGAATTTGTTGATGGGCGCGTATTTGCGTCGCGACAACGAGGTGAAGAGCGATCTGGAGAAATTGCTCGACTTGCTGCCG
>DASYOE010000149.1:0-4777 GCA_036008105.1 Candidatus Lustribacter sp. | reverse complement strand
GTGGGCGGATTGACGCCCTTCTTGTCGACGTGGATCGGATAGCGGTTCGCGTATTGCCGCGTCGTATACGTGGCCGCGGAGCGGCGCTCTTCCTCGAACGACTTGCCGTTCTTGATCTCGCGATAGAGTTGCTCGCGCTTTTGGGCGAACGACGTCTGGATCGCCGTTTCGGCCGAGGCTAGCTGTTGACGCTGGTAGCGGCGCTTCGCATCGTCGTAGGTGTCGAGATCTTTGGCGTCCTGGGCGAAATCCGGGATGTCATAGGGTGAGGCCGCCATCCCGCCGGGCGGGAGGTTCGTCTCCTCGTCGGTGCTCAGGCTCAGCGCGCGCGGCGCGGGCTCGAGTGCGGGCGCCTCCTCCGCTAGCTCGGCGAGGAGGCTGGTGGTCTCTTCGTCGCCTTCGCCGAGACCGGCGAACGCATCGGCTTCCCCGTCCACCTCGGCATCGTCACCGAGTCGTGAACCAACGGAAATCTTTGCCTCGTCGGCGTCATCGCCGAAGCTTTCAAAGAGACGGGACAAGCCGCTACCGAAACGCCTCGGCGCGGCCGTCGGATCGGCGCACCCAGCTTACCACGGCATAAAGGTCGTTCCGTAAGAGCATGGTTGACGCCTTTCGGAGTGAAGTGTCGTTGGTACGGCGAACGTGAAATTCCCAACATGCGAGCCACGCGCGCCGTCGCCTTGGTCCTATTGTTGGTTGCCGTCGCTGCCGCCTCATGGTGGTTCTTGGGACGGCACAACAACGGTCCCGAGTCGGTCGTCGTATATTACGCCAAGGCCGCCGACGGCACGACGCTCGTGCCCTGGACCGTATCGCTGGGCCCGGCCCGCGACCCGCGCTCCGTTGCCTTTTACGCCGCCGTCCAGGCGGTTGCCGGGCCCGCAGCCGGAGTCGATGCCGTCCGCTTTCCACCCGGAACCACCGTCCGCTCGGCCGACGTTGAGGGTTCGACGGTCGACGTCGATCTCTCGAAGGACGTCGGCACCGACGTTGAGGGCAGTTTCCGGGAGGCCGCGGAGTTCAAGGCATTGGTGTATACGCTCACGGCCCTCCCCGGCATCTCGTCCGTACGCGTGAGCGTTGCGGGCGAGCACGTGGCGACGCTTCCCGGAGGTCACCTCGAACTCGATGAACCGCTTACGCGTCAGAGTTTTTAGTGCGGTCGCGGCGCTGGCCGTCGCGCTTACCGCACTGGTCCCGGCAGCCGCCCAAGAGGCGGGCAACCCGAATTTCTGGTTTGCCGGCACGAAGCTGATCTTCGAGCGCGCGATCCCGCTCGACGGCGACGTCGCGGTGTCGATCCGCGATTCCGGGTTGACGCGCTTTCTCACCAAGTTGGGTGCGACCATCGCCTACCAGCCGCAACAGCGCTACATCGTCGTCACGGCGGCCGATCACCGTACGATCACGTTCACCATCGGCTCGGCGCAGTACAGCGCGGGCGGCGTGTCGTCGCGGGCGACGTTCGCGCCGTTCGTCGACGGAAACGAACCGATCGTGCCGCTGTTCGCGCTCGCGCACGCGCTTTACGTCGAGCCGGTCGCCGGCGCCGGCGCGACGATCTTGCAGCCCCAAATCGGCGCGCTCGACATCCGTACGCAGGCCGGGCGCACGACGGTCGTCATTCGCGCCGCGACGGCGGTGGCGTACGTCAAACGGATCGATACACCCACCCACGTCGAGTTTGCATTCTCCGGCGTCGCCTCGCCCTTGACCGGTGCGCACGCGCTCGGCGCCGGCGTGACGGCCACGATCACGACCGGCGGTGTGCCGCGCAATCCGTCGACGATCGTTGCCCTCGACGGACCGGGCGGTTTTTCGTACGAGTTGAGCGCGGCGACATCGCCGTATGAATTGGCGTTGACGTTGACCGGCGCGCCGGGTGCGGTCGCGGTCAACCCGCCCGCTCCGGTCCTGACGAATGCACCCGCGACGGCGCGGCCGGTCGCGGTCGCGCCGGCGTATACGCCCCCGCCGCCGCCGGTGCTTTCAGGCACGGTCCCGCCGCCGGCCGAACCGCCGGCGTCGCTCGACGACACGAGTCCGGTCGCGGCGCCGACCGGTCCCGCGGTCGTCGATGCGGTGACGTTGCAGCCCGTCGATGACGGGTTGACGATTCACGTGGTCCTCAGCGGTGCGGCGGCTTACGACTGGCACCGGCTCGCCGACCAACGCTGGTATCTCGATTTGCACAATACGACGCTGACCGATGCGGGCCGCGACGAACGGCCCGGCGTTGCGGCGGTCGACAGCGTGCGCATCCGGCAAATCGGAACGCCCGATCAGCCGATCGTGCGCATCGCGATCACGCTGCGCGGCGAGAAAACGGTCGACGTGCAAACGGCCGCCGACGGCCTGACGATCGCCGCGACGAACGTCGATGCGATTGCCGCGTTGAAGACCGGCAGCGGGCGCGTGGGTTCGGCCGCCGTCGGTGACCTCGCGCCGGCGACGCCGGCGCCGCTCGACACGCCGGTCGCGCCGGCGACGCCCTGGAAGTTCGGCAACGGGTCGCGCACGATCGTGCTCGATCCGGGCCACGGCGGCGACGACTACGGCACCGCCCACAACGGCCTGATCGAGAAGAACCTGACGATCGACATCGCCCGGCGCCTGCGCGCGCTGCTGCTGGCGGCCGGCTGGAACGTGCAGATGACGCGCGATTCCGACATCGATCCGGTGTCGCAGGCGAACCTCGCCGCGATGCGCGCCGACGGCAAGCCGAATCCCGAGGATCGCGCGTACTTGCAAACGCGCTGCGACGTGGCCAACTCGATCAACGCGCGACTGTTCATCAGCATCCACGTCAACTATTCCGACAGCCCGAGCGTCAACGGCACGACGTTCTACTGGTACAAGCCCGACTCCGAACTGTTGGCGCAAACGTTGGAAAAGGCCGTGATTCCGGTCGCCGGAACCGGTGACGTCGGACCGCGTCACGAGAACTTCTACGTCATCCGTCACACGACGATGCCGTCGGTGCTGATCGAGACGGCGTTCATCTCGAACCCGCACGATGCGGCGCTGCTGCGCACCCCGGCCTTCTTGCAGAACATGGCCCAAGGCATCGCCAACGGCGTCAAGGCGTACGCCGGCGTTCCGGGCGCGCAGACCTCGCGAGCCGATCAGTGATCGGCGTCTACGATTCGGGGCTCGGTGGGCTCACCGTGCTCGCCGCGCTGCGCGCGGCCGGGATCGACGACGACGTCGTGTACTTCGCCGATCAGGCGCATGCACCGTACGGCGAGCGCACCGACGCCGATCTGCACGCGCTGATGACCGCCAACCTCGGCTGGCTCCAGGCGCACGGCGCCGATCTCGTCGTGATGGGCTGCAATACGTCGTGCGCCGTGGCCGGCCGGCTGGGCTGGCCGCCGCTGGCGTTCCCGCTGCCGATCCAAGATCTGATCGTCAACGGCGCCCGCGCGTTCGCCGGCGCGACCTTCCGGCGCGTGGCGGTCGTCGCGACACCCGCCACCGTGCGCAGTCATGCCTACTCCGTCGCGATCGGCGCCGTCGCGCCGAATGTCGAGGTGGTGGAGATCGCCGCACCGCTGCTGGTGCCGCTGGTGGAGGCGGGCGAGAGCGAAAGCGAACGTGCGCGCGCCGCGGTGCGCGACGTCGTGGCCGCCTTTCCGCCCGGCGTCGATGCGCTGGTCTACGGTTGTACGCATTACCCGTTGCTCGAAGCCCACTTCGCCGCCGCGCTGCCCGCCGCGGTGCGCATCGACCCGGCGCGCGAACAAGCGCGCGCCGTGCGCGCGCTGCGCTTGCCGCCGGGCGGCGGAACGACCCTCTACGTCACCAACGGCGATGTCGCGCGCTTCGAATCGAACGTCCGCAAATGGACCGGCGACCGCACCGGCCGCGTGACGGGGCTCGTGGAGCCTGCCCTGAGCCGTGTCGAAGGGCGCTAGATCACGTGGAACAAACGGAAGACGACCAGCGTTGAGACGGTCGCCAGCCCGACGCCCGCGACGACTTGCAGCACGGTGTGGGCGCGCAGGTAGACGCGGGCCCAGCAGACGATCGGAATCAGGATCAAGAACGGCAGCGGGCGCGGGCCGTAGATCACGCACAACGCGATGAGCGGCGCGGTGATGCCGAGCGCATGGGTGGAGATCTTCCAGTACCGCGTGATCCACTGGACGACGAGCGCCGACACCGCGTAGCCGGCCATCGAGGCGGTGATGATGGCCGGGGCCCCGATCAGCCACAGATCGATCGTGCCGAGCACGTAGAAGATCACGAATACGACGAAGACCTGCTCGCGCTCGTCGCGCTTGGACATATCGAGGTCGGAGATGCGGTCGGTAGCGTACAGCCAGAAGACGTAGAGCATCGGCCCGATGGACGTAAAGAAGGTAGACAGAAAGAGCAAGCGCCAGAAGTCAAGCGTATCCTTCGCGCCGATCAGCGCGAGGATCACGAAGAGCGCGAGAGCCGTCAGAAACGGATTAAAGATCGTCGAGAGAATGCGCGCCAGATCGCGCCAAACCCGCCGATTCTTGATCGGAGCGACCGAGCGCAGCGGCTGCGCGAGCCTCTCGGAGTCGGGCACAAGCTGCTTTTCTGCCCGCCGTCGTCGAATACTTCGTGGGCGGCCGACGGCAGGCACGCCGGAGTCTGCGGTCGTAAAAAGGATGCCGCCATCGCCTTTCCTATGGAAGAGAAGACGTAATTGAATCCGATTCTACTAATTGCCGCCGCAGTGCCGAAGGCCATACCATCGGCGGCGGCGACGCTCTTGCCGAACGGCCTCTCGCCAAACACG
>DASYOE010000148.1:0-3895 GCA_036008105.1 Candidatus Lustribacter sp. | reverse complement strand
GCCGACCGGAAATCTCGATCCGTCCAACACGACCGAGATCATCGAGCTCTTACAGCGCATCAACCTCAAGGGCACGACCGTCCTGGTCGCGACCCACAACCAAGCAGTGGTCGACCGGATGCGCCGTCGCGTCGTCCGGCTCGAGAACGGACGCATCCTGCACGACGACGAGCGAGGCTATTATTTTCGTGGATTGGGGCAAAATCCAGTTCTTTCTGGGTGAGGTTTTCGCCAACTTCACCCGCAACGCCGCAATGCAGTTCACCGCGATCGGTACCGTTGCGGTAACCATCGTGATGCTGGGCACCTTCCTCTACGTTCGCGACACGATCACGACGTTCGGCCAAGGCATCCTCAAACAGATCGAGATCGCGGTCTACCTCGACGACAACGCGACCGACGCGCAGGCCAAGTCGCTGGCCGCGGCGCTCGCCGCCGACGAACGCATCTCGTCCGCCCGCTACGTTGACAAGGCCGATGGGCTGCAACAGATGCGCGAGCGGTTGGGCAGCGACTTCGACACCTCGCTGCTGACGTCCAATCCGCTGCCCAACGCGTTTCGCGTCGCGGTGCGGGATCCGGCCGACGTGCCGGCCGTAGCCGCCATGATCGAAAAGCTTCCCGCCGTCGCGAAGGTCGACTACGCCGCCGACACGGTGACGAAGTTGCTCAAAGCGGCCGATGTGATCGGACGCGTCGGGCTTGCGATGATCGCGCTCCTGGTGCTGACCGCGGCGATCATCATCGCGAACACGATCCGGCTCACGGTGTTCGCGCGGCGGCGTGAGATCGCGATCATGCAGCTGGTCGGCGCGACCGGCATGTACATCCGCATGCCGTTCATCGCCGAGGGCGTCATCGCGGGGTTGCTGGGCGCATTGCTAGCGATCATCGTGCTGGCGATCGCGCAAATCCAGATCGTGCCGAAGATCGCGGCGACCCTGCAATTCGTGCCGTTCCACGTGGACGAGCTGCAACTGGCCGGCGAGCTGTTGCTGGTCGGGGCCGTGGTGGGCTTCGTCTCGTCGTGGTTCTCGGTCGGCCGATACTTGCGTGCATGAGCCCCAGCGCCGCACCTGAAGCCCATCGGCCGACGGTGCTGGTGGTCGACGACGACAAGGTCCTGCGCCGCATCATCGGCACCAATCTCGAACTCGGCGGCTTCGACGTCCTGAGCGCACCCGACGGACCGTCCGCGCTCGCGCTGCTCGACGACCATCTGCCCGACGTCGTCGTGCTCGACGTCGTGATGCCGCTGATGGACGGCTACGCAACGCTCGGCCGCATCCGGCGCCACGCGACGGCCTCGCACATTCCGGTCATCGTGCTCACCGGCGCCGGCCCCGACTCGAACGACTCGGTGAAAAGCCTCGAGGCCGGCGCGGACGATTTCATCGCCAAACCGTTCTCGCCG
The DNA here is from genome assembly GCA_036008105.1 of Candidatus Lustribacter sp. Classification (GTDB taxonomy): domain Bacteria; phylum Vulcanimicrobiota; class Vulcanimicrobiia; order Vulcanimicrobiales; family Vulcanimicrobiaceae; genus Lustribacter. The sequence continues at coordinate 2,481 of DASYOE010000148.1, read as the reverse complement.
CAAGAGATGCTGGCGCGCGTGCGCGCCAAGGTGCGCCGCGCCAACGTCGATTCCTCACTGCAGCCGCTCACGCGCTTGCCCGGCAACATCGCGATCGAACACGAAGTGCGCCGGCGCTTCGAGGAACGCGAACCGTGGGCCGTCATCTACGCCGACCTCGACAACTTCAAGGCGTTCAACGATCACTACGGGTTCGTGCGCGGCGACGATGCGATCCGGCTCGTCGCAACCGCGATGACCGAGTCGATCAAACGCGTCGGCAGCGAGAGCGACTTTCTGGGTCACATCGGCGGCGACGACTTCATCATCGTGACGACGCCGCAACGCGCCGAGACGCTGGCCCGCAACGTGGCCGACACCTTCGACCGCGACGTGCCGCCGCTCTACGACCCGGCCGATCGCGCCCGGGGCTGGATCGCCGCCAAGGACCGGCGCGGCAACAACGTCCGCTTTCCGATGATGTCGCTCTCGCTCGCGATCGTCATGCCGTCGTCGCGCATCACGAGCTATCAGAGCATCGGTGAAGTGGCGGCCGAATTGAAATCGTACGCCAAACGGCAAACCGGTTCGTTCGTCGCGATGGACAAGCGCAGCCGATGATGTTTCGCCGCGCCGCCCTCGCCATCGTGTTGCTCGCGCTCGCCGTCGCGCCCGGTTTCGCCGCCACGAAGACCAACGCGCTCGACGCGAAGATCAAAGCCCAGCAGGCGAAGCTGCATGTCGTTCACACGCAGCTGAACGCCAAGCGTAGCGAACTCGATGCGGCGGCGGCCAAGGTCGGCACGATTGCCGAACAGCTCGCGATCGCCAACCGCAACATCTCGTCGGTGCAAGGGCAGATCGCGTTTCTCGACGCGAAGATGCACACGACCCAAGCGAACCTGCAGTTCAACCACGTACAGCTCGACGCCGCCCAGAAAACGCTCGCGCTCCATAACGACGCGCTCAAGCACCGCTTGATTCAGGCGTATGAATACGGCGATCTCGGCTACCTGGCGGTGCTGATGCAAGCCAAAACGTTCGGCGACTTCGTCGAGCGTTGGAACGACGTCGCGTTCGTCGTCAAAGCGAACGAATCGACGATCCGTCAGCGCCGCGCCGACGCCGAACGCGTGCTCGCGATCCAAAACGGGCTGCTCGCCGACGAGACGACGCTGCGCAATGCCGAAGCCGCCGCCGATCAGCAAAAGGTCGCTTTGGCCGCGCTCGCGCAGCAGCGCCAGAATCTGCTGGCGGTCGCGCAGTCCGAAAAGACCGACGTCCAGGTCCAGGTCGGCGAGCTGGAAGACACCTCGGCCGAAGCCGAAGCCGCCCTCGAAGCCCTGGTGCGCGAAAAACAACAAGAAGAGGATGCGCGCCGGGCGGCCGAACGCCGGGCGGCCCAGCTCTCGGGCCAAGCCCTGCCGCCCGAACCCGGCGCGCCCGGCCAGCTGCTGTGGCCGGTTTCCGGCCCGATCACCTCGCCGTTCGGCATGCGGATGCACCCGGTCTACGGCCGGCCGATCCTCCACGCCGGGATCGACATCGCCGCCGCCACCGGCACCACGATCGCCGCGGCCGCCGACGGCCGGGTCATCGTCGCCGGCTACGAGGGCGACTGCGGCAAGATGGTCGCGATCGACCATCACGGCGGCCTCTCTACCATCTATTGCCACATGTCCCAGATCTTCGTGGGGGTGGGCCAGGACGTCCAGCGCGGGCAAGCGATCGGGGCGGTCGGCATGACGGGCGACGCAACGGGGCCGCACGTCCACTTTCAGGTGATGGAGAATGGCCATCCGGTCGACCCAATGTCGTTTCTGCGCTAACGGCGGCCTAACGACGGCCTAAGAATCCTGGGGTAAACTGGTGGTCCACGGAACGCTCTGAGCCTGAATCCGGTTACAGAGTAGACCACGTCCCGATAGGATTTGATGCCAGCCCGTATCCGCCTCATACTCGCTGTACTGATCGTTGCGCTCTCCGCCTGGGGCGGTGCGGCGTACGCGGGCCGTGCCGCGGCCGATTCCACGATCGTGACCGACCGGCCGGTTGCGGATCTCGATCTCGACGGTTTGCTCGGAGCGGGCGACGCGGACAAACGCGTCATCGAGACCGCGTTCGAACAAGTTCAGCACAGCTATTACGAGCCGGTCGATACGCAACGCATGGTCGACGGTGAAACGCGCGCGCTCAACTGCTTGATCACCGACTGCGTCAAACGCCCCGCCATGGCCGGCAAGGGCCCGCTCGAAGCGGGCCACGCGACCGGTTCGTCGACGCACGACCTGGCGCTGATGGAAGGTGCGGTCGACGCCGTGAGCGCGCGCTACCCGCAGGCCGGCAACAAGGCGCACGTCACCGACGTCGCGCTCAGCGGCATGCTGGGCGGGCTCGGCGATCCGTACACGACATACTTGAACGCCGATGCGATTCGCGCGCTCGATGAAGAACTCAAGGGCGGCAACTTCGGCGGCATCGGCGTGTACATCGGTAAGGATC
>DASYOE010000147.1:0-4498 GCA_036008105.1 Candidatus Lustribacter sp. | reverse complement strand
GCCGGCCTCGAGCGCCGGCGCAGTTCCGCCCGTTCGACGTTGGCCAATGTGCCGCAGCGTACGTACGGTGATACGGGTTGGGTATCGCTTGCGCTGCAGAACTGCATCGAACACCTCACGCCTGCGATACGATCTGGGAGGCCCCACAGCGTCGCCAGCGCCGTTCGCGCCATCGCTCACGCTCCAACGCCGGAACAGGTTGATGACGTGGTCGGTGCTGCTTGCGATACCGTACTCGCCCAGGCATACGCCGTCCGCGACACGCGCTCGATCGCGAACGTCGAAACCGCGCGCCCGATCATCGAAGCGGTCGTCTCTGAACTCCGCGAGCGAGGCCAACGGGACGCGCTCGCTCCCGCCCTGCTGCGGGAAACGGTCGACACCTACGTCCGGATCGTCGCGCTCCTCGATAAGCACGCCGCCCAACGCCTCGATGCCGTCGCCAACCTAGCGGTGCGCATCGGGTCGACGATGCGGCTGCCGCCCTCAGCGGTGCTCGATATCGAACTCGCCGGACGCCTCCACGACATCGGCATGCTGGGCCTCTCCGCCGCCTGCGGGGTTGAGGCACTGGAACAGCATCCGGCGATCGGTGAAGCATTCCTCAAGAGCGTTCCGTCCCTCGCGCACCTGGCCGCTATCGTGCGATCGCATCACGAGCGCTACGACGGCCGCGGTTACCCCGATGGCTTGAGCGGTGACGAGATTCCGCTCCCGTCACGCATCATCGGTGTAGCGGCAGCGTTCGTCGACCTGATCAGCTTGTCTCCGGCGCGCGAGAGCGTGCTGCCGGCAACCGCGTGCCGCAAACTCGCCGCGTCCTCGGGAACGGAATTCGATCCGAACGTCGTCGACGCGACCTTGCACCTCTTGCGATATCGCCAGAGAACCCGCCGATCGGCCTAATCGACCTCATGACTTCCGACCAATCGCGCAGCCTCCGAGAAGCCGGCCTCAAAGCCGGCTCGGCTGTCATCCGGCAGGCTCCGCTCATCGTCGAAACCGTCCAGGCCGGGATTCCCGCCGAAACGCGCGAGCAAGTCGACGTTCTCATTCGCGTGATGGCCGGCTTCGATCGCGATACCGCCGAGCATTTGGAGTCCGTCGGGACGATGGCCATGCTGCTCGCGCACCGCGTCGACCTCACACCCGAAACGATCGCGACGTGCCTGCTTGCCGGACGCGTCCACGACATCGGCAAGCTGGCGATCTCGCGCAGCATCCTGCTCAAGCCGGCAACGCCGTCCGACGCCGAATGGGCCGAGCTCAAGATGGCTCCCGTTTACGGCGGCAGCACCCTCAGCGGTCTGCCGCGGCTACGGTATCTCACCCCGATCGTCGTCGCTCACCACGAGCGCATCGACGGCAGCGGGTACCCGCATGGGATTACCGGACCCGAGATCCCGCTCGAAAGCCAAGTCGTGGCTATTGCCGACGCTTTCTGCGCGATGACGTCGCCGCGTCCGTATTTCCCGGCCCGCTTACCGAACGAAGCCATCCGCGAAATCGAGCGCAACGCCGGTACGCAATTCAATCAAGACTTGGTCGACGTGTTCGCGGAAATGTTTCGCGAGCCGGGTTTGATGGTCGTCTAGACCCGCTCAATTTACGTCCGGTCGGGTGTGGGCCCAAAGCGCACCGGACGTTTACACGAAGAACCCCGAACGGCTTGGCACTCGGGGTTCTTCACGTTACCGGCTGCGCGCGCTCGGCATACGCGAGCGAGGCGAGGTACCCGTTGAGCAGATCGTCAACGCTGACCGTGACGTCAGCGACACCGAGGATGCGGCACGCTTCGTCGATGATCGCAATGCCGGCCGGCAAGATGTCCGCGCGCTGCGGGCGGATGAACGGCAGCGCCTTGCGCGCGTCGAGGTCGCGCGAGAGAAGCGCATCTTGCAGCGCGGCGCGTTGGGCCGCGCTCATCGTCACGCCATCGCGCAGCGGCGCTGCGGCAACCATCGCGGCGGCGGTGAAAGCGGTTCCGCCGACGGCGATGAGCCGTGCCGGTTGCGGCGCTTGGGCGAAGGGCTCCAGGATAACGGCGGCGTCCGCGCGCGTCGCTTCGAGCACCTGCGCGCGTTCGTCCGGCCCGAGCGCCCGGCCGCCGAGCAGCGCCGGATGGCGTTCGGCCAACCGGACGGCCCCGATTTCGGCCGAGTGCGTATACCTCACGGCGGCCCGTCTTCGGGCCTGCGCGGGAATATCGATCGCGAGTTCCGTGCTGCCGCCGCCGACATCGAGCACCGCGATTTCGACGTCGTCGCCGGCAACGTGCGTCGCACCCAGAAACGAGTAGGTCGCTTCTTCCTCACCCGAGAGAATGTGCGGACCCGCACCGGTCAGCTCGCGCACGGCGGCGGTGAAGTCGGCGCCGTCGTCCGCGCGCCGGACGGCGCTCGTGGCGATGCAGGCGATTTCCGCGCGGTGATCGCGCACGGCATCCATGTAGTCCGCGATCGCCGCGAGCGTGCGTTCGCGCGCGTCGCGATCGAGCCGGCCGGTTTCCCGTAAGCCGGTCCCGAGCCGCGTGCCGCGCGATTCCGCCGCCAGCGTCGCCTCCCCATCGAGGACGAGCAGCCGGGTGGAGTTCGTCCCGATCGAGATCAGCGCTCGTTTCTTAATATCGCTTGGCTTCGGTCGCCTCGCGCGTTTTGCCGATCGTCTCGAGCGAGCGGTCGTGCTGGCGCAGCGCGATCCCGACGTAGAGCGTATCGATGATCGTCAGTTGAGCGATGCGGCTCGAACTCGCACTGCTGCGAAACGCGGTTTGCTTCGCCGCGGTGTAGAGACGAATATCCGACACTTTGGTGATCGGCGAGGTCGAGCGGTGCGTGATGCAGATCGTCGTCGCGCCGTTGGCCTTGGCGCGGTCGAGCGCATCGGTGACGTCGCGGCTGGCGCCGGTGTGCGAGATGCCCAGTGCGACGTCGCCCCGTCCCAGCAGCGCCGACGACATCGCCATCAAATCACCGTCGGAGAGGGCGATCGCGACCATGCCGAGCTTGAGGAACTTGTGGTAGGCGTCCAGCGCCAGCGGGTCGCTGCCGCCGACGCCGTAGACGTCGACGCGGCGCGCTTTTGCCAGCGCCTCGACCGCGCGCTCGAGATCGGCGTCGTCGAGCACTTCGATCGTATCGCGCAGCGCTTGCGCGTTCGCTTGAAAGACTTTGTTCTTGACGGTGGTCAGGTCGTCGCCCGACTCGACTTCGGCATAGATGTCGGCGGTGGGTTCGACCAAATCGCGCGCCAGCACGATCTTAAATTCTTGATAACCCTTGTAGCCGATCTTCTGGCACAGCCGAACGACCGTCGATTCGCTCGTATTGGTACGCTCGGCGAGTTCTGTTACCGTGAGGTAGATCAGTTCGTCGGGGTGTTTGAGGATGAAATCGGCAACCCGTTGCTCGGCGGCCCGCAAGGTGGCGTACGCACCTTCGATTCGCACGAAGCATCCGGGGACTTTAACGGCGTCAACGCGAGAGGTAGTCACCCTACGCCTCGTTCGCGCTACGGCGGTCCCTCGCCTCGAAATTGCTTGGCGCGCGTGCGTTTCCGGAACAAATGGCGCTCCGACGGCGGCGGCGCGTCGGCCGGCGCCCAGGACTCGGTTTGCTTTAAATACGCGGCAATTTGCGCTTCGAAGCCCGGGTCTTCGACAACAGTCGTAGTCGATGTCGGGACAATTGGCTCATCAACACGCGTTGTTGCTAGCCGAACGGAACGTCCCTCGAGGTCGAACGGCAGAGTTGTCTTTGTTCCCAAGGCACGTGTGTAGCTGGCGCGATTTTTGTTGACGTCGCCCAGCGGAACCGAGACCAGCCGCCCGTCCTCGAGGCGCACCGCGGCACCGAGGGCATGGACGTTGATCACGCTGCCGCGGACGCGTTCGCTCACGGGTCGACCGGACCGCTGTCGTGGCGTTTGAGGTAGATGATCGCTTCGTGTTCGCCGACGAAGTGCAGCCGGTCGTGGATCTCGGGGATCGCACCGCGCGGATCGCTCAGCCGCCGGATCCGGCGCAACTGTTCGTCGCGCTTCGTTTGAAGCGCGCCGATGTCGCTCTCGACCGTGTGCACCTGCTGGATATACGCGACGTTGCGTTCGATGATGCGCGCGTACTGTACCGCAACCAGAATCGCGAACGTGCCGCCGATGGCGGTCACGCCCAACCGGGCGAGCCATGCCAGCAGCGGCGACCTCACGCCGGCGCCCCGATACGGCGAAACTTATCATACCGGCGAGCACGCAACTCGCCGGCCGGGACCCCTACCAATCGCGCCAGGGCGCCGTCGATCGAAGACAAGACATTTCCGATCGTACCACGCGGGTCGCGGTGAGCACCACCCAGCGGCTCCGGCACGACCTCATCGACGATGCCGAAACCCAGCAAATCGTCGCTGGTCAGGCGCAAACGCGCCGCGGCCTCTTCGGCCTTGGCCGCATCGCCCCAGAGGATCGCCGCGCAGCCTTCGGGCGAGGCCACCGAGTACACGGC
>DASYOE010000146.1:0-19626 GCA_036008105.1 Candidatus Lustribacter sp. | reverse complement strand
CCCCCCACCACCCATCCCGCCACCAGTCATTGGATCGCACCACCACGGAGCCTTAGGGAAGGCGGTGGATCTTGAGGACGTTGGTGCCGCCGGCGCCGACCGGCATGCCGCTCGTGATGGCGATCGTTTCGCCGGATTTTGCGAAGCCGTCGGCGACGACGCGCTGTTCGGCGATTTCGATCAGTGTTTCGAGGTAGCGGTAAGGTTGCACGAGCACCGACTCGACGCCCCAAATCATCGCCATCTGGCGCGCCACGTCGGCCAGCGGCGTCAGCCCGATGATGAGGGCGCGCGGGCGGAACGACGAGATGTAGCGCGCGGTGTTGCCGGTGGTGGTGCCGGTGACGATGATCTGCAGGTTGAGGCGCTCCGCGCCGCTGGCCGCCGCCTCGGCGATCGTCGTGCCGATGTCGTCGGTGGCACGCGTGTCGACGTCGGCCGAATGCCGGCGGTGGAAGCGTCCGTGCGGATATTCTTTTTCCACTGCCGCCGCGATCGTGGCCATCGTGCGCACGGCCTCGAGCGGGTACTCTCCGCGCGCCGTTTCGCCGCTCAGCATCACCGCGTCGGTGCCGTCGAGGATCGCGTTGGCGACGTCGGTCGCCTCGGCGCGCGTCGGGCGCGAGCTGGAAATCATCGATTCGAGCATCTGCGTTGCGGTAACGACCGGTTTCGAGGCGCGGTTGGCGCGCGCGATCAGGTCCTTTTGGATCAGCGGTACGTCCTCGAGGCGCACCTCGATGCCGAGATCGCCGCGCGCCACCATGATGCCGTCGGTGGCGAGCACGATCGCGTCGATGTCTTCGAGCGCTTCATGCTTTTCGATCTTCGCCATGATCGGCACGCGGCGGCCGCGCTGGTCCATGAACGCGCGCACGCGTTCGATGTCGGCGGCACTGCGGACGAACGACACGCCGACCCAGTCGACGCCGGCATCGAGCCCGAACGCCAGGTGTTCGAAATCGCGATCGGTAACGGCGTCGAGCTTGAGCGTGCCGTCCGGGTAGTTGATGCCCTGCAGCGGGCGCAGCACGCCGCCGTTTTCCACCCGCGTGGTGACGTCGTTGCCGGCGACGGATTCGATGCGCAGCGCGATCGTGCCGTCGGCAAGGTAGATGAGTTTGCCCGGCTCGACGTCGTGCGGCAGGCCGGCGTACGAGACGCTCACGCGCGCGCTCGTGCCGGCCACGGCGTCGGTCGTCAACACGAACGGCTCGCCGCTGACGAGGAACACCGACGGCGTGCCGTCGGCGAGGGGGCCGGTGCGGACCTTCGGTCCGGGAAGATCTTGGAGCACGGCGACGTGCAAGCCGAGTTCGGCGGTAATCGCGCGCACGTCGGCGATGACCGCGGCGTGCTCGTCGTGCGTCCCGTGCGAGAAATTCAGCCGCACGACGTTGACGCCGGCCAAGAAGAGCTCGCGCAACATCTTCGGATCGCGGGATGACGGCCCGATCGTCGCGACGATCTTCGTCCGCTTGGTCATACGTGACGGCACGCGGTTACGACTTGAGAGGAGCGCGAGGGCGGTCCTGCGTTGGAACAAAGTTTCGTGACAAGGCCATCCACGCGGTTGGACGGTAGATTCACGCGGTGCACGGCATGCCCGAGGACCGGCGGCGTTTCGCAATCGCATATCTGTGCTCGATCGTCATCCACGCCGTCGCACTGCTGGCGCTTGCTTTCATCGTGTTGCGTTCGATCGAGGGCGGCGGCACGCCCGAATCGGTCGTTCCGGATACCGAACTCATCGTGCGCACCGAAACACCGCCGCCGCAGCCCGCGCCGCGACCGGTGACGCGGCAGAAGCCGATACCCGTTTTGCGTCCGCGGCCGGTGGCCGTCGCGCTTCCCGCACCGGCGCGTCCGCAGCCGAAGCCCCAGCCGAAGGTGAAGCCGCTGCCGCCGCAGCCGCGCGAACTCGCGCGCATCGTGCCGAAAGCGACGCCGCAGCCGACCCCGCCGCCGGTCGTCGCCGCCGCGCCGCTGCCGCCGGTGCCCACCCAGCGTCCGACCGCGGAGCCGACCCTGCGGCCGACGCCCGAACCGACCCTGCGCCCGACGCCCGAACCGACGCAACGCCCCACGCCGGAGCCCACGCAGCGGCCGACCCCCGAACCAACGGAGCGACCGACACCCGAACCGACGCAACGTCCCACGCCTGAGCCTACCCAGCGTCCAACGGCGCAGCCGACGCCGGAACCAACCGTCGCGCCGACGGTGGAGCCGACGGTGCGCCCGACGCCCGAAGCGACCGTTGCGCCGACGGCCCGGCCCACCGCGGCGCCCACCGTCCTGGCAGCGCGCCCGACGCCGCAGCCCGCCGCCTCGGCGCCCGGTCCCGGAACCGCCGCGGTGCGCGCTCCGGCCGCAAGCCCCGCGCCCGCTCGCGTGGCGGTCGCTGCGACCCCGCTGCCCGCACCTCTGCACGTCGCCGTCGCGCTGGCGACCCCCAGCCCCGCGCCGACGGCCGCGCCCACGGCCACGCCGGCCGGGATCGGGAACCTCAACGACCGGCTGCGCGCCGCGCTGCCCACCAAACCGACGGCGGGGATGCAGCACGTCGATCTCGGCAGCGGCTACCAGACGAACCGGGTCCTCGATGCGTATGAGGCGGCGCTGGCGCCGCCGCTCGAGATCCTGGCCAAGACCTTCGGCCTCATCTATACGACGCGCACGGTCACCCACGCCGATTCGGTGGCGTATGTGTACGAACGCCGCCACGACGTGCTGGGCAGCCACGACTTCTGCCGCGCCTACAAGATCACCGAGCACCCGTTTCGGCCGGTCGACGCGGCGCCCGACGTCTCCAAGCCCGGCGCGGTCTCGTTCCCGGGGGCGCTGCGCGACGTGAAGCCGGACATCGAGACGATCGACGTCCCGTGCGATACGCCGGGGATGATCAGAGTAGTGCCCGGCAGCCTCAAGACGCCGGTCCCGCGCCGCTTGACCCCGCCGTAGGGTCCGTGCGATACTACCCAGTGGAATACGCGAGAAGCGTGGGCACCTGCCCGCGCTTCTGTTGTGTAACGACACTTGCGTCATGAGGGAAGGAGGGACGGCATGCATCAGTCAGCGAGCACAACGAGCTTGGGCGAAGCGTTCGAGCGCGTCGTCCACGCCATCCCGCACGAACCGGCATTTCGCGCAATCGAAATCGTGACGACCTCCATCCATCCCGGCCGCACGACCGCGCTGCTGGTGATGGTGGATCGCGAGGGCGGCCTCGACATCGCAACGTGCGAACGGGTTGCCGCGCGCATCAACGTTGCGCTCGATGCCTTCCCGGATGAGTACACGTTGGAAGTGACGTCGGCCGGCGTCGATCGCCCGCTGGTGAAACCGGCCGACTACGACCGCTTCAGCGGCCGCAACGTCAAGGTCGTCACGACGCTGCCGATCGGCAACGCCAAAACGCACCGCGGCGAGCTGGCCGGACTGCGCGGAACCAACGTGATCTTGCGCACCGGCGCCGGCGGCGCCACCGAATTGCCGATTCCGATCGCCACGATCAAATCGGCCAACCTGGAATACGATATTCGCGCGGACCTTCAGCGCGCGAAACGAGAAAAGCAGAGCAAGGCATGAATGCAGAGATGATCGCGGCCCTCCGCGAGATCGAAAACGAACGGAACATCAGCTTCGAGAGCCTTCTCGAAGCGCTCGAATCGGCGTTGATTTCCGCCTACAAGCGGAATTTCGGCCCCGATGCGAACGCGATCGTTTCGATCGACCGGCAAACCGGCGACTACAAAGTCTACCACCGCCGCAACGTCGTCGAGGGTGACGTCGCCGATCCGAAGCTCGAGATCTCCAAGACCGAAGCGGGTCCGAAGTACGAGCCGGGCGACTTCTTCGACAAGGAAGTTACCCCGAAAGACTTCGGCCGCATCGCCGCGCAAACCGCGAAGCAAGTCATCGTCCAGCGCATCCGCGAAGCCGAGCGCGACACCGTCTACAACACGTATTCGGCCAAGCTGCACGACATCGTGATGGGCTCGGTGCAACGCTACGAGCAGCGCAACATGTACGTGCTGCTCGACAACAAGAACGAAGCGTTGTTGCCGTTCTCGGAGCAAGTTCCGCGCGAGAACTTCCGCATCAACGATCGCATCCGGGCCTACGTGCTCGACGTGCGCAAGACGAACAAGGGCCCCTTGGTCGTGCTGTCGCGCGCGGCCGAAGGTCTCGTGCAGCGCCTGATCGAGTTCCAGGTTCCCGAAATCCAAGACGACATCGTCGAGATCATGGCGATCGCCCGCGAGCCCGGCTCGCGCACGAAGGTCGCGGTCCATTCGAAGCGGCCCGAAATCGACGCCGTCGGCGCGTGCCTCGGCCCGAAGTCGAGCCGCGTCGCCAACGTCTCCGACGAGTTGCGCGGCGAGAAGATCGACGTGATTCCCTACGCCGCCGACCTGCCGACATTCATCTCGAAGGCGCTTGGACCGGCGAAGGTCCTCAACGTCGAGCTCTTCGAGGACGACGGGATCGCGCTGGTCACGGTTCCCGACCATCAACTCTCCCTCGCGATCGGCCGCGAAGGGCAGAACGTCCGGCTCGCAGCCCGGCTAACCGGTTGGCGGCTTGACATCACCAGCGACTCCGAAGCGGCCGAAGCGCGGGCGCGCTACCTGGCCGAACGCGAAGCGCAGCCGGTCGAGGATTACGCGGAGGAACCCGTGGCGGAGGAAGCCGCCGTCGACGCGGAAGAAGGCGAAGCCGCGCTGACGATCGACGAAGAATTGCTGCGCCGGCTTGAGGAATTCAAGCGGGAGCAATTCGGCAGCGAGTAATGCCGGCGCCGGTACGGACGTGCGTCGGATGCCGGACACGGCGGGAGCAGCCACAGCTGCAGCGCTTCGTCCGGCGCGACGGCGGCTGGGCGGCTGATGGGGCCCGGCGCAGCGCGGGGCGCGGAGTTTATCTCTGCGGCATGCAGTGTGCGGGCGCCGTCATCAAGAACAAGCGATTTCCGGGTCTCGGCGCGTTTGCGATCACGCACTACGAACTTCAGGACACACACATGAACGATTGAGGGAGTCGGCCGAAGCCTTTTCGGGCGGGGCCGAGTTACGATAAAGGACACTATGGCAACCGGTAAGGTACGGATTTTCGAGCTCGCTAAGGAGCTCAACATGTCGTCGAAGGACCTCATGGCGCTCTTCGGGCGTCTGGGTCTCGAGGCGAAAAGTCAGCTCAGCGTCGTCGAACCGAAGGTCGCCGACCTTCTACGCGCTCAGCTCAAGGGGGCGGCCAAGCCCGCTGCCAAAGCCGCACCGGCCGCTGCGCCAAAGGCCGCCGCCGCCGCTCCCGCGGCCGCAGCCCCCGCCGCCAAGGCTCCAGCCCCGCCCCGGCCGCCTGCGGCGGCCGTCGCCGAAGAACCGGTGCCGACCCTCAAGCCCGTCACCACGCCGGTAAAGCGCACGGCCAAAACCGCTGCCGCTGCTGCCGCCGCCGAAGCTCCGGCGGTTGAAGAGCCGGTTGCCGCCGCTCCCGTGGCGCCGCCCGACGAGCCCGAAGCGCCGGAGGCGCCCGCCGCCGCCCCGGCTCCGCGAGCCGTGCCGCGACCCGCTCCGGGTGCACCGCTCCGTCCGGCCGCCGGCCCGATGCCGCCGCGACGTCCGATCTCGCCGACCGATCCGGTGCCGCAGCTGCGGCCCGTCCCCGCCGGCCAATCGTCGATCGTGCAGCCCCGCCCGGTCGCTCCGCAAGCGCCCAACTCCGCTTCTCCCAACGGTGCGGGCGGCGGCATTCCCGGCCGCCCCGGCGTCGCGCCGCGCCCCGGCATGGGTGTGCCCGGTCAAGGGTACCAGCCGCCGCGCCCCGGTCAGGCCCCGCTCGCCGGTGCGCCGAACGGCGCGCCCGTACGGCGTCCGGCCGGCAACGGTCCATTCCGCCCGCTTCCGGGCGGCACCGCGCCGCCGCGCCCCTTCGTCCCGCGCACCGGCGGCGGTCCGGCTCCGCTCATCCCCGGCCAAGGTCCGAGCCCAAGCTCCGGCCCCTCCGGCGGCGGCCGTCCGGGTCAGCGTCCCAGCGCGCGCGACCGCGACGAATCGAAGAAAGATCGCGAGACCGAGCTGCTGCTCGAGAAGCGTCAGCGCAAGGGCGGACGCATGATCGACGGCGTCATTCAGGCGCTGCCGAGCAAACTCGAATCGATCGAGATCCCCGACGTCCTCACCGTGCAAGAACTCGCAACCTCGATGATCTGCAACGCGGCCGATGTCATCAAAGAGCTGTTCCGCATGGGCACGATGGCGACGATCAACCAGAACATCTCGAGCGATCAGGCCATTGCCGTCGCGCGGAAGTTCGGCTTCAACGCGATCGTCAAGGAAGCCGGCGACGAGGTCGTCGTCGAGCAAGAAGAAGACAAGCCCGAACTGCTGACGCCGCGACCGCCGGTCGTCACCGTGCTCGGTCACGTCGACCACGGCAAGACCTCGCTGCTCGACAAGATCCGTTTCGCCAACGTCGCCGCCGGTGAAGCCGGCGGCATCACGCAAAAGATCGGCGCGTACACCGTCGACAAAGACGATCGCAAGATCACCTTCATCGACACGCCCGGTCACGAAGCGTTTACCGCGATGCGCGCACGCGGCGCCAAGGTCACCGACGTCGCCATTCTCGTGGTCGCCGCCGACGACGGCGTGATGCCGCAGACCAAAGAAGCGATCGCGCACATCATCGCGGCCAAAGTGCCGATCGTCGTGGCCATCAACAAGATGGACAAAGAAGACGCCCAACCGGATCGCGTCAAGCAGCAGCTCACCGAAGAAGGTCTGCAGCCGGTCGAATGGGGCGGTAAAATCGAAATGGTGCCGGTCTCAGCCCGCACCGGCGAGGGCATCGACAAGCTGCTCGAAACCGTGCTGCTCGAAGCCGACCTGCGCGAGCTCAAGGCCAACAAGATGCGGCGCGCCACCGGCGTCGTCATCGAATCGGCACTCGACCGCGGCCGCGGCGCGGTCGCGACCGTGCTCGTGCAAAACGGCACGCTGCGCATCGGCGACGTCATCGTCGTGGGCTCGGCCTACGGCAAGATCCGCGCGCTGACCGACGACAAGGGCAAACAGGTCAAGAAAGCCGGACCATCCATTCCGGTCGAAGTCATGGGTCTCTCGGACGTTCCGGCAGCCGGCGACACGCTCATGGTCGTCTCGGACGAACGCGCCGCGCGCGAAGCGGCCGCGAAACGCACGACGAAACGGCGCGACGTTCGCATCGCTGCAACGTCGGGACAGCGCGTTTCGCTCGAAACGTTCATGGCGATGCCGGCCGACGGCGGCCAAAAGGCACTCAACCTCATCCTCAAAGCCGAAGGCCAAGGTTCGGTCGAAGCGCTGAAGTCGCGCGTGGAATCGCTCTCGACGGCGGAGGTCGACATCAACGTCATCCTCGCCGGCGTCGGCGGCATCACGCCCAACGACGTCAACCTCGCCTCGGCTTCCAATGCGGTGCTGATCGGGTTCAACATCCGCCCGGATGAGTCGGTCAAGCGCCAAGCGGAGTCCGAACAGGTCGACCTGCGCTTCTACCAGGTCATCTACGACGTCGAGAACGACCTCAAGAAAGCCATGGTCGGAATGCTCGCGCCGAAGTTCCGCGAGATCATCCTCGGACGCGCCGAAGTTCGCGAGATCTTCAAGGTCTCGAAGGTCGGCGCGATCGCGGGTTGCTACGTGCAGTCCGGCAAGCTCGTTCGCAATGCGAAGGTGCGCGTCATTCGGGATTCAGCGGTCGTGTGGGACGGCGAACTCGAATCGCTGCGGCGCTTCAAGGACGACGTCCGCGAAGTCGCCGAGAACTTCGAGTGCGGCGTTCAGGTGGCCAAGTTCGCCGACCTGAAGCAAGGCGACGTCATCGAGGCGTACAGCTCGGAGCTGGTGCCGGCAGAACTGCAGCCGGCTTGAAACAACAGCGGCAGGCCCGCATCGATCATGAGATCCAGCGGGCTGTAGCGAAGATTATCTCTGAGGAGCTCAAGGATCCAAGGCTTGGCTTTGTTACGGTTACCCGGACCGAGATTACCAGCGATATGATGAACTGCAAGGTGTACGTTTCCATTATTGGGGACCGGCACGTTGCGCGGCAATCGATGGATGCGCTCAAGAGTGCTTCCGGGTTTATTCGGGGGGAGCTTGGGGCACTGGTGAAGCTGCGATATACTCCCGAGATCACGTTTGTCGAGGATCGGTCGACCGAGCAGGCAATCGCATTGTCGAAGACGTTGGCGCGCGCAAAGGTAGCTGATGAGTAGTGTGGTTGAGCCGGCTTCGGCGACGACGGATGAGGTCGTTGCGGAGTTGCGGCGGCGTTCGTCGTTCATGTTCGTCTCGCACGTCAAGCCCGACGGGGATACGCTTGGGGCCGGGCTTGCGCTCGGGCTCGCGCTGAAGAGCCTTGGGAAGCGCGTCGGGTATTTCCAGCAGGATGCGGTTCCGCGGAATCTACGGTTCTTGCCGGATACGGAGTATGTCTCGCGCGCGGTTCCGGCCGATCTGCCCAAGGATACGCTGTGGGTGTTCGGCGACATGAGCGACTTCTCGCGCGCGGGTGAGTATCTGCCGCCGATGAGGCGCGAGAACATGCTCAACATCGATCATCATCTTGGCAATTCGCGTTTTGGGTTTCTCAATTATATTCTGGAGACCGAAGCCTCGACCGGGACCTGCGTGCTCCGCATCCTCAAGGCGATGAAGATTCCGGTGACGCCGGACATTGCGACCTGTATCCTGACGACCATCATGACGGATACGGGTGCGTTCATGCACACGAACACGACCGCCGACGTTTTGAAGATGTCGGCCGAGATGATGGAATGTGGCGCGGACAAGCCGCTCATCACCGAGTGGATCTTCGCCAACAAGCGGTTTGCGGCGACGAAGCTCGTTGCCAATGCCGTCGCGGCGGCGCGGTTGGATGAAGACGGGCGCTATTGCTGGACCGTTGTGGACGAGGCGATG
The DNA here is from genome assembly GCA_036008105.1 of Candidatus Lustribacter sp. GTDB lineage: Bacteria > Vulcanimicrobiota > Vulcanimicrobiia > Vulcanimicrobiales > Vulcanimicrobiaceae > Lustribacter. The sequence goes on along the minus strand of DASYOE010000146.1, from coordinate 10,660 downwards.
CTGAAAGCATGCAACGCCGACGGGGAAGATACCGAGGAGATCGTGCAGCATTTGCGGGCGGTCGAAGGTGTGGAAGCGGCGGCGTTGTTCAAGGACTTCGACGGCGCGGTGCGCGTGAGTCTGCGTTCGAGCGGGAACGTCAACGTGCAGGCGGCCGCGGCGACGCTCGGCGGCGGCGGGCACTTCATGGCATCGGGATTGACGTTCGATGGAGATCTGCAGGGGGCGATCGTCGCCGTTCATGCGGCGCTCAAAGCTGAAGGTCTCTAGGCGCTTCGCTCGGCGGAGCACTATGCTCGGGTTCCTGAATCTCTTCAAACCGGCGGGGCCGACGTCGACCCAGTTTGGCGCGCTCTTGCGGCGGATGTACGCAACGGATGACGGCTCGAAGCTGGCGGTCGGGCATTTAGGGACGCTCGATCCGCAGGCCGCGGGGGTGTTGCCGGTTGCGCTCGGACGCGCGACGCGGTTGTTGCCGCTGATCGAGGATCGGCGGAAGGCGTATGCGTTTACGCTCGTGCTCGGACGCGCGACCGATACGGCTGACGGGGTTGGGAAGATCATCGCCACCGCGCCGGTGCCGGACGATGTCGATCGGCGGTTGGCGGCGGCGGTGGTATCGTTTGTGGGGGCGATCGAACAGGTTCCGCCGATGTACAGCGCGGTGCACCACAACGGGCAGCGGTTGCACGAGTTGGCGCGGCGCGGGGAAATCGTCGAGCGGCCGAAGCGCGCGGTGACGATTTACGCGCTCAGCGTCTTGGGGCGCACGGGGAATACCGTTCGCTTGCGCGTTGCGTGCAGCGAAGGGACCTACGTCCGGACCCTGTGTGAGGATCTCGCGACGGCGTGCGGGACGGTCGGGTTTATGGGCGCGCTGCTGCGCGAGGCGTCGGGGCCGTTCGTGCTCTACGAGAGTTTGACGCTGGACGAAGTCGCGGCGAATCCGCTGGCCGCGCTGGTGCCGCCGGAGCGCGTGATCCCGATTCCGACGGTAGTGCTCGACGGGCGCCGCGCGACCGACTTTCGCGCCGGACGCCTCGTGCCGCTCGATGAACCGTCGGCGGACAAGCACGTCTTCGTGCGCGATTCGGCGCGCGTTCTCGTCGGGGTCGGTGAGACCGTGGGCGCGCTGTTGGCGCCGCGCAAGGTGTTCATGTGAAGTTGCATTACGGGCTGCCCGAGGGCGATGCGTATCGGGCCGAACGCGTGCGGCATCCGTTGTGCGTCGCGGTCGGCGTCTTCGACGGGTTTCACCTGGGACATCAGGCGCTCGTACGTGTGATGCTGCAGGCCCGGCGCGCGGGCGAGCGGACCGCGGTGCTGACGTTCGGCGAACATCCGCTGGCATGTTTGCGTCCGGACGAGGTGCCGCCGCAAATCGCAACGCTCGCTGAGCGTGTCAACGCCTTCGCGCGGGCGGGTGTCGACGAAATGTTCGTGCTGACGTTCGATCGCGCGTTCGCGTCGTTGTCGCCGGCCGCATTCTTGGACGAGATCCTGGTGCGCGCGCTCGGCGCGCGCGTCATGGTCGTCGGGGCAAACTTCCGCTTCGGGGCGAACCGCGTCGGCGACGTCGCCTTCGCGCAAGCGCATCTGGCGGCGCAAGGGCGCGAAGCGATCGGCGTGCCGAACGCGATGCTCGACGGCGAGCGCGTTTCGAGCACGCGAATTCGGTCGGCGATCGCGCGCGGTGACCTCGCGCTCGCCGACCGGTTGCTCGGGGTGCCGTACATCGTGCGCGGGACCGTCGCGTTCGGTGCTGGCCGCGGACACGATTTGGGTTTTCCGACCGCCAACCTCGTGGTGCCGGCGGAAAAGATGCTGCCGCCGGACGGCGTGTACACGATTACCGGACGCCATGAGGGTCGCGACTATCCCGGCCTCGTGTCGATCGGAACGAATCCGACGTTCGCGGGGACGGCACGAACGGTTGAGGCGTGGCTGCTCGACTTCACCGGATCGTTGTACGGTGAGGAACTCGCCCTCCGCGATTTTCGCTGGGTTCGGGAGCAGAAGCGCTTTGATTCGGTCGCGGATCTCTTGGCGCAAATGGAACTCGACGCGACCGCCGTCTCGTTTCCGTCGTTTAGCTGATGCTTTGGGGATTGTATCGATGATTGGGGTCCGGGTTCTTACCGCTTTCGTAGCCGCGACCTTGGCGCTGACCGCGCCGGCGCTCGCGATTCCGCGCCCCGGGGACGTCGCGCCGCCGTTTGCGCTGAAAACGGCCGACGGCAAGACCGTCGGCAACGCGTCGGTCCACGGCCGGCCCGTGTATCTGAACTTTTTCGCGACCTGGTGCGGGCCGTGCCGGGTCGAGACGCCCAGCATCGTGGCGCTCAGCAAGAAGTACGCGGCGCGCGGGCTGCGCGTCGTCGGGGTCGACGTCGGCGAAGATGCGGGGAAAGCGCAGGGCTTTGCGCGCGACTTCAACGTGCCGTACGTGCTGGCCGTCGATCCGGACTCGACGACGCGCGCCACGTACGGCGGCGGGCTCTACTTTCCGCTGCACGTGTTCGTCGATGCGAAGGGGATCGTTCGGCTCTACCACCCGGGCGAGATGAGCGCGAGCGAGATCGAAGCCGCGATCGAACGCATTCTCAAGTAGCGGGCGCGGCCGCTACATCGGCGGCGAGATGTCGATCGGATCGTTGAATTTCGAAAACCGCACCATCGTCCCATCGGTATTGTCGACCTCGACCAGGCGCCCGCCGTCGAGGAACATCGTCGAGGGGCTCTTTCCCGCTTCGTTGGTGACGGTGTACGCATGGAGCGGCGGGCCACCGCTGGCCGGTGACTTCATGCCGAGGTCGGTAACGACCATCTGATCGGTGGGATGCGTCGTCGCTAAGGTGCTGTTGACGCTGCCCATGATCTGTTCCATTCCGGGCATCGTGAACTGCTGCCACTTGCCGCCCATCTTGACCCACGTCGTCTGATCGATCTTGATCATCTCAAATTGCGCCGACGTCATGTGCATTTTGTTGGGTAGCACGACGTCGGCTTCCATCGTACGGCCCTTGCCGGCGACGTCCATGTGATACGAGGAAGCTTTGCCGAACTGCATCATTGCCGCCATGAGATCCGATTTCGGATCGGCGAGCGCCGGAGCGGCGGCAAACGCGACCAGAGCCAGGGTAGCGAGAAAATGCTTCATCGGGCGGCTTTTCGCGCCGCGGCGGCCATGTGCTTGCGTGATCCGGCGCATTTAACGCCGGCGGGTGGGCCCCGGGGTCGCCGTCATCAGCGGCATCGGCGTTTGCAGCAGCGCGGGATCCGGAATCAGCGTCGCCACCGGTAACGGCGAGTAGTTCATTGGAAGGGGCGTCGAGGACGGCATCGGCACCCCGGCGGTGGAGGCAGCCAAGGCTTGGGCGGCGGCGGCGCACTGCGCGACGATGCTCTGCGACGCCCCCTCGGCAGCGGCATACTTCTTGGCGACGAGCGCGTCGACGGCGGTCTGGTACTGTTGCTGCAATGCCGGCGGCGTTTTTCCGGGCGTTCCGCAATTCGTCAGCGCGCGCCGCGCGAGCGCGACGTAATTTTCGGCGTCGGCTTCATCCGCCCCGACGGCCTGCGGCGCCGGATAGTACGTGGGGAACGCGCGCGGCGGCTGGGTGACGATCAGCGGCGCCGTCAAGGGTGCCGGTGCGCCGGCCTGGCTGATCGCGTTCAACGCGCTCATGCGGGCCCGCGCGTAGTCGTGGATGTTGTACTGCTGGATCGCCGCGTTGTACGAGAACGTCGCTGCTTGAGCCGCGGCCGGATTGGTGGTCGTGGCGCGCGCGATCGCGAGCATCGCATCGAAGATCGTGTTCGCGGACGGACCGCTCGGCGGCGGCGGGGCGGCTAATGGGCCCGCGGCCGATGCGGTACCGGCCAGGGTCAGTGCGGCGGCCAGGACGGCGGCCGGCAGCGAAATGAGCTTCATAGACGTCCCCTCAAGCGGCGTTGACGGTAATCTCTTTCCCATCAAACGCGACTTTGGCGGTTTGGCCGGAACGAATTTCGCCGCGCAGGATCGCGCCCGACAGCGGGGTGGCCACGTGACGCGAGATCGAGCGGGCGACGTTGCGCGCGCCGTCGCCCGCGGCCATGCTCTCGGTCGCGAGGAAGGTGCGGGCCCGTTCGGTCAGCTCGAGCTGCATCGCGTGCGCGCCCATGCGCTCGGCCAGCAGAGCGACCTGGAGCGCCACGATCTGCTCGATCTCCGGTAATCCCAGCTCGGCGAACACGATGACTTCGTCGATGCGGTCGAGCAATTCGCCGCGCAACGCGCCGACGAGGTCCTCGCGATCGAGGTTGCTGGTCAAGACGACGATGGCATGGCGGAAGTCGATCGCACGTCCTTTGGCGTCGGTGACGCGACCGTCGTCGAGGATCTGCAAGAGGATCGCGGCGACGTCGGGGTGCGCCTTCTCGATCTCATCGAACAGCACGACCGAGTAGGGCCGGCGCCGGATGGGTTCGGTCAACTGGCCCGGTTCGTCGTGGCCCGCATATCCCGGCGGTGCGCCGAGCAAACGCGAGATCGTGTGCGCTTCGGTGAATTCGGAGAGATCGAGCCGCACGAGCGCATCGTCGGTGCCGAAGAGCGCGTTCGCGAGCGCGCGCGCCAATTCGGTTTTCCCGACGCCGCTGGGCCCGATGAAGAGAAATCCGCCGACCGGTTTCCGCGGGTCTTTGAGTCCGGCGCGCGCGCGCCGCACCGCTTCGGCGACCCGCCGCACCGCATCGGACTGGCCGATCACGCGTTCTTCGAGTTGCGTTTCCAGCGCCAGCAGGCCGGCGCGTTGCGCGTCGGTGATCGTGCCTTGCGGAATTCCGGTCCACCGCGAAACGACCGCGGCGACGCGCGCGACGTTGACCGACGGCACGCCGGCCATTGCGGCCGTGGCGGCGGCTTCGTCGACCACGTCGATCGCTTTATCGGGTAAGAAGCGGTCGGCGATGAACCGCGCGGCCAGCGTGGCCGCGGCTTCGAGGGCGGCGTCGTCGATCGTCACGTGGTGATGCGCGGCGTATTTCGGCCGCAGACCGCGCAGGATTGCGATCGTTTGCTCGATCGTCGGCTCCTCGACCGTTACCGGTTGGAAACGGCGCTCGAGCGCGGCGTCCGATTCGATGTACTTGCGGTATTCGTCGTAGGTCGTCGCGCCGACGCACTGCAATTCGCCGCGCGCTAATTCGGGTTTGATCATCGACGAGAGGTCGAGCGAACCTTCGGCGGCACCGGCGCCGACGAGCGTGTGGAGTTCGTCGATGAAGAGGATGACGTCGCGCGACGCGCGCTTCACCTCGTCGAGGATGCGCTTGACGCGGCCTTCGAACTCGCCGCGGTACTTGGTCCCGGCGACCAGTGGGCCGAGGTTGAGTGCGAGCACTTTCTTGTCGCGCAGCGCGGCCGGAACGTCGCCGCGCACGATCCGTTGCGCGAGGCCTTCCACGATCGCGGTTTTGCCGACGCCGGGTTCGCCGACCAGCACCGGGTTGTTCTTGCTGCGCCGCGCGAGGATCGAGATGACGCGCTCGATCTCGTCGTCACGCCCGACCACCGGGTCGAGTTTGTCGTTCTTCGCCATGGCGGTGAGGTCGCGCGAAAATTGTCCGAGCGTCGGCGTTCCACCGCGCAGCGCGCGCCCCAAATCGTTGAGCGGATTGGGGCGGTCTTCGGCCGGCTTTTCGCCGCCCTGCGGCGGATTGCGCCGGTTGAGCGAATCGATGGCGAACGCCGCCCCGGCGAAGAGGGCAGCCGCGGCGGTCGCGGCGCCGACGTAGGGCAGAATGGCGCGCCGGCGCGTCTTCGCGCATTCATCGCAGACCGCCGCGGCGACCCAATGCCCGTCGCGCAGCGCGTAATCGCGCGTGCTCGCGGGGCGCGCGTGGCAAACCTCGCAGTCGCCGGGGCGATGTTCCATCACCCTAGCTACCCAGGCGGCGAGCGGTCAGTTTCGCCCGCACCACTACTCGGGTGCGATCTCGTACTCAACGGTAACGTCGGCGTTGACGGTCAGGCTACCCGGATCGATCGTGGTCGGCACCGCGTCGGATGCCGCCATCATCAGACGAGCGCTCGCTCGGACGACCGGCACCGGGCCGCCGCCGCCGGGCGCAATCGCCAGAATGCGAACTAGGCGGACCCGGGCGGCAGCGGCGAGCGAGCGCGCTTGAGCTACCGCATCGGCCAGCGCCGCGGACTGTGCGCTGCGCTGTGCCGCGTGCCCGTCGCGCAACCCGAAGCTGACCCCGTTGACGTTGGTGACGCCGGCTGCTACCCCGGCATCGACGACGGCACCGGTTCCATCGACGCTGGGCACCACGACGTCGATGGTGCGCTCGACCGTGTAGCCGTACCGTGCGGTCGAGCCCGGGTCGGGCTTGGGCGGCCGGGGATTGTAGTTGAGCGAGTATCCGGCGGTCGAGATCGCGCTCGGGGCGATGTGCAGCGGCGCCAGCCGCGCCGTGAGGGCGTTGGCAACGGCCGCATTCGCCGAGGTCGCGTCGGCGGCAACGTCATTGGTCGTCTCGATTCGGAACGAGACCGTCGCGCGATCCGGAGCACGCGTGACGCTGCCCGTGCCGGTGACCGTCAACGTGGGGGTGCGGGACCGTACCGTCGACTGCGCGTTCGCGGCCGCTGCGCTGGCTGCGAGCAGCGCGACCGCGGCCAGCGACGCGAGAATGCGATGTTTCATGGTGTAGCAACGCAGCCGCGAGCGGTTTCGGCGCGCGGGTTCGCGGGAAGACGGTGCTTAGCTTTAGGAGGCTGTCTGATGGGATTGTTAGGCTGGTTGATCGTGGGGCTCATCGCGGGAGTCTTGGCAAAGTGGGTCGTCCCCGGTGAGGGTCCCGGCGGCATCCTCGGTGACATCATCATCGGCATCGTCGGTGCGTTTATCGGCGGCTGGGTGTTCAACTTTTTCGGGCATGCCGGCGTGACCGGCGTGAACCTCGGCAGCATCGTCGTCGCGTTCATCGGGGCCGTGATCTTGCTCTATATCATGCGGGCCTTCTCGGGGCGGCGTTCGACCGTCTAAAAACCCCTGGGCTGCCGCTTTTATCGTACAGGACCGGGCAGGACCTCACCCGTAGTCCCGTGGGTTCCCCCTCTCCTAGCGAGGCTACATCGACCCGAGCATGTCATACGTCATAACCGAACCCTGTATCGGAACCAAGGACAAATCTTGTGTGGACGTGTGTCCGGTCGACTGCATCCATGGCAACGACGAGGATACGCAGCTCTACATCGATCCGGAAGTGTGTATCGATTGCGGCGCGTGCGTTTCGGCTTGCCCGGTTGAGGCGATCTACGCGGACTCCGACGTCCCGGATAAGTGGAAGGCCTTCATCGACTCCAACGCGGCCTACTTCAAGAGTTAATCGCGACTCTTCCGGTCGTCGTCTCCGACGCGCGGAAAATCTATCCGGCCGCCGACGCACCGGTACGTGCGCTCGACGGCGTGTCGCTCGAGGTCGAACGCGGTGAGATGGTCGCGTTGGCGGGTCCGAGCGGGTGCGGTAAGAGCACCCTCCTCAACTTGGTGGGGTGCGTCGATTTGCCGACGTCGGGCCGGGTGCTCGTCGACGGGCACGATACGCTCGAACTCGACGACGATGCGCTGACGCTGTTACGGCGCGACCGCATCGGCACGATCTTTCAGTTCTTCAACTTGCTCCCCGCGCTCACGGTCGAAGCCAACGTCGGGCTGCCGCTCGTTCTGCAAGGCCGGCCCGCGGCTGAGATCGCGCAACGCGTGGCGCCGGCGCTGGCCGACGTCGGACTCGCCGACAAAGCGCACGCGTATCCGGCCCAAATCTCGGGCGGACAACTGCAGCGCGCGGCCATCGCTCGGGCGATGATTCACCGGCCGGCCGTGTTGCTCGCGGACGAACCCACCGGCAACCTCGACTCGTCCAACGGCCAGAACGTCCTGCAGTTGCTGCGCGCGTTGGCCGACGGCGGACAAGCGATCCTCATGGCGACGCACAGCGCCGACGCCGCAGCGGTCTGCGATCGCACGATTCGCATGCGCGACGGCCGCATCGTTTCTTGAACCCGGCCTTCCGGGCGCTGGTGTGGGGGCACATCGGTGCCAACAAACTGCGCAGCGCCGTGACCCTGCTCGCCGTTGCGCTCGGCGTCGCGATCGCGCTATCGGTGGACCTGGCCAACGCGACGGCCGTCGCATCGTTTGCATCGAGCGTGAACGTCATTTCGAACCACATCAACTTGCAGGTTCTCGGCGTGGGGCGCGGATTCGACGAACGCACGATCTTGCGCGTGCAAGACGTTCCGGGCGTGCTTTACGCCGGTCCGGCGATCGAAGATGCGTTGACGGTCGGCGCCCGTGCGGGCGATGCGTTCTCGGGTGAGATCTTGCGCGTGCTCGGGGTCGACGTGTTGCGGCCGTTGCCGGGTGCGGGCGCGAGCGCGAGCGGTGACGCCGATCCGTGGCTGCTCGTCAACGGACACGGCGCGCTCGTCAGCGCTCGCGTCGCGGCGAAGTATCATTGGCATGCCGGCTCCGTCATCGCCGGCCTGACCGGCGATCGCAGCGTGCGCCTGCAGGTCGCCGGCGTCTTGCCTGCCGGTGTCTCCGGCGTCGACTCGAGCGTCGTGTTCGTCGACATCGCCACGGCGCAAGAGATCTTCGGCAAGGTCGGACGCCTCGATCGCATCGACTGCATCGTCGATCCGGCGCGACTCGCGCAAACGGCCGCCGCCGTGCGCCGCGTGCTTCCGCCCGGCGTGCGGGCGATCGAACCGCGCGTCCGCACCGGCGAGATCGCGCGCATGCTGCGCTCGTTCCAACTCAACCTGGCAGCGTTGTCCTATATCGCCCTGCTGGTCGGCATGTACCTCATCTACAATACCGTGGCGATCTCGGTCGTGCAGCGGCGGCCGGAGATCGGGACGCTGCGCGCGCTCGGTATTAGCCGTGGCGGCATCCTGCGTACGTTTCTCGCCGAAGGCGCGCTCTTCGGTGTGGTGGGATCGGCGTTCGGGGTCGCGCTGGGCAGCGTGCTCGCGGCGTTCTCCGTGGCCGCCGTTTCGCGCACCGTAGATACGCTCTACGTCTCCTCGCACGCCGATCGCGTGAACTACGATCCGGTCTTGCTGTTGAAGGCGTTCCTGATCGGCGTCGCGGCCGCGGTGATCGCCGCCCTGGTGCCGGCCATCGGAGCGGCGGCGACGCCGCCGGCGACCACGATGCGCGCGCAGGGTTACGAGCGCCGCCTGCCCGGACTCGCGCCGCGCGCCGCGCTGTTTGGGTTGGGCTTGCTGTTGCTCGGCTATGCGTGTACCTTCGCGCCGGCGGTCGGCGACGTGCCGCTGTTCGGCTATGCGGCCGGGCTCTTGTTCATCTTTGCCGGCTCGCTCTTCGCGCCGCTCGCCATTGCCGGCTTGTCGGGCTTGGCCCGCTCCGTTCTCGCGTCGCGCTCGGCCGCGGGCGAAATTGCGGCTGCGAACCTCGGTTCGTCGCCGGTGCGCAACAGCGTGGCGGTCGCATCGTTGATGATCGCCATCGCGATGACCGTCGCGGTCGCCATTCTCATCGGCTCTTTCCGCACGACCGTCGTGGCGTGGGCGAACGACACGCTCAAGGCCGATCTGTTCGTGCGGCCGATGGCGCTGGGCGACGCGTCATCCGATGCGACGTTCTCGCCACGCGTCGTTTCGACCATCGCCGCGCTGCCGGGCGTGGCTTCGCTCGACGTGCTGCGCGAGATCAGCATTCCGTTCGCGGGCCGCATCACCAATCTTGGCGCGACGAACCTCGGCGACTTCACCACGCGCCGTGCGGTGCGCTTCATCGGGCCGGTCGACCGCGCGGCGCTCGCGCGTTTGCTGCCGGGCTCGACCAACGTCTTGATCAGCGAGCCGTTTGCGACGAAATTTTCGCTGGCGAGCGGCGACCGGTTCGCGCTCGACACGCCGTCGGGGACGACGACGTTCACCGTGGCGGCCGTCTACAACGACTACTCGTCCGATGCGGGCTTCCTGCTGATGGACCTCGGAACGTTCCGGCGTCTCTATCGCGATCCGTCGATCTCGTCGATCGCGGTCTACGCTCGGCCGGGCGCCGACCTCATAGCGCTGCGCGACCGGATCGAGCGGTCGGTCTTGCCGTTGCGGATCGATACGCAAACCACCCTGGAGTTACGCACGCTGGTCATCAAGATCTTCGATCGGACGTTCGCGATTACGTATGCGCTGTACGTTATCTCGATTACCATCGCCGTGCTGGGCGTCGTGTCGACGCTCTTCGCTCTCGTGCTGGAGCGGCGGCGGGAGATCGGGCTGTTGCGCTATCTTGGGTTGCGCACGCGGGATGTGCGGCGGATGGTCTACTTTGAAGCGGGTTTCATCGGGTTGCTCGGTGGCATCTTTGGGGTGGCGATCGGCGTGCTTCTCGCTCTGCTGTTGATCTTTGTTATCAATCGGCAGGCGTTTGGGTGGCTCATCGAGCTCCACATGCCGTACGACTTTCTGGTTGAGGCGATCGTGCTGGTGGTGCTTGCGGCGTTGGCGGCGGGAGTGTATCCGGCGGGGGTTGCTGCTCGGATTCGTACTTCTGAGGCGGTGCGCTCGGAGTGAGGGAGTTGTGGCTGGATGGGTGGCGCGGCGGCATTCGTCTCGCGGGGCACGCTCGGC
>DASYOE010000145.1:0-9190 GCA_036008105.1 Candidatus Lustribacter sp. | reverse complement strand
CTGGCGCCTCGTAGTCAGTCCGCGCGACCACGAACCGCGGCACGTCCATGCGCGCCAAGGGACGGGTAGAGCACCTGAAGCGATCATCCAGCTCAACATTGATGGATCGACTTCCGTGCGAGTGGTGGAGCGGGGTATATCGCGGGCCGACCGCCGGCAGATCGTGGCAATCGTCGATGAACACTTCGCCGAACTCGTGGAAATCTGGGAGCGCGTTTGCTGATGCCGACCAAATACCGAGAACCCACCGACGCGGAACTTGAGGCGGAGCACCGGCGCTATGAAGAGCTATTGCGCACGCAGCCGCTCGCGATCGACGTGCGCTATGACGGCGTCGGCGATACCATAATTATTGAGATGAATAATGGCGCCGCATTGGTGATACCGAGACGCCTCATGCAAGGGCTGTCAGACGCCACTCCCGAGCAATTGCGGCGGGGCGCCATCTGGGGAAGCGGTATGTATCTCGAATGGGAAGACATCGATGCTCAATTCGAGGTCGTCGAACTCCTCGCCGGGGTTTATGGCGGCAGACGCTGGATGTCTGAGTTGGCGCGGCGAGCGGGCTCAAAAACGTCGCCTGCGAAGACGGCAGCTGCGCGGCGAAACGGAGCTAAGGGCGGGCGCCCGCGGAAGGCCAGCGCGTAGGTACGGCGAGCTAGGCGAGGGCGCTTGGCGGGGCGATGGTTCCGGCGATCGCTTTGACCAGGTTGATCGTGCGGCTGCGCTGGCCGTCGCTGAGGATGCGGGCGTCGCCGACGACGGCGATCGCCGCCACCGCTGACCCGTCGCGCTGGAAGACGGGGGCCGCGCACGCGCAGAGACCCGGCATGTACTCTTCCCGGTCGAGCGCGAAGCCGTCTTCGCGGATGCGCGCGAGCTCGCTGCGGAACGCGGCAGCATCGGTGATCGTCGCGTTCGAGTAGCGCGGCAAACCGGCCGCGATCGCGCGCTCGCGCGTGGCCTCCGGCGCGAACGCCACCAGTGCTTTGCCGGTGCACGTCGCGTGGATCGGCGATTGCAGCGTGCGGCCGCCGATGAACGCGAACATGCGATCGGAGCGCAGCCGCTCCACGTGCACCACTTCAATGCCGTCAAGTACCGCCAGGTGCGCGCTCATGCCGGTGCGCCGTCGCAACTCGATCAATCCGGGCAGGCACGCGTTATAAAGAAGGCCCCCGCCGAGTCCGTGCACGTGCATGCCGAGGCGGTAGCGGCGGCGCTCGTCGCGCACAACGTAGCCCTCGGACCGGAGATCGGCGATCAGCCGCGCCACGTTGCTCTTCGGCAATTGCATCTGCCGCGCGATCTCGCTAATGCCCCACACCGGTGCCTCGGGCGTAAACAAATCGAGGATGCGCAGGGCCCGCCGCACCGGCGACATCCGGCCGTGGGAATCGCTTTCGGGCATCGTTCCGGTATATAGAACAAATCTGTTGCCTTCCTGCCCCCCGGCTGCTACATTGGCCGCAGCTTTTCGGCCGCAGTTTTTCAGGCGGAGGCACGCCGACGATTCAGCCACCCATCAGCGAAATATTCGACGCTCGGAGCATCGCCGTGGTCGGCGCCTCCTCGCGCGCCGGCAACCTCGCCGCCCGGATCGTGCAGAACCTGATCACGCTCGACTATCCCGGCGACATCCACGTCATCGGGCGCTCGGACGATGAATTGCTGGGACTGCCCGTGCATCGCTCCGTGCTCGACGTGCCGGCGCCGCCGGAGCTTGCTGTTATTGCCGTGCCGGCGAATCTTGTCGCCACCGTCCTCGAGGAGTGCGGGCGCAAAGGCGTGCGGTTCGCAACGATCACCAGCGCCGGGTTTGGGGAATTCGACGACTCGAGCGGACTCGACGAGCAGTTGCTGGCGATTGCCGAACAGTACGGGCTGCGCTTCCTGGGCCCGAATTGCCAGGGCATTCGCGATTTCGCCACCGGCCTCAGCACGCGCTTCGGCAAGCAGCAGAAGCAAAATACGCGGCACGTCATGGCGGCGCTCATCGCGCAGAGCGGAACGATCTCGTCGACCTTTGAGCGCTTCCTGCGCGGCGAGAACATCGGCATCACGCGCTTGGCGAGCCTCGGGAACAAGCTCAACGTCGACGAGACCGACATCTTGCCGGCCCTGCTGGATCACGAGCCGACCAAGATCGTGTTCATGTACCTCGAGGGGATCCGGCACGGACGCGAGCTGTTCGACATCGCGCGGAACTCGCCCAAACCGATCGTGCTCTTCAAAGGAAACATCTCGCCGATCGCCGCGCGCATCGCGCGCTCGCATAGCGCCAGCGTGCTCAACGAAACGCGCGTTGCCGACGCTGCCGCCAAGCAGTCGGGCATGATCTCGGTCACCCACTTTGCCGATTGCGCGCTCATCGCCAATGCGTTCTTGCTGCCGCCGATGGCCGGCAACAATCTCGTGATCTTCGGCGGCTCGGGCGGCATGGGCGTGATCGCCGCCGACTGGGCCTTTCGGACCGGCTTCGATTTGGTTCCGTTGCCCGAAGCAACATGCACCGCGATTGAGGGTAAACTTCGCGGCGGCTACCTGAAAATCGCGAACCCGGTCGACATCGGCGATTTCTTCGACGTGCGCGGTACATTGGAGATGATCGAGCTGATCATTGCCGATCCCACCGTCGACGGCATGTTGTGCTGCATGTTCGACATGAGCCGCGCCGGCGGCGAGTTCAGCAACTATTCCGACCAGCCGTTCGCCGTCGAGATCGACACGTTGATGCAGCGCTACGGCAAGCCCATCGCGCTCGTGTATGCGGCCGAACGCGAGTCGCTGCGCGCCGCCAGCGCCGAATCCGGCGTCCCGATTTTTGCCGGCGCCGACGATGCGATGCGCGCGCTGCAGGTGTCGCGCGACGTGCAGCGCCGGCTCGCGTTGCCGCCGGATCCGCCGGCGTCGTTCGCCATAGACGATGCCGCGATCGCGGCCATCCTCGCACGCGGGCGCAGTAAAGGTTCGGGCAACCTGTCCTACGCGGACGGATTCGCGCTCCTCGCCGCGGCCGGCATCACCGTAGCCGCACCACGCACCGTGCGATCAGCAGCCGAAGCCGCTACGGCGGCGCGCGAGCTGGGTGGACGCGTCTCGATGAAGCTCATTCCGGATGACGCGTCGCACAAAACCGAACTTGGCAGCGTGCTTCTGAATCTGTCGGGCGACCAAGCCGTGAGCGCAGCCTATGACCAGCTTCGCCTTCGGCATTCCACTGCCGAGATCGTCGTCCAACCGATGGCCGCGGGGATCGAACTCATGCTTGGCGGACTGCGCGATCCGCATTTCGGGCCCGTCGTCAGCGTTGGGCTCGGTGGAACGCTCGTCGAGCTGCTCGATGATGCGGCCTTGCGTTTGGCGCCGCTCGGTGCACGCGAGGCGGCGACGATGCTCGACGAAACGAAAGCCGGGCGCCTGATCGCGGGCGTGCGCGGCGCGCCGCCGGCGGATCGCGCCGCCGTTTTGGAGGCGCTGCAGCGGCTAGGCGCGTTGCTCGCCGCGTATCCCACCATCGCCGAGATCGACGTGAACCCGCTGCTCGTCGGCGCGGCGGGAGCGGGTGCGTGTGCGGTCGACGCGCGCATCTTTATTGCAGAGGAGGAAGCATGATCGATTCGCAGCCGCTGGCCGGCAAAGTCGTGTTCGTCGCCGGCGGCAGCGGCGGAATCGGCGGGCCGCTCGCAACCGCGCTCGGCGCGGCCGGCGCCAACGTCGCGCTGACGTATCATTCGCGCCCGGAGCGCGCGCGCGACGTCGTCGCGCAGATCGAGGCAGCCGGGCAACGCGCGATTGCCTACGAACTCGACGTGCGGGACCCGAACGCGATCGAAACGACGGTCGCCAAAGCGGCGCGCGAGCTGGGCCCGATCGACGTGCTGTTGACCGCGATCGGCGCCGGGGCCCACGAATTTTTCCTCAAGCAAGATCCCGCCGAGTGGCAGCGCGTGTGGGAGACCGACATCCGGTCGATCTTCCTCCTGTGCCGCGCGGTGTTGCCATCGATGGTCGAGCGTAAGGGCGGCCGAGTCATCTTCCTTTCATCCGATTCCGCCAAGGCCGGCAATAGCGGCGGCGCGGTGAGCTCGGCGGCACGCGGAGCGCTGCACTCGTTCATCAAGAGCATGACGCGGGAGCACGGGCGCGACGCCATCACCTTCAACGCGGTGTGCCCGGGCCCGACCCGCACCGATACGCTCGACAAACTGCTCAGCGACGACGAGCGCGAGGGCCACATGAAATATTGGGAGCGCGTCGTGCGCAACATTCCCCTCAAGCGTCCCGGCGAGCCGAGTGAAATCGCCGGGCTCGTCGTATATCTTGCATCGCCGGTCGGCGGCTTCGTCAGCGGTCAAGCCATCAGCGTGAGCGGTGGTCTCACGATGGTCTAAGTCAGGAGAGAAAGCATGGAAGTCAAGGCGATCGACGTTCACGTCCACCTCGAGGACGAGCTGGCGATCAAGGCGTCCGGCGCGCGGCACGAACAGATGGCGCGCTACATGAAGCGCAAGGAAGTGAAACCCAAGTCGATCGATCAGATGGCCGATGAGTACCGCGCACGCAACATGATGGCGGTGCTCATGAACTCGTGCGACGTGACGACATCGGGGAACCAGCCCGTGCCGAACGATCACATCGCCGGCGCCGTGCGCAAGCATCCGGACGTGTTCATCGGCTTCGGCGCGATCGACCCGTGGCAAGGAAAACTTGCCAAAGACGAGATCAAACGCTGTGCCGAGGTGCTGGGACTCAGAGGCATTGGCGAGTTGCACGGCGCGCGGCAAAACTTCTCGCCCGCCAACAAACGCTTCTATCCGCTCTGGGAGGAAGCGGCAAAGCACAAGCTGCCGATTCTCTTCCACACCGGCATGGCGGCCGGCGGTGCCGGAACGCCGGGCGGCATGGGCTTCAAGTTGAAGTACAACCGGCCGATCCCGAATCTGGACGATGTGGCGGGTGACTTCCCGGAGCTGACGATCATCGGGGCGCACCCGTCGTGGCCATGGGCCGAAGAAAGTTTGGCCGTCTGCCAGCACAAGTCCAACTACTGGGTCGATCTGTCCGGCTGGGCTCCCAAATACTGGCCGCCGAGCGTGATGCACTGGGCCAACTCGCTGATCTCCGATCGCGTGTTGTTCGGGTCCGATTGGCCGGCAATCACGCCCGAACGCTGGCTCGCGGAGTTCGAGCAACTACCGTTCAAGCCGGAGGTGCGGCAGAAGATTCTCCTCGACAACGCTAAGCGGCTTTTCAATCTGCCGTGACCGGCGGCGAGCCCGTCCTCCAAGTCGACGGCCTGACGAAGTGCTTTCACGGCGCGACGGTGGTCGACGGGCTCTCATTCCGGCTCGAGCGGGGCGAAATTCTCTCGCTCCTTGGGCCGAGCGGCTGCGGCAAGAGCACGACCCTGCGCATGATCGCCGGGATCGAAGAGCCCGACGGCGGCGAAATTCGCCTCGGCGGCGAGGTCGTCGCATCGACGACGACCGGTACGTTCGTGCCGGCCGACCGCCGTGACATTGGCTTGGTCTTCCAATCCTACGCCATCTGGCCGCACATGTCGGTCGCCCAAAATGTCGGCTACCCGCTCGACGTGCGGCACGTGCCGAAGGCGCAGATCGCGGAGCGCGTTGCCGCGGTGTTGAAGCTCGTGAACCTCGGCGGCTTCGAGAATCGCGCTGCGACGTCGCTCAGCGGCGGCCAACAGCAACGCGTCGCGCTCGCCCGGGCGCTCGTGTACAACCCGCGCTTACTGCTGCTCGACGAACCGCTGAGCAATCTGGACGCCCGTTTGCGCGACGAACTGCGACTGGAGTTGCGCCGGATCCAGCGCGAACTCGGCTTGACGATTTTATACGTCACTCACGACCAGGTCGAAGCGCTCAGCCTCTCCGACCGCATCGCGGTGATGCACGCCGGCCGGATCGTGCAAGTCGGCGGGCCGGCGGAGGTGTACGACGCGCCAAGCGACCTCTTCGTGCAAAACTTTTTCGGGCGCTCGGTGCTCATCGACGGCATGCTGGAGTCCGCGGCGAGCGGCACGGTGGTCCGCTGCGGCGACGGCACCACGTTTACGGTAAACGATCCGGCCGGTGCACGCGTCGGCGCCGTGCACGCCTCGATTCGCGTCGAGGATATGCACGTCGGAGCGCCGCCGGCGGAGGCGAGCGGCGCATGGGAAGCGATCACAACCGTGGTCCGAGACGTGCGCTTTCTCGGCGATAAGGTCGAGTGCGAGTTGCTGGTCGGCGGCGCGCCCGTCGCAGTGCACCTGCCGCGGTCCGCGGCGCTCGATCCTGGCGCGACGCTCGTGCTGCACGTCGCGCGTTCATCGATTCGCGTATGGCCGCGCTGAACGCGATGACCGGCCGTTCCGCCGGCCGGTTCGCACTGGGAACGATCCTGCTGGTAGCGGTCGGCTTCTTCACCGTTGTGCCGATTTTGTTGATCGCGATCGCGAGCTTCGATAGCGCCGCGCCCGGGGATCCCTGGCGCTGGGGCTTCGATGCGTGGGGTTCCCTGTTCACGAGCCCGCGCAGCATGTCCGCGCTCGGCTACACGCTGCTGCTCACGCTTCGCGTGCCCGTCGGCCTTTTGCTCGGGTTCCTCGTGGCGTGGTGCCTCGTGCGCGCCGACATCCCGGCTAAAGGCTTCATCGAGTTCTCGCTGTGGGTGGCCTATTTTCTCCCCGCGTTGCCGGTCGCCGTCGGCTGGATCTTGCTGCTCGACAAGAACTACGGCCTCGTGAATCTGGCGCTCGAAAAACTGCCGTTCGTGCATGGGCCGCTGTTCAGTGCCCAATCGATCGGCGGCATCATCTGGGTGCACCTCACGCTCACGACGATTCCGGTGATGACGATTTTGCTCGCGCCCGCCCTGCGCCAGCTCGACGCATCGCTCGAGCTGTCCGCCAACGTCTGCGGCTCGAACACGCTGCAAACCCTGCGCCGCATCGTGGTGCCGATCCTCGCGCCGGCGCTCGTCACCGCGCTACTGGCGGGATTCATTCGCGGGCTCGAGGCTTTCGAGGTCGAGCAAGTGCTCGGCATCCCGGCCAACATCTACGTCTACTCAACGCGCATCTACGACTTGATCGGGCACGATCCACCGCAATTTCAGCAAGCCATCGCCCTGAGCACCTTGATGCTGGTGATCCTGTTCGTGCTCACCGTGTTTTACCAGCGGTTCACCTCGCGGCGGCTATTCGCGACGCTCTCCGGCCGCGGCGTCAGCTTCACGCAGGTACGGCTGGGCCGCTGGCGCTGGCTCGTAAGCGGCGCCTGCATCGCCTACATCGGGGTCGGCATCTTCGTTCCGTTGGTGCTGCTCGTGCTGGGATCGTTCATGACGCTATTCGGGTTCTTCTTCATCGCGAACGCCTTCACGGCGGCACACTGGCTCGGCGTCCTCAACGACGAAACCTTTCTCTCGAGCCTGCGCAACTCGCTGATCGTCGGCCTGAGCGTCGCCGCGTTGGGAACCGCATGCTACGCGCTGCTCGGCTACGTGCTGGTCCGTACGCGTCTGCCCGGACGCACGGCGCTGGCGGCATTCGTCTGGCTGCCCTGGGCGGTGCCCGGCGTGCTGCTCGGAATGTCGCTGCTTCAACTGATCCTCGACGTGCCGTTCCTCAGCATCATTTACGGGGGGCTCGGCGCCCTCATCTTGGGGCTGATCGTGGCGAACATGCCCCTCGGCACGCAGATGCTGCGGACGTCGTTCGCCCAGATTTCGGTCGAGCTGGAATATGCGTCGACCACGTGCGGCGCGCGCTGGTGGACGACGTTCCGCCGGGTCATGCTGCCGCTCGCCACACCGATGCTGGTCAGCATCTTCCTCGTGACGCTGATGAGCGCGCTGCGTGACATGAGCACGATCGTGCTCCTCGCCGGCGCGCACGCGCGACCGCTTTCGTTGCTCCTGTTGGAGTACGCGAACGCCGGCCGCTTCGAGGAAGCGTCGGTCATCGGAGTCATCTTGAGTGCCATTGCTTTACTCATCACGGCCATCGTGCGGCAAAGCGGGTTCCGCAGTCTTGCATTTTCAGAAGGGAGCGCATCATGAAACGATCGGACTTCGTCGGCACGGCCGCAGGCGCGGCATTGGGGCTTGCAGGCATGCCGGGACATGCTTCCGGAGCAACGCTCACCTGGCCGCAACTCCTGGCGGCAGCGCGCAAGGAAGGGACCGTTGATGTTGCGGGACCCGCGGACCCGGGCATTCGCGCGGCGCTTGCTGACGGATTCCAGCGCGCCACCGGCATTAGCGTCTCGTACGAGGGGTTGGAGCCCAACATTCTCGACGCGCGCGTCGACCGTGAGGGCACGGCGGGGAAACCGACGATCGACGTCCTGGTCGGGGGCTCGTCCGAGCTCTTGCAAATCGTTCCCAAGGGATTGCTCGCGCCGGTCCGGCCGATTTTGTGCATTCCCGAGGTCACGGATCGTAACAAATGGGCCGACGACCGGCTGTTGTTCACGGACGAGCAGGGCGTGCTCTTATTTCGCACCGTGTCTTCGGTGTACGGCGGCGTCCTGATCAACACCAAAAACGTTTCTTTGACGGCGCTCAAGACGTCGGGGGATTTGCTGCGGCCCGAATATACGGGCAAGATCATCTCGTCGCCATACGCCTCCGGTTCCGGCGCCGGCTTCGCTTCCAACGTACTGTACCGCTTGCAATTGGATTATTTTACCAAGCTCTATAAGGGACAAAACGTTTCGTTCATCCCGACCTCGCGCGGTGTCGTGGAGGCGGTCGCGCGCGGAACGCATCTCCTTGGGTTCGGCACGTTCCCGTATGAGATCGAGGAATTCAAGAAGCAGGGGTTCCCGCTCGACGTTGTGTCCCCGCGCGATCTTCCAGGCTACGTCTCCGCGAGTAACGGGACGGTGAAGCTGGTGAAGAACTGTCCGCATCCGAATGCCGGCGCGGCGTTTATCAACTGGTTCGGCACGCGCGAGGGCCAGAACCGCATGAGCGCTGCGACGCTGGACCCGAGCCGGCGCAAAGACGCCGACCGTTCACTCGTGCCGGCGTATATGATTCCCAAGCCAGGCGTCGATTATCTCGACCAGCACACGTACACGTTCTACACGTCGCTGCGGCCACAAGTCATCGCCGCCGTGAGCAATATTCTCGGCAAATAAGCGACGAAAACGGTCCCGACTGACTAGTCGCGCGATTT
>DASYOE010000144.1:0-2157 GCA_036008105.1 Candidatus Lustribacter sp. | reverse complement strand
TGCGCCGAGCGACACCAGCGTCGCCGCGCAGATCGCCAAGATGAAGGCCCTCAACCCCGACGTGATCATCGACGCGACCGTCGGAACGTCGACCGCGACCGTGTTGCGCGCGGTCAAGGATGCGGGGCTGGACGACCTGCCGATGATGTCGAGCTTGGGCAACGTCATCCACGCGCAGATGGATCAGTACACCACGATCCTGCCGCGCGAGATCTACTTCGTGGCTCCCGGTTTTATCGCTCGCGACGTCACGCCGAAGGGCCCCGTGCGCGACGCGCAGCAGCTCTTCTACAAAGCGTACAACGCGCAAGGACTCGATCCCGACGTCGGCAACAGCCAGTCGTGGGATCCGACGCTGATCATCATCGACGCGCTGAAACACGTCGGCACGAACGCCAGTCCGAAACAAGTTCTCGATTACATCGAAAGCCTGAAACACTTCCCCGGCTCCGACGGCTACTACGACTTCACCGACGGGAGCCAGCGCGGCATCGGCCTCAGCGCGGTCGTGATCTGCCGCTGGGATCCGGCGAAGAAAACCTGGGTCCCCTCGAGCGAACCGGGCGGCAAACCGCTGAAGTAGAACGTGCGCGATTTCGATCTGATCGTCATCGGGGCCGGGATCGCCGGCGCCACCGCCGCCATGTGCGCCGGCCGGCTCGGGCTGCGCGTTGCCGTCGTCGAGCAACTCGGACCCGGCGGGCAGATCATCAACGCGACGCGCATCGACAACATGCCGGGGTTTCCGCAAGGCATCGCCGGGATCGAACTTGGACCGCTGCTGCACGAGCAAGCCGATGCCGTGGGCGCCGAGTTCGTGCTCGATACGGTCGAGTCGCTCGCACTCGACGGACGGCAGCGCGTGGTCACGTGCGCCGGCGAGACGCTGCGCGCGCCCGCGCTGATCGTCGCCGCCGGCTCGGCGCTGCGCAACCTCGGCATACCGGGCGAGGCCGAGCTGCTCGGGCACGGCGTATCGCATTGCGCGTCGTGCGACGGCCCGTTTTTTCGCGGTCAGCGCGTGATGGTAATCGGCGGCGGCGACGCGGCGCTCGACGAAGCGCTCGTGCTGGCCGAATTCGCATCGCAGGTCACCGTCGTGCACCGGCGACCGGCGCTCGGCGCGCAGCACGTGCTGGTCGAACGCGCCCGGAGCATCGATACGATCGGATTTCTGCCCGCGACCAGCGTCGAAGCGATTCTCGGCAACGGCGCCGTCTCGGCGGTGCGCACGCGCGACCTCACCGGCGGCGAGGTGCGTGAGGAGCCGTGCGGCGGCGTGTTCGTGTTCGTCGGCCTGGAACCGAACACGGCGTTCCTCGGCAGCCTCGTCGCGCTCGATCCGGCCGGGCACATCACGACCGATCTGATGATGCGCACGTCGCTGGACGGCGTCTTCGCCGCCGGCGACATCCGCGCGCAATCGGTACGGCTGCTAGCGGCCGCGGCCGGCGACGGCGCGACGGCGGCCGTTGCCGCCTTCCGTTATCTCCAGTCGTCGACGGAAATAGACGTGCGGTAAGTGGCGCCCATGATGCGCCAGTAGCCGTTCGTTTCACCGCCGACCACGACCACGTTGATGCCGTCTTCCTTGAAGATGCGGAGCGGTTCGTCGGCGGCGGCCTTGAGCATCGTCGCTTCCGGTTCGCGGCCGAACGTCGCCCACGGATAGACGTAGTTCTGCACCAGTTGCAGATCCCAGTACTCCCCGGCCGGACGCGTCGCGGTCTCGTGGACCCAACGAATCAGGTCGGCCTTCTTCACGAAGCCCGCGCGATCGATGAACTGCTGGGCCGTGATCGGATCGAGCAACAGCACCGGCGGCGTGTTCGAGTCGACGCCCTTGAGCATGTCGCGCACGTGTTCGCGCCAGTGTTTCTCGCGCAAGCCGAGACAGAATCCGGTCGAGCGGCAGCCATAAAAGATGCTTACGACGCTGTCGGTGGGTTTGAAGCCCTTCTGCACGTGCAGCGGCTCCCATGGACTGCGCTCCTCGTTCTCGGCGAACGTCAGGCTGTTATAAGCGTAGTTGTTGCCTTGCGAACCCATGAACGTCTCGCCCGGAACCGAGCCGCCCTGGAGATTTTGCGAAAGTAGCCCGTAGGCGCGGCCGATCGTCGCGTTGGCGTGATTGTACGGGCCCATCGCGCCGATGCC
>DASYOE010000143.1:0-6031 GCA_036008105.1 Candidatus Lustribacter sp. | reverse complement strand
CCTCGCCCGCCAGCACTGGGGTCTTTTCTTTCAGGACGGTCTTCGTGCCGCCGGCCGCCGTCAGCTCGATCTTCACGTTGCCGGCCCGCTCGATGACCACCGATTTCTCGCTACCGAAAAAGTCGCCGCCGTCCATGTGCGCGACGTGCGACTTGGAATCGGCCGTCCACGCGCCCATCTTGTGCGGATGTTTCCGGGCGTAGCTCTTCACCGACAACGGCGCGCGGCGATCGGAGTTCCCTTCGCGCAGAACCGGGTTGACCGCGCTGCCGCTGACCTTATTATAGCGTGCGCGGACGTCTTTCTCGGCGGCCGTCTTCGGCTCGTCCGGGTACTCCGGCAGCGCGTAGCCCTGGCTCTGCAATTCTTTGATCGCGGCTTTTATCTGCGGCGTCGAGGCGCTGATGTTGGGCAGCTTGATGATGTTGGCTTCGGGCGTCGTCGCCAGCTCGCCGAGATAGGCGAGGTCATCCGATTGCCGCTGGGCCGGCGTGAGCGCTTCGGGGAAGACCGCCAGGATGCGGCCCGCCAGCGAGATGTCGCGCGTTTCGAGCGCGATTCCGGCGGCGCCGGAGAAAGCTTGGACAATCGGCAAGAGCGAGCGCGTCGCCAGTGCCGGCGCCTCGTCGGTGAGCGTGTAGATGATGGTCGACGTGGTGGACATGCTGCGCGCTTTCGATTCTCGCGCCGCAGGCCCTCGCCTAACCTCCGCTAGTCGTACACGCGGCGGAACGTCGCGTACATGTACGGATAGTCGGCGAAGAACCAGTTGCGGAAGCTGCGCCGGATCAGGGCGGTCGCGGTGACCGGGGAGGCGCCCTTCATCACGTAGTGCCGGCCGTCGAAAAAGTCGGCCGAGTACTGCGGATATGATGCCATCGGAACGAAGCCGTCGAACGGCGCAAACGGCGTCGAGGTCCACTCCCATCCGTTGCCGATGAGGTCCTCAACGCCCCACGCGCTCGCACCGGCCGGCGAACTGCCGGCCGGCTCGGGATCGAATCGCCGAAAGTCGAAATTCCCGTGCTGCGCTGCCGGTGCGAGCGAACCCCAGGGAAACGCGCGTTCGTCACCGGCCGGCGTGCCGAACGCGGCGCGGTGATATTCAGCTTCGGTCGGGAGCCGCGCGCCGGACCACGCCGCGAAGGCTTCGGCGGCGTCGTGACTCGCATAGACCGGCCAACTGAGCGGCAACGGGATCTCGCCGTACGTACAGCTGAGCCACCATTGACCGTCGCGTTCGAACCAGAACGGCGGCGGCGCGGCGCCGTCGCGCACGAACGCCAGGTAGTCGCCGTTCGTCACGTCGTAGGCGTCGACGCCGAAAGCCGCGACGTCCACGACGTGTTCTTCGAATTCGTTGTCCCAGCCGAACGCCTCACCGCGCCGCAGGCCGAGCGTTGCGCTGCCGGCCGCGATCGCGATCGGCGCGCGCGGTTTCGGCAGGAGGTCGCGCACCTCGATCGCCGGCCCGCGCTTGGCGTCGAGCGGCAGGCGATTGATGATGTATGACAGCGTTTCGTGGTGCATCGGCTCGTGCTCGAGGATGTTGAAGAGCGCTTCCGCACCCACGAGCAGCGGATTGGACGGATCGTCGAGCGTGGCGTGCGCGATGTCGTCGATTACCGCGGCATCGCAGGCTTCGCCGAAGCGCCGCACGTCGCTACGGTCGGGCCAGTCGTTGCGCCGGTGGCGGCTCGCGGCGTCGATCGAACTCGGATCGATCCCGCGTTCGAAGAGCTTTTCGAGCCGCTCGTCGACCGGGGCGCCGTGGAGCGCGCGCTCGTGCAGCACGAGAAAGGCGAACGCCGGCAGGTGGCCGTCGTAGAAGACGAACGGATGGCGCAGCGGGATCGGGGCGTCGTAATATGCCGAGGGCGCGATCGAAGCGAAGAGGGCGGCGCTGCGCGCCCGGCCGGCGCGGAAGCGGTCGACCAGGGCGGCCCGGTCGAGCGACAGACTGACGGTTTCCACGTTCTCTGTTACCCGGCGGCGGTCGCTTCCGTTCCACGGATAATGTAGGACTCGAGGGTCTCCAGCGGCACGGCCTGGGAGAAGTAGAAGCCCTGGACGCGGTCGCAGCGCTCGGTCCGCAAGAAGGCCAGTTGCTCGGCCGTTTCGACGCCCTCGGCGATGACCTCGAGGTCGAGTGAGTGCGCCATCGCGATGACGGTCCGCACGATCGTCGCATCGTCGGGCTCTTGGGCCAGATCGGTGACGAACGAGCGGTCGATCTTGATCGAATCGAGCGGGAAGCGGCGCAGGTAGCCGAGCGAGGAATAGCCGGTGCCGAAGTCGTCGACCGCCAGGCTCATGCCCTCGGCGCCGATGTCGCGCATGATGCTGACGGTGAGCGCGGCGTCGTTCATCGCGACCGACTCGGTGATCTCGAGTTCGAGCGCGGTCGGATCGAGGCCGGTCCGTTCCACGTAGCCGCGGACCTTCGCGGCCAAACGCTGCTGGTGGAACTGCCGCGCGCTGAGGTTGACGGCCAGGCGCAGATTCGGCGCGATCGTTTTGCGCAGCGCGCTGATGTCCGTGCACGCGCTTTCGAGGATGAAGTCGCCGAGCGCGACGATCAGCCCGCTCAGCTCGGCGTTCGGGATGAACTGCCCGGGCAACACGAGCCCCGAGCGCGGATGGTTCCAGCGCACCAGCGCTTCGACCGCCGTCAGGTTCCCGCTGATCAAATCGTGTTGCGGCTGGTAGTAGACGACGAACTCGCCGTTGTCGAGCGCCTTGCGCAGCGACTTCTCTTGCGAGAGGCGCGTGTGCAGCGTTGCGTTGAGCGCCGGCGTGAAGAACTGATAGGTGTTGCGGCCGCGGTCTTTGGCGCGGTACATCGCGACGTCGGCATGTTTGACGAGCGTTTCGGCATCGCCGCCGTCGGCCGGGAACGATGCGATGCCGATGCTGGTTGTCACGAATAGTTCCGAACTGTCGACTTGGATCGGCTCCTCGACCGTTGCGACGATGCGTTCGGCGAGGCCGCCGAGTGCTTGCATGTCCGGGCTGCCGCCGGCCAGTACGACGAACTCGTCGCCGCCCATGCGAGCGACGACATCGTCGGTTCGGATCGCGCGCTCCAGCCGCTCGCCGACGATGCGCAGCAAACGGTCGCCGGTATCGTGTCCGAGCGTGTCGTTGATGTCCTTAAAGCGGTCGAGGTCAAGGAACAGCACGCCGACCGACGTTTCGGTGCGCCGGGCTTCCTCGAGCAGCGCGCGCAGATGATCGACGAGCCAGGCCCGATTCGGCAGCGCCGTCACCGTGTCGCTGTAGGCGAGCGTCTGCAGCCGCGCCCGCGAGCGCCCGCGTTCGATGGCGGAGCTTATGAGCGCGCCCATCAACTGCACGAGATCGCGGTCGACGTCGTCGAACGGCGTTCGGCGACGCCGGCGATCGGCGAAGCACAAGCAGCCGTAGCGCGCGCCGCTGACGTCGATCGGCGTGCCGATGAACGCGACGAACGGTGCCGCGTCGGGCTCGTCCTTCAATTCCGGCACGCTGCGCAGATCGTCGATCGTCACCGCGCCGCGGTCCGAGGTCAGCGCCAGCCGGGCGAGGCCCGGGCCGAGCGGCTCACCGTATGACTCGATCGGGGTGTCGCCGGCGGTCTCGTAGAGCGCGCCGGCCGAGACGCCGAGGATGCGGCAGCCCGACTCGATCGTCGCTTTGATCTGCTGCTCGGCGTTTTCGCTTGCCGCCGCGGCGCTCATGTAGAGGTCGCGAATGCGTTCGCCGTGGGCGGCGATCTGGCGTTGCTGCGCGATCGCGGCGCGCAGGTCGCGCACGTGCAGGTCGACGCCCGCGGCGCGTCCGCGAAACCGGATCGGAATCATCGTCACGAACGCCGGCAGCGAGTGCTCGCGCGCGTGGCGCACGTGGAGTTCGACCCCGCCGGCCATCCCGGCCAGCGCGCGATTGAAGCAGGCGAGGGCAGCCGTCAGGTCGCCGTCGGTCGCGATGTCGCCGAGGGTTTTACCGACCAGCGACTCGGGATCGATCTCGAGCACCCGGCCGGCGGCACCGTTCGCTCGGGTGACCGTGCCGGAGGCGTCGAACGCGACCATCGGATCGGGGTTGTTGTCGAAGATCGAGCGGAAGCGCTCTTCGCTCGCCTCGACTTGCGCCAAGGCTTCGTTGCGTTCGGTGATGTCGCGTGCCGAGCAGTACACGCCGGTCACCGCCCCGCCTTCGCGCAGTGGCCCCGCGACGAGCTCGACCGGGAACGTCGTTCCGTCGAGTCGCTTGACGGTGAGTTCGGCCGACACGGTTTCGGTCAGCGCGCGGGCGAACAGTTCGCCCGCGAACGTCAAGTCTTCCGGCAGGATGAAGTCGGTGAACGGATGCGCGTTGAGTTCGGTGCGCGGAACGCCCATCAGCCGTTCCGCGGCCGGATTCGAATCGGTGATCCGGCCGCGCGCATCGAAGAACGTCAGCGCATCCGGCGTCGCTTCGAAGAGCGCCCGCAAGCGCTCCTCGCTCGCCGACGCCGCCTCACGCGCGAGCGTCGTCTCGGTGATGTCCTCGGCCAAGGAGACGAAACCGGTGAACCGTTCCGAGACGAGGTAGGCGTTGAACCAGCGGCACCAGACGAGTTCGCCGTCCTTGCGCAGGTTGCGGTTGGTGTGCGCCTTCCAGTTGACCGGGCCGTTGGCGAGTTCGACGAACAGCGCCGCGACGCCGGCGCGGTCGTCTTCGTAGACGAACCCGAACTCGTCGAGCGTTTTACCGCGCACCTCGTCTTCGGTCCAGCCGAACATCGCGGTCGCGCGCTCGGACCAAGCCGTGATGCGCAGGTCGCTGCCGAATTGAATCAGCGCGAGCGGACTATTCTCGACGTAGAGTTGGAGCAGGTTCTCCGGAACGTGCAAGGATGTGCGCATCGTTACGGATCGATCTCGAGATACGGTCGCAGACCTTCGAGTCCGCCTTCGCGTCCGAAACCGGATTCACGGTAGCCGCCGAACGGCGAACTGGGATCGAACTTGTTGAAGGTCGAGCACCACACGACGCCGGCTTTGAGTTTGCCCGCGACGTACATGCTCTTCGAGCCTTTGTCGGTCCAGACGCCGGCGCTGAGGCCGTAGCGCGTGTTGTTCGCTTTCTCGATCGCCTCGTCGGCCGTGCGGAAGGTGAGGATCGAGAGGACCGGTCCGAAGATCTCTTCGCGCGCGATGCGCATGCCGGGGCCGACTCCGGTGAAGAACGAGGCCGGGAAGAAGCAGCCGTTCTCCGGCAGCGTCGCGCTTTGCCGATGGTAGGTCGCGCCTTCGGCGATGCCGCTCGCGACGAGTTCGTTGATCCGCTCGAGCTGGGCGGGCGAGTTGATCGCGCCGATGTCGGTATTTTTGTCGAGCGGGTCGCCGACGCGCAGCGTTTCGATGCGCTCTTTCAAGCGCCCGACGACTTCGTCGTGGATCGACTCTTGCACGAGCAATCGCGAGCCGGCGCAACAGACGTGACCCTGGTTGAAGTAGATTCCGCTGACGATGCCCTCGATCGCTTCGTCGAGCGGCGCATCGGCAAAGACGATGTTCGCCGCTTTCCCGCCGAGTTCGAGCGTGATCGGAATGCGCGAGCCGGCCCGGCTGCGCTGGATCGCTTTGCCGACCTCAGTCGAGCCGGTAAACGCGATCTTGTCGAGCCCGGGGTGAACCGCTAGCGCGGCACCGGTGACGCCGTCGCCGGTCACGATGTTGAGCACGCCCGGCGGCAGGTCCGCGTCGGCGCAGATTTCCGCCAAACGCAGGGCCGATAGCGGCGTCGTCTCGGCGGGTTTGAGCACGATCGTGTTGCCCGCCGCCAAGGCCGGCGCAATTTTCCACGCCGCCATCAAGAGCGGGAAGTTCCACGGCACGATCGCGCCGACCACGCCGCGCGAACGTGGCACCTGCCCGCCGCGCGCAGCGTAGGCGAGCTTGTCGGCCCAGCCGGCGTAGTAGAAGAAGTGGGCGGCCGACATCGGCACGTCGAAGTCGCGCGATTCCTTGATCGGCTTGCCGTTGTCGAGCGTCTCGAGCACGGC
>DASYOE010000142.1:0-6147 GCA_036008105.1 Candidatus Lustribacter sp. | reverse complement strand
ACGATCTTAATCGCCAACACCTTCGTGTTGCTGGCGACCAGCGGCTTTGCGACCTATCTGTTCGTCAAGCTCGGCATACCGCAGGCGCCGCTGTGGTCGACGCTGCTGACCACGATCGTGCTGCTGATCTTCGGCGAGATCTTGCCCAAGACGCTGGCGGTATCGAACAGCAGCAAAGCTGCGTTGCGGCTAGCGGGGCCGTTGCGGTTCTTCACCTGGCTCTTGGCGCCGCTCACCACGGCCCTGCTCGGGACCACCAACCTGATCGTGCGCCTCTTCGGGGGCTCGACGCCGCACGGCCCGTACGTGACCGAAGACGACATCAAGACGCTGGTCGACGTCGGCGTCGAGCAGAAGGTGCTCGAAGAGGGCGAACGCGAGCTGATCCATTCGATCATTGAATTCGGCGACACGATCGTACGCGAGGTGATGACGCCGCGCACCGACATGATCGCCGTGCCGGTAACGGCGACGCCCAAGCGCGCGCTCGACCTGGTCATCGCCGACGGCTACTCGAAGCTCCCGGTGTTCGAAGAGACGATCGACAACGTCATCGGCGTCGTCCACGATCGCGAGTTGCTGGTCGCGCTCGCGAACGGCACGATCGCCACCACCTCGCTGCGCCGGCTGATGCGCCTGGTGGCGCACGTTCCCGAGAGCAAGCGCATCTCGGAACTGCTGCGGGAGATGCAGCGCGGCAAGTATTCGCTGGCGATCGTCGTCGACGAGTACGGCGGAACCGCGGGCCTCGTCACGATGGAAGATTTGCTCGAAGAGATCGTCGGCGAGATTCGCGACGAGCACGATGAGGGCGAAGAAGAGCCCATTCGCAAGATCAGCGACGATGAAACAATCGTCGAAGCCGGGACGAACATCGAAGACGTCAACGCGGCGTTGGGTCTGACCCTGCCGCACGAAGACTTTGAAACGATCGGCGGGTACACGGTCGGTCTCATCGGCCACTTGCCGCACGAAGGCGAGGAAGTCTCCACCGGCGACGGCGTGCGCTTGCGCGTCGACCGCACGCGCGGCCGGCGGATCCTGGCCGTGCGCATTTTCACCAATGGGAAGGCGCATGCCGGCGAATCTGAGTGAGCTTCGGGCGGCCGCCCGGGCGGCTCGCGCCGACGCGTATGCGCCGTATTCGACGTTCGCGGTCGGCGCGGCGGTAGAGACGACGGACGGACGTCGCTTCAGCGGCGCGAACGTCGAGAACGCATCCTACGGGCTGACGATCTGTGCCGAACGCACGGCCGTCTTTGCCGCGGTGCTGGCCGGCGCGCGGCGGCTGGCGGCGGTCGCGGTCAGCGGGCCCGATGGGATCACGACGACGCCGTGCGGTGCGTGCCGCCAAGTGCTAGCCGAGTTCGGTGCGCCGGACGTGCCGGTGACGTACGCGCGAGCCGACGGCGGCTGGAGCGACACGACGCTGGGCGACTTGCTGCCCGACGCGTTCGATGGGGCCGCGCTCGATACAGCGCGAGGGATCGCCTGATCGAACGGACGTACACGACCGACGCGATCGTGCTGCGGTCACGCAATCTCGGCGAAGCGGATAAGATCTTCACGCTCTTCACGCGCAGCTCGGGCAAGGTCGACGCCGTCGGCAAGGGCGTGCGGCGAACGAAGAGCACGCTGGGCGGACGCCTCGAGCTGTTGACCGAGTCGACGATGACGCTGCATCGCGGCCGCTCGCTCGACATCATCACCTCGGCCGTCACCCTGCGTTCGCACTGGATGGCGTTCACCGAGCCGCGCTCGCTCGCGGCCGCCTCGCTGATGGCCGAGATCGTCGACATGTTTTGCGAACCCGAGCTGCCGCTCGACGAGATCTACGATCTGCTCTCCAACGCCTCGGCCGCGCTCGCCGCATCGAGCGAGCCGGCCGCGCTCGTGCCGCGCTTCCAACTGCGCCTGCTGCACGCGCTCGGGCTGGCACCGCCGGACGATACGTGCATTCGGTGCGGCGGCCCGTTCGACGACCGCGGCGCGTGGGTCGACATCGACGCCGGCGGACTCGGTTGCAATGGCTGCTACGGTGCGCGGGGCGACATGCATGCGCTCGATACCGCCGACGTGGAGAACTTTCGCGCCCTCGGCGCGCCGCGCGCCTCCGGCCTGCGGGCCTCGATCACCGCGACGCCCAAGGTCGCGCGCGCCGTCGACGATCTGGTCACGTTCCACTTGGGCCGCCGGCCCAAATCGCGCGCGTTCCTGGACGCGTTCGCGCCCTGATGGCCGTCGACGGTAGCGTGGTCGCGCTCGACGTCGGTTCGCGCCGCATCGGGGTCGCGGTAAGCGATCCGCAGGGCACGTTCGCGTTTCCGCACGACACGATCGAACGCACCAACGTGCGCGACGACGTCGGCGCCATCGTGGCGATCGCGCGCGAACGGAACGCGCGCACGATCGTCGTCGGCGATCCCTTGACGATGGGCGGCAAGCGCGGCATCGCTGCGGACAACATCGATGCATTCGTTGCCCATCTCGCGCGCGCGTTCGACGGCCGCATCGAACGCATCGACGAGCGGCTGACGACGGCGGCCGTACAGAAATCGCTGATCGGCGCCGACGTCTCGCGTGCGAAGCGCAAGACCGTCGTCGACAAGTTGGCCGCCGCAATGATCCTCGAAACGTACTTGGCCCGCGCTCGCGCGTGAAACCGGTTCACGCGCTCCTCAACACGGCGATCGCGATCCTCGTCGCCGCCGGTGTGATCGTCGCGGCCGCCGGGCTGTGGTTCCGCGACGCCGTCTACTTCGACCGCTCGCGGCCGGAGGCACCGGCCGAGTTCGTGGTGCCGCGCGGCGCGTCGTTCGGGGATGTCGTGGCCGGCCTCGAATCGGCCGGCATCTTGGCGCATCCGACGGCGTTCCGGTTGCTGGCGCGGTTGCGCAACGACGAGGCCGACATCCAATCCGGCCAGTTCCGCTTTCCGGCCCACCAGACGAGCGACGAGGTGTTGCGGCGCCTGGTGTCCGGTGCCGTCGACGCGCTGTGGGTGACGTTCCCCGAAGGCTTCACGGCGCGGCAGATGGGTGCGCGGCTGGCGGAGCGTTCGCTGGGTAGCGCTGCGGCCTTCGACCGGTATGCCGCCCACGCGCATCTGGTCGTCGACGGCGTGCGGACCCGTTCGCTCGAGGGTTTCCTGTTTCCGAGCACCTACTTGGTTCCGACCGGCGCCCGGCCGGCGGGAATCGCGCAGATCCTCACCGACCAGTTCTTTCGCGAACTGCCGGAGAAGGCGGCGTCCAAGGCACGGGCGCTCGGCCTCAACGTTCCGCAAGTCATCACGGTCGCCAGTTTAATCGAACGTGAGGCCCAGGCGGACGACGAGCGGGCGCTGATGGCCGGGGTCTACTACAACCGCTTGCGGGCGGGAATGCCGCTCCAGGTCGACGCAACGATCGAGTATATTTTCCCGGAACACCATGCGGTGATCACGCGCCGCGATCTCGAGATCGACTCCCCGTACAATACCTATCGTTACACCGGTCTGCCGCCGACGCCGATCGCCAATCCCGGCAAAGCATCGATCGACGCGGCGTTCAGCCCGGTCCGCTCAAAATATCTTTACTATGTTTACAAGGGTAACGGACATCACGCGTTCGCGCAGACGCTCGAGGAGCACAACGCGAACGTGGAGCGCTACCTCCACTAATTAGGAGAGTCATCATCGAAGGTTCGAACGGCACCGGGAACGGTACCGGTGAGGGCGGCGAGGGCGGACCGCTGGAGCTGCGCGACATCCTCGTCATCGAAACCAACGACGGCCAGTCGCTGGAGTTCGAGGTCGTGGGTCTGGTCGAGGACGACGAGAAGAACGCGTACGCGGTCTGTTACAGCGAGAAGGCCGACGAGTTCGTCGTCACCGACGATGCCGGCACGCTCCTCGACGACGACGACTTGGCGCAAGAGATCCTCGACGATTTCTTTGTCCTCGCCGAAGAGTCGGCCCCACCGGAACCCGAAACGGAAAAGTAACTCTTCTGTAGGGATGTTTGCATGAGGCGTTTCTTGGGTGTGGCGCTCGCAGCAATCGTCGCCGGCCTGGCCGCCATTCCGGCTGCGGCCGCTGACAGCACTGACGTCGCGACGCTGAAGGCCATGATGAAAGCGGCGGATGCAAACGTGCATTCGGTGCAAACGCAGATGTCGACGATGGGGGTGAGCTCCGTCTTCACCGTGCTTACCAAACCGCTGCGCGAGCACATGCAGATGGCAAGCGGGCCGATGGCGATGGAAATGTACGTCGCCGATGGATTCATATACATGCGCATCGCAAACGGGCCGTGGCAAAAGCATTCCATTCCCTCGCTCGACTCGATGGTCAGCACGCTGCGCACCTTCACGGATACGACCCAAGTGACGCTCGACCCGGATGTCGTGGAAGATGGCCGCTCCTATGGGGTGTTCGAAATGCAAACACCGACGGTCGCCGTCCCGGGCGTACCACCGGCGCCGGCAATGACGATGACGTGCACGTATGACAAGCAGACGTATTTGAGGCACGAATGCAAAACCGCTTCGCTTACGATGACGTTTCGCTACAACGACCCGTCCGATGTCGTCGTTCTTCCGCCCGACGCCGCCGCTGCGACCGATGCCGGGCCGTTCCCGTTCCCGATTCCATCCCCGCCGTAAAAGGCTAGGCTAGTGCCTCTCGCTGGGGTAGCCAGCGTTCGATGACGATGCGGAGGCTGGCCAGGGAGACCGGCTTGGAGACGTAGTCGTCCATGCCGGCGGCTAGGCACGAATCGCGGTCTTCGTTGAGGGCGTTGGCGGTCATCGCCACGATCGGTACGTGACGGCGGGTGCGGATCTCGTGGCGCCGGATTTCGGCTGACGCTTCGTAGCCGTCCATCACCGGCATCTGCACGTCCATGAAGATCAAATCGAAGCCCTCGTGCGATTGCGCGTCGACGGCTTCGCGCCCGTTGGCGACCGCTACGGCGTTGAAGCCCAGCCGCTGCAGTTGCCGAATCGCGAGCCGTTGATTGACCTGGTTGTCTTCGACGATGAGCACGCGCTCTTGGCGCGGCGGGATGTCGGTGCTGGCCGGAATCGGTTCGACGTTACGGCTGCGCGCGTGCACGGCGTCGCTGAGCGCGTCGTAGAGCGTCGACTGGGCGATCGGTTTGACCAAATAGGCGGAAAATCCGGCGGCGCGCGCGATGCGGGCGCGCGCGCTGTCGTCGTGTCCGGTCACCATCAGCAGCGGGATGTTCTTGAGCGGCGGCTGTTCGCGAATGCTGCGGGCGACCGAGATACCGTCCTCTTCGCCGAGACTGTAATCCACGAGCACCGCGTCGTACGGCTCGCCGCGCGCGCTGGCGACACCCAAGCGGGCCAGCGCCTCGTCGCCGTCCCCGACCCCGTCGGAGTACACACCCCACGACTCCAGAGTGCGGTGAAAGATTTCTTGGGCATGCTCGTCGTCATCGACTACGAGCACGCGGGTACCGCGCAGATCGGTCAGCGCCGGTCGCGACGCCGCCGCGCGCGACCGGATGAACGGCACGGTAAAGAAGAAGGTCGAGCCGAAGCCGGGCTCGCTTTCGACCGAGATCGTGCCTTTCATCAGCTGCACGAGCTGACGGGAGATTGCGAGTCCCAAGCCCGTGCCGCCGAAACGTCGCGTGGTGGACATGTCGGCTTGGCGAAACGGTTCGAA
Source organism: Candidatus Lustribacter sp. (assembly GCA_036008105.1). Lineage (GTDB taxonomy): Bacteria > Vulcanimicrobiota > Vulcanimicrobiia > Vulcanimicrobiales > Vulcanimicrobiaceae > Lustribacter. The sequence continues at coordinate 473 of DASYOE010000142.1, read as the reverse complement.
CAGTTGCGCGCGCACGGTCGGGTCGATCCCGATACCCGTATCGCGAACCGCGAACTTCACGGTGACGCGTTCGCCGTCGTCCTGCTCGGGTGTGACGAGCACCGAGACGCTGCCGGTCGGCGTGAACTTCACCGCATTTCCGAGCAGGTTGGTCAAAATTTGGCCGAGCCGCAACGCGTCGCCGATCACGACCGGCGGCACGTTCGGGTCGACGTACGTCAACAGGTCGAGGTGTTTGGCGCGCGCTTGTGGCGCCACCATCGAGGCCACCGACTCGACGAGCGGGATGAGTTCGACGTCGATGTGTTCGAGCTCGAGCCGGCCGGCTTCGATCTTGGAGAAATCGAGGATCTCGTTGATCACCGCCAGCAGCATCTCACCCGAGCTGCGGATCGTTTCGGCCAGTTCGCGCTGTTGCGGCGTGAGCGGCGTGTCGAGCAGCAATTCGGTCGTGCCGATCACGCCGTTCATCG
>DASYOE010000141.1:0-2464 GCA_036008105.1 Candidatus Lustribacter sp. | reverse complement strand
GTCCTCGAAGCGAAATCGAGTCAGACCGGCGGCGATCGCTCGATCGATCAACTGATCGAGAGCGGTCAGTTCATCTGCGGCTCGGCCGCCACCGTCCGGGACCGCCTCGCCGAATACGAGCGCACGCTGGGGCTGGGACACTTCCTCGCCCTGGTGCAATTCGGAACGCTATCGCACGACGCGACGATGGCGAACATCGAACGCTTCGCGCGCGACGTCATCCCGAATATGCGCTATAGTCCTCAAACGTCAGCGGATGCGCCAGCATCCCGTAGCGCCCTGCCAGCGTAAGGATCGCTTCGACGTAACGCCGGTCGTTCGTCGTCGCGTAGATGCGGCGCAACAGCGTCGCAACGACGGCGGGGTCGATTTTTGCAACCTTGGCTAGGATGGGGGCGGTGTCGCGCGGGTTCGCGTTGGCCCACTTTGCAATGGTGTAGATTTCGCCGACGAGTTTTCTCGCCAAGTCGGGATTTTTCTGCACCCAGGGTTTCGTGCTGAACCACACGATGGTCGCGATCTCCGGCGCGATCGATATATACGTGTCGGCGAGGTCGCGAATCTGTCCGGCGCGTATCGCGTCGCTCTTGGCCGGCTCGGTGAGGATGGCGGCCTGAACGGTGCCGCGCTGCAGCGCCGCGCCCATCTCGCCGAACTTGAGCTCGACGAACTTGACCCGGTCGTGCGGCACTTTGTTCGCATCGAACCATCCCAGCACGCTCAGCTGGTTGAAGTCGCCTAAACTCGAAACGCCGATCGTCGCATCGACGAGATCGCGGGCCGATTTGATCGGCCCGTCCTTGGCGACCACCAGGTTCGGATCGGCGTCCTTCTTGGAATACAGCGATGCGGGAGCGATCATCTGGAACGGGATCCCACGCGCGATCGCGACCGCCAGTTGCGGCGTGTTCGTCATGCCGACGTCGAGATCGCCCGACGACACGGCCGCCATGATCGACGCGCCGTTGTTCAGCGTCGTCACTTGAACGTTGATGCCGGCATTCAGAAACATGCCGTTCTCGACGCCGTAGTAAGCGACGCCGCAGGCGTCGATCGCGGTCGCTCCCACGCGAACGACCGGCGGCGCGGTTTGCGCACTTGCCGGCCGAGCCGCCGCGAGCGCGCCGGCGATAAGCGTTAAGGCGGACGAACGCGGAATATCCCGCATCACCTGCCCGTGACTTTTGCGAAGAGCGCCGCGACGTCGGCCGGGGCGTGTTCGCCGGTCCAGGCCACGAACTGATCCGGGCGCACGAGCACGAGATGATGTTCGTAGGCTTCGCGGCCGCCGCCGTAGCTGTCGCGCACGACGGTCAACGGAATCTTGGCCGCCGCTGCCGCGGCCTCGAATGCACGCACGTCCGCATCGTCGGCGCCGAACGCCAGCAGCGCGAAACCGTAGCCGAGTTCTTCATACACGTTCTTGCCCGACGACAACGGCTGTGGCGCGAGGTGGTGTCCCGGCCGCGCCGGCCAGGCGTGCGTGCCGTGCGCGCCGCTCTTGCCGCCCGGCGGCCCGTCGATGACCGGCGAACCCTCGTAGTTCGGCTCGTAGCTCAGGATGTTGGTTCCGGCCTTGGCTTTGCGTTCTTCCCACGCGCGCTCGAAGTCGGCTTTGTCGCGCTCGAGATTGTGCTTCTCGAGCCACGCGGCGCTCTGGTTGATGCCGGCGGCGATGAAGTCTTCGCCCGTTTCTTTGAAAATCGGACGGCGCTCTTCACTATAAGAGTCGAGCAGCGCGGCACCGCCCCACCCATCCAACGTTGCGGCCAGCTTCCAGCCGAGATTGACCGCGTCTTCGAGGCCGCTATTCAGACCGTAACCGCCGTACGGCGGATGGCTGTGCGCCGCATCGCCGGCGATGAGGATGCGTCCGACTTGGTACGTGTCGGCAACCGCCACCCGGAGATCCCAAAAGCCGACGTAGTCGAACTCGAGGTTGACGGGGAAACCCGCCACGCGCCGGATGAGGCCGAGAAAGTCGTAGTTGTCCTCCCTCGCGCCCGCCGGTACCGGCGCGTGGAAGAAAAACGACTCGCCGACATCGACCCGGCCGAAAAAGTTCCAGTACCCCTTCGCATCCGGGTCCATCACGTTAAAGGTCGCGCGCTCGGGAAAGCGTTTGAGCGCTTCGTGCAACTCGCGCGAACGGAAGACGGCCAGCACCATGACCTGGTCGTAATCGGTTCCGCCCCGCTCGATACCGGCCTGACCGCGTACGAACGAGTTCGCGCCGTCGCAGCCGACCAAGTATTCGCCCTCGAGCTCTTCCCGCCGCGTGCCGCCGCTCTCCACGATCGTGGCGCGCACGCCGCGCGCGTCCTGCGTGATCGACTCCGCCGTCCAGCCGAAGTAGTTTGTGACGCTCGGCAATTCCGCCATCCGCGCGCGCAGCACTATTTCGGTGAGGTACTGCGGCAACCGCTCGACGTCCTGAAAGTAGAACTTGCGCACCAGTTCGCGC
>DASYOE010000140.1:0-5292 GCA_036008105.1 Candidatus Lustribacter sp. | reverse complement strand
AGATCGCGTACAGGACCACCGCGGCGACGGTCCCGAACGCGCGCCAGGCTATAACAGGCACGGAACGGACGTTTCCGCAGCGCCAGCGTATCACTTCCTCCATGACGCACGGCCGCCAGGAACTCTACAGCCCGAATGCTCTCAAGCTCGGCATCTTCGGCGCGAACATGTCGTCCGGCATCGCGGCCACGACCGTGCCGGAACGCTGGTCCGCATCCTGGGAAGAGAACGTCGCGCTCGCGCAGATGCTTGACGCGGCAGGAGTGGAGTTCATGCTGCCCGTCGCGCGCTGGAAAGGCTTCGGCGGCACCACCAACTTCGAAGGCGCCGGCTTCGAGACGATAACATGGGCCGGCGGGCTGCTGGCGGCGACCGAGCGGCTTACCGTTTTCGGAACGGTCCACGCGCCGCTCGTGCATCCGATCTTCGCGGCCAAACAATTCGTCACCGTCGACCACGTGGGCCGGGGACGCTTCGCGCTCAACCTCGTGTGCGGCTGGAACCAGGACGAGTTCGAGATGTTCAACGTCAACCAGCGCGACCACGAGACGCGCTACCTCTACGGTGCGGAGTGGCTGCGCGTCGTGCGCAAAATGTGGGAAAGCCCGGAGCCGTTCGACTTCGACGGCGAGTTCATCACGCTGCGCGGCGTCGAGTCCGAACCCAAGCCGTACGCCGGCACGCCGTTGATCATGAACGCCGGCAGTTCGGATACGGGAAAGGGCTTCGCCATCGACAACTGCGCGTATCTGCTCTCGACGGTTCGCGCCAGCCTCGACCAAGCGGCGGAAAACGTGGGCGACGCGCACCGTCGCGCCGCCGCGCTCGGCAAAAAACTCGGCGTGATGACGACCGCGAGCGTCGTGTGCCGTCCGACGCAGCGCGAGGCGGAAGAGTATTACCGCTACTATGCCGACGAGCGTGCCGACTGGGCAGCCGTCGAGCAGATGGTCGACGCCGGCAGCCGCGGGTCGTCGACGTCGATGCAGCCCGAGCACTTCGCGCGGATGCGCGTTCGCTTTGCCGCCGGTTACGGCGGCTGGCCGGTCGTCGGCGATCCCGACACCGTCGCGGCCGAGTTCGTCGCGATGTCGCGCGCCGGCTTCAGCGGGATCGCGATGGGCTTCGTCAACTACCTGGCCGAGTTTCCGTACTTCCGCGACGAGGTGCTCCCTCGCTTAGAGCGCGCCGGCGTCCGTGTCGATTTGGGGGCAACTCGCTCGACGCGTAGGTAGAACCCCCCAACGCAAAGGAGACCCGGACAATGCGATTTATCGTTATAGTGAAGGCCACGCCCCAAAGCGAAGCCGGCGAGCTGCCCAGCGCCGAGATGCTTGCCAAAATGGGTGCCTTCAATCAAGAGCTGGCCAAGGCCGGCATCTTTCTCGCCGGCGAGGGCCTCCAGCCGAGCTCGGCCGGCGCGCGGATCAGCTTCGCCGGCGGGAAGCCCACCGTTACCGACGGCCCGTTCGCGGAGACGAAAGAGCTCGTCGCCGGCTTCTGGATTCTGCAAGGCAAATCAAAAGAAGAGATCGTCGCGTGGCTGTCCCGCGCGCCGTTCGAGCGCGGCGAACAGATTGAGATCCGGCCCATCCACGAATGGGAAGATCTTGCGGACGTTATGACGCAAACGGAGGCGCACGCCAAATGAAGTTCGTCACGATCTTCAAGTTCGATCCCGAGCGCGCTGCGCCGCCCGACGAGAAGGCCTACGCTGAAATGGGCCGGCTCATCGCCGAAATGCGCGATGCCGGTGTGCTGGTCGACACCGGTGGCGTGATGCCGAACGGCACCAGCGCGCGCGTTCGCCGCAGCGGATCGCACATCGCGGTGACCGACGGACCGTTCACCGAGTCGAAGGAAATCGTCGGCGGATTCGCCGTGCTCGACGTCCCGTCAAAGGACGACGCCGTGGCCTGGACGCGACGGTTTCTCGAATGCGCGGGCGACGGCGTAAGCGAACTCATCGAAGTCACACCCACCCCATAGGAACGCACGCGTGAGCACCGACGCTCACCGGACGATCGATGCGATCTGGCGCATCGAGTCGCCGAAGCTCATCGCCGGCCTCACGCGCATGGTGCGCGACGTGGGGCTGGCCGAAGAGCTGGCGCAAGATGCTTTCGTTGCGGCCCTCGTGCAGTGGCCTCAAGAAGGCATCCCGCGTAATCCCGGCGCGTGGCTGATGACGACCGCCAAGCGCCGTGCCATCGACCGTATCCGCCGTGCCGAGGTGCTCGAGCGCAAGAACGAATCGCTCGCGCAGGACATACCCGTTGCGGAAGGCGCGGACGCGGCCGCGCTGGCCGCACTCGATGAAGACGATATCGGCGACGATTTGCTGCGCTTGATCTTCATCGCGTGCCATCCCGTGCTCTCGATGGACGCGCGGGTCGCGCTCACCCTGCGTTTGCTCGGCGGCCTGACGACGCTCGAGATCGCGCGTGCGTTCCTGACCAGCGAAGCCGCGGTCGCGCAGCGCATCGTCCGTGCCAAGCGCACGCTGTCGGAAGCGCACGTGCCGTTTGAAGTGCCGACCAAGCCGGAGCGCGCGGCGCGGCTGGCCGCGGTGCTCGAAGTCCTCTACCTCATCTTTAACGAGGGTTACGCCGCCAGCGCCGGCGACGACGTGATGCGCCCGGGGCTCTGCGAGGATGCGCTGCGGCTGGGGCGCGTGTTGGCCGAGCTCGCACCGGACGAACCGGAAGTGCACGCGCTCGCCGCATTGATGGAGATCCAGGCCTCACGCACGCGGGCGCGCGTCGGCCCGTCCGGCGAACCGATCCTCTTACTCGACCAAGATCGCGGGAAGTGGGATCATCTGCTGATCCGGCGCGGCCTCGCCGCGCTCGCGCGCTCGGAACAGCTCGGCGGCGTCAGCGGCAATTACGCGTTGCAAGCCGCGATCGCCGCCTGTCACGCGCGTGCGCGCACGCCGGCGGAAACCGATTGGGTACGAATCGCCGCGCTCTACGACGCGCTGGCCGCGCTCGTGCCCTCACCGGTCGTGGAGTTGAATCGCGCTGTCGCGATCGGCATGGCGTACGGTCCGGCCGCCGGCCTCGAACTCGTCGACGCGCTCACCTCGGAACCGGCGCTGAAATCCTATCACCTGCTGCCCAGCATGCGCGGCGATCTGCTCGAAAAACTCGGCCGCTACAGCGAAGCGCACGACGAGTACCAACGCGCGGCCGCGCTGGCGCAAAACGAACGCGACCGCGCCTTGCTCCTCGAGCGTGCGGCGCGGTCGGCGCGGAGCTAGACGTTAGGCGTAGAGGCTGAGGAAGCTGTTGAGGCTGCCGGCGTCCGCATTCGCACGAGCGAGGACGTCGATCGAGATCTGCTGCTGCAACGAGGCTTGCTGATTCTGCGTCACCGCTTGGCCGACGTTAACGTCGCCGATCGCTGAGGCCGCCGACGCCAGGTTGACCGAGTAGGTGTTGTTGTTGTCGAACTGGTTTGCGAGCGAGTTCGTCTCGGCGCCGAGTTGCGCTTGGCCGGCATTCAACGTCGTAATCGCGTTGCTGAGCTGACCTTCGGTGTTCGTCGCGCTGGCCGGGTTCGAGAGATCGATGTTAACGATACCGAGTCCGCTGGTCGAAGCGTTCGGCAGCGTGACGGTCGTCGTCTGACCCGCATTCGCGCCGGACTGCACGGTGACGGTCGGGGCGGTCGAGCCGGCGTTCGCGGCGGTCGTCTGAATCGTCGCCGACGAACCGGCGTCGCTCGCCGTGAAGTTGCCGAAGTCGATCGTCGTCCCGTTGAACGTGGTCGAGGAGTTCGCGGCGAAGCTGCCGACGTTGACCGTCGTTTGCGTCGCGCTGTCGGTAAACGTCACGTCGGCGTTACCGGTCGCATCGACCGAGACGCTGAACGTTCCGCTGGTCGTGGCGGCCGACGACGTCGCGCTGGTCACCACGCCGCCGCCCGCGAGCGTTTGATCGTCGGCGGTAACGGTAGCGGTGGCCGGCGTCGCCGGCGTGTTGCCCGAGTTGGCTCCGTTCAGGAGGGGCGTGCCGTTAAAGTTCGTCTCCGAAGCGATCTGGTTGATGCCTTGCGCGAGTTGCGTCGCCTGCGCTTGCAGGGCCGCGTTGTCGCTGGGCGAGTTGAAGCCGTTGTTCGCCTCGATCGCGAGGTTATTGATCTGATCCAACGAGGTCTGAATCGTGCTCGTTGCACCCTGCGCGACGTTGACCGCGTTGCTCGCATCGCTGATATTTTGGTTGGCGGTGTCCGCGCCCTCAGATTGCGAGACCAAATTGTTGTAGATCGCGAGCCCGGAGGGGTCTACCGCGGCGCTCGTCAGCCGCGAGCCGGAGGACAGCTCAGCGGTGGTCGTCAGAAGGGCGATTTGCGCCGAGAGGACCGATTGCAGCGAGTAGGCCGGATTGGAACCCGAGATAGAGGCCGACATGACACTCCTTTGTCTTTAGGCAGGCCCCTATAATTTCGCCGCCCCCTCCTTGGTGCCATCTCCAAAAGAGGCCGCTCCTGTGACCCCTATTACGAAGATTACGAAGAAAATACACTCTAGAGGCCCAGGAGGGCTTTGAACTTGGCCAGCGCCTCGTCCCGGTCGACCGTGATGAACTTGTAGTCGTAGGTGTCGACGTACTTGCGGCCCGGCTGGGGCAGTTCGAACGCGGGCATCCAGGGTTGCTTGAGATCGGTGCGGAGGCTCGCGCTCAGGAGACCTTTAGCAAACTCGGCCGACCCCTCGCGGCTCGCCATCCAGTTGACGAACAGCTTCGCGGCGTTCGGGTGCGGCGCCCGATTCATCAGGCTGACCATACCGAAGCTCCCGGTGAGGATGCCCGGTCCATCTGTTGGTGAGACCGGCGCGACCGGATAGCCCAGCTTGCGAAAGGCGTCCAACTGGCCCCACTCGCCGCCGACCCAAATCGGATAGTTGCCCTGCGCTAGCCACTGCGCGCCCTGACGGCCGTCGCCCGAGAAGACCGGCTGCTGATCGATGTACAGCCGGTGGATGAAATCGGGCCCGAAGTAGATGTAAAAGTAGCTGTTGAGCGATTGCCCGGCGCCCGGCTGCCGCGGGTCCTTGACCAGCAGTTTGCCTTTCCATTTGGGATCGAGCAGCGACTTCCACGTCGGGATGTCTTTCGGCTGGACGAGCTTCGTGTTGACCATCAGTTCGACGGCGACGTGTTGCGTCAACCGCAAGATCGTGTGTTGCGGGTCGGCATACCAGACGTGGCCGTCGCGCCAATCCTTCGGATTCGCGGAATCGGGCTCGATCAGAATCGGTTCGATGCGGTCGAGCCAGCCGCTGGG
>DASYOE010000139.1:0-1764 GCA_036008105.1 Candidatus Lustribacter sp. | reverse complement strand
TGGTCGCGGATTTGTCGATCGTGCGCTGCAGGTCCCAGAGCACGCGATACGGGCTGATCGGCGTCTCGCTCGAGGTGAGCTTCGGCATCCATTCGGCCAGCCAGGCGGCTTCGACCGAGGCGATTTCGGCGTGCGCGTTCGCCGGATCGCTGACCGTGCCGTCGAGTTTTTCGCGGCACGCATCGATCAGCGCGCGCAGCGTCAGCTGTGCGTCGCCCACCAGTCCCACCTGCGACCGCACCGACTTGTTGAGATCGTTGGGATCGCCGGTAGCGTGAACGTACGTTTTCCCCGGCGGCATCTTAATCGCAAACGCCGACTCCGAGAAGCTGCAGCCGACGCCGAAGATCACGTCGGAGCGGTCGAGGAACGAGCGCACGGTGTGGGGCATCGCGGCGCCGCCGGCACCGAGCGCGAGCGGATGGGTTTCGTCGAACGCGCTCTTGCCCTCGAGGCTCGTGCACACCGGCGCGGCGAGCAACTCCGCCAGCTCGCGCAGCTCGGCATACGCCTGCGCCCAGTGAATGCCGGCCCCGGCGTAGATCGTCAGCCGTTTCGCGCCCAGCAGCACGCTCGCGGCGCGCCTTACGTCGGCCGGATCGGGGCCGCTGCGCGTCGAGTACACGGGCGTGTAGTCGAGCGGCTCCGGCACCTCGGCAGAGTACAGGTCGTTCGGGATCTCGATCACGACCGGGCGCCGGCGGCCGTTGCGCAAAAGCGAGAACGCGCGGCGCATGATGTTTGGGACTTCGGCCCCGGAGGTGATCGGCTCGCTGTGCTTCGACACCGGCGCGAGCACGGACGTTGCGTTGAAGTTATCCGGAACGTGCGCGATGCGCGTCGCGTACCCGCCCGGCAAGATCAAGAGCGGGATCGATTCGGAATAGGCCTGCGCGACCGAACCGAACGCGTTCTCGATGCCCGGCCCGTGCTGACACGCGAACACGCCGATCTTCGTACCGTGCGAGAGCCGCGCGATCGCGTCGGCCATGTGCACCGCGATGCGCTCTTGCCGCACGATGATCGGCCGGATGTCGGCCTCGGCCGCGGCTTCGATCACCGCGTTGCGCGGATAAGCAAAAAGCAGCTCGACGCCTTCGCGCTTGAGGATCTCCGCCAGCGCCGCGGTCACTTTCATGACGGATCGGCGAAGAGAAATTCCAGGTCGTCTTTGGTGAGCGACTTCGCGATCGCGCTATCGGCTTTGATGACCGACCGCGACAGCGCGCTCTTGCGCTCCGCCAGCGCGCGAATCTTTTCTTCCACCGAACCGGCCGTGACCATGCGGTACGCCGTCACCGGCCGCGTCTGCCCGATGCGGTGCGTGCGGTCGATTGCCTGCCGTTCGACGGCCGGATTCCACCACGGATCGTAGAGGATCACGTAATCGGCGGCGGTGAGCGTCAAGCCGACGCCGCCGGCCTTGAGCGAGCACAGGAACACCGGCGGTCCGCCGGCCGACATGAAGCGTTCGACCTCGGCCTGACGGTCGCGATCTTTGGTCGAGCCGTCGAGGTAGCCCAATTCGATCTCGCGCTTCTGCAACGCCGTGCGCATGATCTTGAGCATCGACGCGAACGCCGAGAAGACGAGCACCTTGTGGCCGCCGGAGAGCACTTCGTCGACCGTCTCGAGGAAGGCGTCGAACTTGCCGCTCGCCTCCGGTTCGTCGATGTACTCGGGCAGGATGAGTCCCGGATGCGCGCAGACCTGCCGCAGACGCGTCAGCGCCGCTAAGACGTGAACGGTGGCGCCTTCGATGCC
>DASYOE010000138.1:0-5080 GCA_036008105.1 Candidatus Lustribacter sp. | reverse complement strand
TGGTTCTGGAAGTAGTTGCCGATCTGAAAGCCGACGTGGAAAATCGAGCTGCCGAGCACGAGACCGAGCGGCTGCATCGCCAGTTCGTCGAGCAACACGAACTCGCTGACCGACAGGTCGCTCGTGAACATCGGCGCGCCGCCTTCGCCGCCCATGCGGCGCAGACGGTTGATCGCATCTTGCGGCACGCCGCCGGCGGTCGTCGCCACGTTTTGCGCCTGGTTCTGCGGACCGGGTCCGAAGCCGAAGAAACTCATGTGGCTAGTGCTCCAAGAAGCGAGTGAGGGTTTCGCGCGTACGGCGATCGCGTTCGACATACGCACCCATGGTTTCGTATAAGAAATGCAGCCACGCGTCGAGGTCGACCGTCTCCGTGCGCAGCGCGACGCCGCGCACGACCTTCGTCGCACTGGCTTCGATCCCGCTGCGGTGCGCCGCGAGATTGAAGCGCAGCTCGCTGCCGTCGCCGGAGGGGATGGCGAGCTGCAGTGCTTCAACGGCGCCGAAACCCAAGCGTCCCCGCTGCACGCTGAGCAACTGCGGGAAGAGCGAGCCGAAGCGTTCGGCGGCAACGGCGACCAGCGCCGCGGGTTGCGGTCCGGCGTCGCGTTCGATGCCGTCGAGGAGCGACCGCACGAGCGCGAGCGGCGCTGCCGACGCTGACGCCGCGGGCGGAACGGCTTCGGGCAACGCTTCCGCCGGGCCGAAGCGTTCGGTCAAGAACGCGCCGTTCGCGGCGATCCCCTCGGTGCCGCGCGCCGCCACGTCGCGCAAGCGCTGCGCGGTCGCGCGCTCGAGGTGATCGAGCTGTGCGACCAGCAACTCGTCGGGCGTGCGCCCGGCGGCATCGCGTTCGCCGCGCAGGCTGGGTGGAATGTCGAGATACGCGCGCAGCGTATCCGGCAAGTAGCGCGCGCGCGTCTCGCGCAGCGAAAACGTCGCTTCGTCGGTCACGCTCGATTGGGCCAGCACGCGTTCGGCTTCGTCGAGCAAGGCTTCGATGCGGCTCACGCGCTGCGCGGCCTCATCGGGGACGCGCATCATTTGCGTAGCAGCGGCGCGACCTGCTCGAAGGGCAGGGCGTAAAACGTGATCCCGTCGCGACCGGTCATCGTGCGGGCACTGAACAGCGCGTCGTCGATCGCCTCCTCGGTCGCATCGGCGACCGCCGTATAGAGCAAATCGATCTTCTTCGAGTCGGTGACGAGCGGCGGTCCGCTGATCGCGAAGTCATCGTCGGCGAGGTGCGTCGTCGAGAAAGCGAGGAACAAGTCACCGCTCGACTCTTTCGAATTGGAGCCGCTGCGGCCCAGGCCAATCGTCGCCCGCTCGGCAAGTTCGCGCAACTTCGTCGAGTCGAGCGGGGCGTCGGTCGCGATGATGATGATGATGCTGCCGTCGGCGACGTGGCCGTTCTCCGGCAGCGCGCTGCTGCGCCGCGGAAAGACCGGCAGCAGTTTGTCGGCGAACGCGCGGCCGACGTGCACGCCGTCGATCGTCAAGTTCGCCCGCGGCGCGGACCCGGTGTTGTCGTTGACGAGAACCCCGACCGTGAAGCCCCCGTCGGCGGCGGGCAGCACGCGCGAAGCCGAACCGATGCCGGCCTTGAACCCGAACGCCAGCATCCCGGTTCCGGCGCCGGCGTTGCCGCGGGGGAAGTCGCCCGGCTGCGCCGCGTCGAGCAACTTCACGACGTCGGCGGCGCTGACGTGCCGGCCTTGGATGTCGTTGAGGGCCGCATCGTCGCACTCGGCGACGACCGGCAACGGCGTGTCATCGTGAATCCCGATCTCGGGATGTTTGGCGATCATCCAGGAGATGACGCCATCGTCGGCCCGGCCGATGTCCAACGTATCGGTGAGCACGATCGGCGACGACATGAACCCCGATTCGTCGATCCAGTGCGTGCCGGTCATCTCGCCGTTGCCGTTGAGCATGAACCAGCCGGCGGCGGGCCGTTTCGTCCACGGATCGGTGTTGGGCAAAATCGCGGTCGCGCCGGTGCGCACCGGACCGACCCCGGGGACGAGCGCACCCGTACCCTCGATCTTGGTGAGCTGTGCAAGTCGAACGCCGGGGACGTCGGTGATGCCGTCGAGCGGGCCCGCCTGCAGTGTCCCGATCGCCACCGGCGACCGCGCACCCGCGCAAGCAAACCCCGCCAGGGCGAGGCAGGTCAAGAAAGCGGTCAGGAAGCGCCACACGGTGGTGGGGGGTTCCCCGGGTAGGCACACCATCCTCGCCACGCGAAACCAGGCCCCCTTGCCATTTCTCCAGGAGCACACAAGCGCGAATGATCACCCTTCCGAATCCCTCGCAACAGCTGGCCGACGATCTATCCGCAATCGGCCTCGATCGCGTCGCGACGGTTCACCGTAACCTGACGATGGTCGAGCTGATGGAACACGCGGTCCGCAACGGCGAGGGTCGCCTCGGACCCGACGGCCAGATGGTCGTCGAGACGGGCCGCCACACAGGCCGTTCGCCGAAAGACAAATTCTTCGTCAAAGAACCCGGCAGCGAGAACCACATCGATTGGGGTGCGGTCAACAAACCGATCGGCGCCGACAAGTTCGATGCGCTGCTCGTCCGCGTCGGCGACTATCTGGCGGGCAAAGATATTTATGCCCTCGACTGCTACGTCGGCGCGGATCCGCGTTACCGCTTGCCGATTCGCGTGCTGACGACGTCTGCGTGGCAGTGCCTCTTCTCGCAGGATTTGTTCATTCGCAAGGCCACGACCGACGACTTCAAACCGGAGTTTACGGTGCTCGACGCGGCGCTGTTCGAGGCCGAACCCGAACGTGACGGAACGCGCACCAGCACGTTCTGCCTGGTCAACTTCGCGCGCAAGATGGTCTTGATCGGCGGCACGCAGTACGCGGGCGAGATCAAGAAGTCCGTCTTCACGCTGATGAACTACCTGATGCCGTTGCGCGGCGTGCTGCCGATGCACGCATCGGCGAACGTCGGCCCCAAGAGCGACGTCGCGATCTTCTTCGGCCTCTCCGGCACCGGCAAGACCACGCTCTCTTCCGATCCGACCCGTCCCCTCATCGGCGACGACGAGCACGGCTGGTCGAACGACGGCGTGTTCAACTTCGAGGGCGGCTGCTACGCGAAGACCATCAACCTCTCCCAGACCGCCGAACCGGAAATCTGGTCGGCCGTCCATCGCTTCGGCACCGTGCTCGAAAACGTCGTCATCGATCCGGTCACGCGCGCCCTCGACCTCGACTCCGAAGAGTTGACCGAGAACACGCGCGCCGCATACCCGATCGAGTTCATCCCGAATATCGTGCCGAGCGAAATGGGCGGCCACCCGACGACGATCATCATGCTGACGGCCGACGCCTTCGGCGTGCTGCCGGCGATTTCGAAGATGACCCCGGCGCAAGCGATGTACCATTTCCTCTCCGGCTACACCGCGGTCGTCGCCGGCACCGAGATCGGGGTCACGGAACCGACCGCGACGTTCTCGACCTGCTTCGGCGCCCCGTTCATGGTGCACCATCCGACGGTGTACGCGAAGCTGCTGGGCGAACGGATCGCCAAGCACGACGTGCAGTGCTGGCTCGTGAACACGGGCTGGGTCGGCGGCGCGCCGCCGGCGGCCAAACGCATGAAGATCGCGTACACCCGCGCGATGGTCAACGCGGCCATCGAGGGCCGGCTCAACGGCGTCGCTACGAAGGTCGAACCGTTCTTCGGCCTCGCCGTTCCGCAATCGGTGCCCGACGTTCCGCAGGAAGTGCTCGATCCGCGCAAAGCCTGGAGCGACCCGGCGGCCTACGACGCGCAAGCCAAGAAGCTCGCGGCGCGTTTCGCCGAGAACTTCAAGCAATTCGAAGCAGCGGCGACGCCCGACGTGCTCGCCGTTATGATCAAGCCCTAACACCTACAATCGAAAGCGTGACTCCATGAAGCGTGCCGCATTCGCGTCTCTGTTGGCGGGGGCGGCGGCAGCGCCGCGTCTCGCTGCGGCGCAAGGTGCCCCGACCGTCATCCGGTTGGGCACCGCGCCGGTCGAAAGCTACGCCTTGGCCTTTTACGGGGTCGACCGCGGCTTCTTCAAAGCAGCCAATCTCGACGTGCAGATCCAGTCGTTCAGCGGCGGCGGCGGCGTGATGACGGCGGCGGCCGGGAACGCACTCGACATCGGCTGCGCCAACGTCGGCGCGCAGGCCAACGCGCACATGCGCAACCTGCCGTTCTCGATGATCGCGGGCGGCGGCAACTACTCCAGCAACTCGCCGACGACCGTGCTGGCCGTCGCCAAGAACTCCCCGCTCAAGACCGCCAAGGACCTCAACGGCAAGACGATCGGCTGCTCGACCCTCAAGGATCTGCAGCAAGTGTCGGTCATGAAGTGGGTCGATAGCAACGGCGGCGATTCATCGACGCTGAAATTCCTCGAGATTCCGGTGCCGGAGATGGCGCCGGCGCTCGTCGCGGGCCGCATCGACGGCGCGTGCGAGCTCGAACCGTCGCTGACCTTTGCCAAGAACGACATCCGCACGTTCGGCAAATGCTACGACGCGATCTCCAAGACGCTCACGATCACGACCCACTTCGCCAACACCGACTGGCTCGCGAAGAACCCGGCCGCGGCCAAAGCCTTCGTCGCCGCAATGCGCGCGACCGCGCAGTGGGCTAACAAGAATCAAGCCGCGGCAGCGACGATCCTCGAGCGCGTCTCGCAGATTCCGGCCGAGACGGTCGGCGTGATGAACCGGGTCGTGTTCGCCGAAGGGCTCGACGCCTCGACCATTCAGCCCGTGATCGACGCGACCGCGCAGTACAAATTCATCCCCAAGACGTTCAACGTCACGGAGATGTTCTGGAAGCCGTGAGCGGCGCACCGAAGCCCGCTCCGCCGAAAGATCTACCGCCGGCGCCCGATAAGGAAGCCGTCGAGGCGCTGATGGGCCCATACCGGGCTAAGACCGACCGCCGGGAGTCGGACAACCTCTATACGGACCTGCTCGGCTTCGTGCCGCCGCGCATTCAAGCGCGAGTGCTCGTGCAGGGGGCGCTCGATCCCGACGGTTACGACATCACCGAACAAATGCGCCGGCAC
>DASYOE010000137.1:0-4013 GCA_036008105.1 Candidatus Lustribacter sp. | reverse complement strand
CGAGAGCTGCGCGCCCAAGGGAGAGAACATTCGGATCCGGTTGCCGGGGCTTGCCGTGACGGCGCTCGGGCCGTACGAGGATAGCCTGCGATCGGCGGTGCTCGCACTCAAGGACGGGCGGCGCGACGTTGCCGAGGCGCTCGGGCAAGCCATGGCGCGACTGGTGGAGCGCGGGTCGCTCCTCGTACCGATTCCGACGACGGCACGGCGCAGGCGCGTGCGCGGCGCGGACGGCGTCGCGTTGGTAGCGCGCCACGCCGCGGATCTCGCCGGGGCCGGCGTCCTGATCGCCCTGGAGCAGCGCTCCGGCGATGCGCAGCGCGGGCGCTCGCGGGCGCAACGGCTTGCCGCCCGAGGCCGGTTTGCCTGTCAGGCCGGGAGCATCGCCGGGAAGCGCGTCGTTCTGTTCGATGACGTCTGCACCACCGGTTCGACGCTCCGCGACTGCGCCGCGGCGTTGCGCGAGGCCGGGGCGCTCGTCGAGCATGCCGTGGTCATCGCGGTAGCGAAGAGCGGCGACCCGTGGAGAGAGCCGATTCCCAACTGACGCCTCCGGACGAGCTGTTCTTGCAGCGCGCCTACGAGCTGGCCGCGCGCGGCGCCGGGAGCACCGCGCCGAATCCGCCCGTCGGTGCCGTCGTCGTGCGCGACGGCCGCCCAGTGGGTGAAGGCTACCACCATCGAGCCGGCGCGCCTCACGCGGAGGCCGAGGCGTTGCGCCAAGCCGGCTCAAATGCGCTCGATTCGACCCTATACGTTTCGCTCGAACCCTGCGGGCATGCCGGGCGTACGCCTCCGTGCACGCAAGCCGTGATCGAAGCCGGCGTCGCCCGCGTGGTCGCCGGAACGCTCGATCCGGCCGGCCATGGCGGCGCGGCGCAACTGCGCGAACGCGGCGTCGACGTCGCGATTGCCGGCGATTGCGCGGCGCTCGACCTGATCGAGATGTTCGCGCGTTCGAGCACCAGCCAGCGGCCGTACGTGGCGGTAAAGATGGCGATGTCGCTCGACGGCGCGATCGCGCGAAAGCCCGGCATGCAAGAGCGGCTGAGCTCCGAAGAAGAACGGCGCTACGTGCGCGAGCTGCGCGTTGCATACGATGCGGTGATGGTCGGCGCGGGAACGGTTCGCGTGGACGATCCGGCGCTCACGGTTCGTCCGCGTCACGATCGCATGCGGCCCTACTTTCGCATCGTCGCGTGCGAGACCGAAGCGCTGCCGCCCGAGCGCCGCGTGTTTGCAACCGAAGAGGGTTATGCCAAAACGATCCTGCTGGCGCCCGCTGGTCTGCGGCAACGCTTCGAAGCGTTGCACGAGGCGGCGGACATTCTTTGCGTCGGTGAGCCCGGCTCGCTCACGCTCGACCTGGCCGAGGCGCTGCAGGCGTTGCGGAAGCGCGGCATCTGCAGCGTACTTTGCGAAGGCGGCCCGAAGCTTGCGGCGAGCCTGATCGCGTGCGGCCTGACCGATCGCTTCTATTGGGCCATTGCGCCGGTCTTCTTGCACAACGCGCGCGCCGTCGGAGTACTCGGCGGCGTGGATCTCGCCGCGTTGGGCGTCCGCGCGCGCTTCGACCGCGTGGAACGACTCGGCGACGACGTCATGCTTTCCGGGCCCTTCGACTTCGCGGCTACGCCGCTGCGCTCAGGATGACATTGTTGTGTTTAGCGGTTTGATCGAATACCGGGGCGCCGTGCTTGGGCTGGAGGCGCGAGCACAAGGCGGCGCGACGCTCACGGTGCGTTGCGAGGGCGTGCAATCCGAACGGCCCGAACCCAAAGATTCGATCGCTATCGACGGCGTTTGCCTCACCGCCACGGCAGTCCAGGGAGAGATCGTCACATTCGACGTCGTTCCCGAGACGCTGCGCTGCAGCAACCTAGGCGAACGGATCGCCGGGGAGCTGGTGAACGTAGAATATGCGTTGCGTATTGGCGATCGGCTTGGCGGCCATCTGGTCTACGGCCACGTGGATGCCGCGCCGCGCGTCTTGCTTCGAACCCCCGAAGGGCAAGGCGAGCGCTTGCGGATAGAAACTCCGGCTTCGCTTGCGCGGATGCTGGCGCCCAAGGGTTTCGTCGCGCTCGACGGCGTGAGCCTCACCATTGCGGCGTCGGAGGGCGAGTGGTTCGAGGTCGCGGTCATTCCGGAGACGTTGGCGCGCACGACGCTGGGCGCGCGCGTACCGGGCAGCCGGGTCAATCTCGAAGTCGACCCTCTCGCGCGCTACGCCGGTATGGTGCGATGACGCGCTTCCGTGATGCGCTTCCGCCCGGCGCCCGCATTTTTGAAAGCCGGCTTCAAGTGCAATGGGCCGACGTGGACGTCGCCGGCATCATGTATTTCGCGGCCTACTCGCGTTTTGCGGAGTATGCCGAAATGCAGCTCTTTGCCGACTTGGGCTTTCCCTACGAAAGTGTCTTCGCCGATTACGGTTTCTGGTTGCCGCGCGTCCGGGTCGAGGCCGAGTATCACGCGCCGGCATGCATGAGCGATTGGCTACGTATGCGCACGCATATCGATCGGGTGGGCGCGTCGAGCGTGCGGTGGCAGACGGTCGTCTTCAACGAGCGCACCGGCGAGGCGGGAGCGGCCTTGACGTTGATCGTTGCCGCCATCGACGCCGTCACGAAGAAGAGCTGCCCGCTGCCGCCTCCGATTCGGTCCGCGCTGTTGTCGTGCGTGGCCCCTGGCAGCGCGTGATGGAGCCACTTTACTCGCGCGTCGCAATGCTCGTCGCACCAAAACGGATTGAATTGCGGGAAGAAGCGGTTCCGCTGCCTCCTCCCGGCGGAATCACCGTTCGAATTCGGGCGGCACTGACCGATGGAACCGATCTCAAGACGTATCGGCGGGGACATCCCAAGATGCCCATGCCGACGCGCTTCGGTCACGAGTTCTCCGGCGACGTCGCCGCCGTGGCGCCGGACGTGACGGCATTTTCTCGCGGGGATGCGGTGATGTGCGTTCACACGGCGCCCTGCGGCACGTGCTTTTGGTGCCGGCACGCCCAAGAGGAACTCTGCGAAAGCATCATGGCGACCATGATCCTCGGCGCTTATTCGGATTTCATCGCCGTGCCTCAGCGCATCGTCGAGCGTAACTGTTTTAAGAAACCGCCCGACGTCAGCTACGCGGAGGGCGCGTTTCTAGAACCGCTCGCCTGCGTGGTGCACTCGGTTCGCACCCTCGCACCGCCGGCCAATTCGGTCGTGGCGGTTCTGGGCAACGGCGCCTTTGGAATTCTGCACGCACTTTTGCTGCGGCAAGAGGGGATCGACGCGTTGCTCTTCGGCCGGCGCCCGGAACGTGTTGCGCTGGCGCGCGAATTAGGCCTCGAAAGCTTCGACACGCGCAGCATCTCGATCGCAGACGCGATAAAGGAACGCACGCAAGGCCGCGGCGCCGATGCGGCGATCGAATGCACCGGAAGTGCGGAAATGTGGGGAAATGCACCCTCGTACGTGCGACGCGGCGGCTGCGTCTCGTTTTTTGCGGGATTGCCGAGCGAGTCCCGCGTTTCTTTTCTCGCCGCGCGGCTCCATTACGACGAGGTGCGGCTGCTAGCGCCGTTCCATTTCACGCCCGCCGACGTGCGCGCGGCGTTCGATCTGATCGCGGCGCGCGACCTTCCGTTGCGCCAACTTCTCACGCACAGCGGCGGCTTGGATACGATCGTCGAAACGTTCGCGAGGCTCGATGCCGGGGAAGGCATGAAAGCCCTGGTCGAGCCATGACGACGGGGACGATGCGTGCGGCGGTGCTCTACGACGTTGACGACGTGCGCGTCGAACAGCGGCCCATCCCGCAGCTTGGCGACGGCGAGTTGCTGGTGCGCACGATGGCGAGCGGCATCTGCAGCGGCGACGTGATGGCATGGTATATTCGGCGAAAGGCCCCGCTGGTGCTCGGCCACGAGCCCGCCGGCATCGTGGCGGAAGTGCGCGGCGACAGCACGTTCGCCGTCGGCGATCGCGTTTTCGTACATCACCACGCGCCTTGCTTTGCATGCC
>DASYOE010000136.1:0-5245 GCA_036008105.1 Candidatus Lustribacter sp. | reverse complement strand
GAGCAGATTCGTGCCGGTCATTTCGGCCGGCACCGCGAGGCCGAGGAGCGGCAGCAAGGTCGGCGCGATGTCGCCGAGTCGTCCACCCGCTTGCAACGTACCGACCGGCGGATCGCTGATCAGCACGAACGGGACGGGGTTTGTCGTGTGGGCGGTCAGCACGTTGCCGTCCGCATCGAGCTTCTCTTCGGCGTTGCCGTGGTCGGCCGTGATCGCCAGCAGGCCGCCCGCCTTGCGGACGGCATGGTCGAGCCGGCCCAGGCACTGGTCGAGCGTCTCGCACGCCGATACCGTCGCGTCCCACACGCCGGTATGGCCGACCATGTCGGCGTTGGCATAGTTCATGACGATCACGTCGTGGTGCCCTCGTGCGACGTCTTCGACCGCCGTGCTCGTGATATCGCTGGCCGACATCTCGGGTGCCAGGTCGTAGGTCGCGACCGAGCGATTCGACGGGATCAGCACGCGATCTTCGTCCGGGAAAACCGCCTCGCGGCCGCCGTTGAAAAAATAGGTGACGTGAGCGTATTTCTCGGTTTCGGCCAAGCGCAGCTGGGTGAGCCCGGCCTCCGAGACGATTTCCCCGAACGTGCGCGATTGCGGGCGCGGGCCGAACAGGATCGGATTGGGGAACTCGTCTTCGTAGCGCGTCATCGTCGCGAACGTCAGATCGTGAAAATGCCGCACCGCGAAGTGGCTGAAGTGCGGGTCGGTAAATGCCAGCGTGAGTTCGCGCCCGCGATCGGGCCGGAAGTTGAAGAAGATCACCGCGTCGCCGTCGACGACCGGTTTGGGTTCACCAACCGTCGTCGGGAGCACGAACTCGTCGTTCTCTTCGCGCGCGTACGCGCTCGCCAGCGCCTCCGAATACGTCGCGGCATGCAACGCCTCGCCGCCGGTGAGCATGACGTACGCTCTTTCGATGCGCTCCCAGCGTTTGTCGCGATCCATCGCGTAGTAGCGCCCGCAGATGCTGGTAATGCGGCCCGCTCCGCCGCGCGCATCGAGATGGGCTTGGACGCGATCGAGATACTGCTGCGCGCTGCGCGGCGGCGTGTCGCGGCCGTCGAGAAACGCATCGATCGCCAGCGGAACGTGGGCGGCCGCGCAGGCGTCGATCAGCGCCTCGACGTGATCGAGCGAGCTGTGCACGCGGCCGTCCGAAACCAGCCCAAAGAGATGGAGCGTTCCGCCGTTGCCGCGCACGTGATCGATGCACGCCGCCAATGTCGCGTTGGTGGCAAACGAACCATCGGTGATCGCCGCGTCGATGACGACCAGGCCCTGGGGCACGACGCGTCCGCTGCCGATGTTGATGTGGCCGACTTCGCTGTTGCCCATCACCCCCGCGGGCAGTCCCACGGCCTCGCCGCTGGCCTCGAGCGCCGTATGCGGATACCGTTCGAGCATGCGGTGCCAGTTCGGCAGCTCTGCCTGAGCGATCGCGTTGCCGCGAAGATCGTCGCGCAAGCCCCAGCCGTCGAGGATCGCGAGCACCAGCGGTGGCCGGCGGCTCATCGGGGGACGCTCGCGCGCTTCGCGATCAATTCCGCAAACGACGTCGCACCCAGGCTCGCGCCGCCGACGAGCGCGCCGTTGATGTTCGGTTGCGCCATAAACGATCCGACGTTCTCCGGTTTCACACTGCCTCCGTAGAGAATGCGCGCTCTTTCGAGACCACTGACCGAACCGCGAATCTGTCCCATGACGTCGTTGGCACCGTCCGGCGTATCGGCGAGCCCGGTGCCGATCGCCCAAATCGGTTCGTAGGCGACGACGCAGCGCACCACGTCGTCCGGCGTCACGCCGTCGAACGCGGCCGTGACTTGCCGCACGACGTGCGCGTGCGTGCGACCGGCGGCATGATCGGCGGCCGATTCGCCGACGCAGACGATCGGGGTAATGCCCACACGCAGCGCGGTGTGGACCTTGCGATTGACGCCGGCGTCGGTTTCGCAGTCGTTCGCGCGCCGCTCCGAGTGACCGAGGATCACCCAACGCGCCCCGCACTCGAGCAGCATCAACGGGCTGATCTCGCCGGTGAACGCACCACTGTCGTTATCGGACATCGTCTGACCGCCGAGGCCGAGGCGGCTGCCGCTAACGGCCTCGCCGACCGCGCTCAGCGCCGTAAACGGCGGAAAGATCACCGCCTCGACGGCTTCGAGATCCGGTTCGAGCGCGAGCAGCTCGCGCACGAATGCGGTCGACTCCGCGATCGTCTTGTGCATCTTCCAGTTTCCGGCGATCAGCGGTTTCGCAGCGTCCATCGCGTCAATCCTCGAGCGCGGCGACGCCGGGCAACGTCTTGCCTTCGAGGAATTCCAGCGTTGCGCCGCCGCCGGTCGACACGTGAGTCATCGCGTCCGCGAAGCCGAGTTCGTGCGCGGCCGCCGCCGCATCGCCGCCGCCGACCACGCTGGTCGCACCCCCGCGCGTGGCATCGGCGATCGCTTGCCCGACCGTGCGCGTGCCGTTTTGGTACGGCGTTTTTTCGTATACGCCCATCGGCCCGTTGAAGACGATCGTCTTCGCGCCGCGCAGCACCGCCGCGTACGCAGCCGCCGTGGCCGGACCGATGTCGAGGATCATCCGTTGACCGACATCCTTCAGCGCGACGGTTTTCGCGGTCGCGTCGGCATCGAACGCGTCCGCGACGACGGCATCGGTCGGCAAATGCAGCGCGACGTTGCTGCTTTTCGCGTGCGCGATGATCGCGGTGGCCGGCCCGAGATCCGGATCGCGCAGCGACTTTCCGACGTCGATCCCCTGCGCGGCCAGAAACGTGTTGGCCATCCCGCCGCCGATCACGAACGCGGTGACGCGCGCGAGCAAGTTTTCGAACACGCCGACTTTATCGGCGACCTTGGCGCCGCCGATCGCGCAGACGAACGGCTTCACCGGGTTCACCGTGAGCTTGGTGAGCGCGGCGAGTTCGGCTTCCATCAACAAGCCGGCGTAGGCCGGCAGATCGGTCGCCACGCCGACGGTGGATGCGTGCGCGCGATGGGCGGTGCCGAAGGCATCGTTCACGTAGAGGTCGCCGCTGGCGGCAAGCGCGCGCGCGAAGGCCGGATCGTTCGCTTCTTCCCCGGGATGGAAGCGCACGTTTTCGAACAGCACGAAGCCGCCGTCGGGAACGGCGTGCGAGGCGGCGACCGCCGCCGTGCCGATGCAATCGTCGACGAACGTCACCGGCAAGCCGAGCCGCTCGGCAAGCCGCGCCGCGACCGGCCGCAAAGAATATTTGGGGTCGGGTTTGCCGTCCGGCCGGCCGAGATGCGAGAGCACGATCGTCTTCGCCCCGCGTTCGTGCAGCCAGCGCAGCGTCGGGAGGGCGGCGACGATGCGTGTCTCATCGCCGACCGCGCCGTCCTTCATCGGAACGTTGAGGTCTTCGCGGAGCAAAACGCGTTTGCCGCGGACGTCGCCCGCATCGCGTAACGTCCGGAACACTTCGACTCCGCTCAGTGCAGGCTCAAAATCAGACCGCGGCTGGCATTTTCGCGAGGACCATCTTCGTGACGTCGGCGAGACGGCACGAGTATCCCCATTCGTTATCGTACCAGAGTCCGAGTTGGATCAGATCGCCCTGCGCGTTGGTCAACTTGCCGTCGACGATCGAGCTGTACGGGTTGTGTTTGAAGTCGGCCGAGACCAGCTCTTCCTCGGTATACTGCAGCACGTGCTTGAGCGGGCCGTCGGCGGCTTTCTTGAGCAGCGCGTTGAGCTCGTCTTTGGTCGTCGCCTTCTTGGTCACCGCGACCAGATAGCACATCGAAACGGTCGGCGTCGGGACGCGGAGCGCGAAGCCGTCGAAGGCGCCCTTCACCTCCGGGATCGTGAGGAACAGCGCCTTGGCCGCACCGGTCGAGGTCGGAATGATGTTGGTCGCGGCGTTGCGCGCGCGGCGGATATCTTTGTGCGGCGCGTCGAGGATGTTCTGGTCGTTGGTGTAGGAGTGGATCGTCGACATGAACGCCTTGACCCAGCCCAATTCGTCGACGACCACCTTGACCGCCGGCCCCAAACAGTTGGTCGTGCACGACGCGTTCGAGATGACGTGGTGCTTGGCGGGGTCGTAGTTCTTGTCGTTGACGCCCAGCACGATCGTGATGTCTTCGCCGCTCGCCGGTGCCGAGATGATCACTTTCTTCGCGCCGCCGCCGTCGATGTGCGCGCGGGCCTTGGCAGCATCGGTGAAGAGGCCGGTCGATTCGACGACGACGTCGACGCCGAGGCTCTTCCACGGCAACTTGCCCGGATCGCGTTCGGCCAGCACCTTGATCGAGCGTCCGTCGATCACGATCGTATCGTCCTTGACCGTCACGCGGCCGGCATACGTCCCATAGTTCGAGTCGTACTTGAAGAGGTGCGCGCTCTCGGCCGGGCTGGTCAGATCGTTGACGGCGGCGATTTCGACGTCGGGGTGGCGTTCGAGCAGCGACTTCGTGAAATTGCGGCCGATCCGGCCAAAACCGTTGATTCCAATGCGCATAGGACTCCCGAACTAAGCCGGATGCGTGCGCGGCTCCTGTTCGCGTGGCTCACGAAGTCGCCGGACCAGTCGCATGAGGGCGACGATCCGGCCATTGATCGTGGCCTTGCCGACCGGCGGCGCGGCGCGCCGGCCCAGTTCGGCCAACGTCTCTTCCGGATGCGCCAGGCGCAACTGCGCCGCTTCGCGGAGCGCGGGTGAAAGATTTCGCAGCCCATAGGCGTCCGCCAGGTAGGCGATCGCCTCGCGCTGCGCCGCCGCGGCGCCGGCCGCCCGGACCACGTTCGCCGTTTCGGTATTGACCAGGCGGTGGATGCGGTTCTTGGTTTCTTTGAGCGCCCGGACGTCCTCGAGATGGAGGACGGCGCCGTGCGCGCCGATGGCCGAGAGCACGACGACGATCGCATCGAGCCCTTTGAGGTAGATCACCGGCCGGCCCTTACGCAGCATCGTGCTCGGCTCGATGCCTTCGGCGCGAATGAGCCGCCCGATGCGCTCGGCCGCCGCGGCGTTCGGCGGTACGAATTCCAAGTGGTAGCCGGCCTGCGGGGCCGCGAGCGACCCGCAGGCGAGAAACGCGGCGCGCAACTGCATGCGCCGGTCGCAGCGCGCACGCGGCGCTCGTCGATCGCGCGGCTCGTGCGATCGCTCGGCGGCGAACGCGAGGGCAACGTGCGCCGGACGGTGGAGCCGCGCCTGTACCGCAGCACGATGTTCGAAATCGATTCCGACGCCGGCAATGCGCTG
>DASYOE010000135.1:0-9522 GCA_036008105.1 Candidatus Lustribacter sp. | reverse complement strand
CGTCCGCCGCGGTGGCCGCCGCGCCGGCAGCGGTTCCGGCTTCATCGCCACCCCGGACGGTTTCGTCTTTACCAACTCCCACGTCGTTCACGGCGCCGACGAGATCGAGGTCGCGCTGCTCGACGGGCGCCGCTTCCGCGGCGTCCTCGCCGGCGACGATCCGGATACCGACCTGGCGGTGTTGCGCATCGCCGGCAGCGACCTGATCCCGGTCGTCTTCGGCGACGCCCGCTCGATCAAACCGGGCCAGCTCGCGATCGCGCTCGGCAACCCGTTCGGCCTCGAATGCACCGTGACGGCCGGCGTCGTCTCGGCGCTCGGGCGTTCGCTGCGCTCGCGCAACGGCCGCCTCATGGACGACATCATTCAAACCGATGCGGCCTTGAATCCGGGCAATAGCGGCGGCCCGCTCGTCGACGCGCACGGTGCGGTGATCGGCGTGAACACCGCCATCGTCGCCGGCGGCGGTGGCGGCCTCGGGTTCGCGATCTCCGCGACGACGGCCCAGCGCGTCGCCGGACTGCTGATCCGCGACGGTCACATCAGCCGCGGCTACATCGGCGTCGCCGGTGCGGACGTTGCGATTCCGCGCTACGTACTGCGGCTGCTCGGGCTCACGCAAACCAAAGGCATCCTCGTGCACGGCGTTGAGGAATCGAGTCCCGCGGCGACGGCCGGCATCGAGGCCGGCGACGTGATCGTCGCGTTGGGTGATGCACCTGTCGACGGCATGGACTCGCTGCACCGCATCATGACCGCCGGCCCGATCGGGGCCACGACGGTCACGCTGTTGCGGCGCAACGAACTCAAACGCCTCGACATCACGCCGGCCGAGGCGCAGGCGCAAGCGGCGGCGGTCTCGCGATGACCGCCGCGCCGGCGAAGCGGCCGCGCGTGCTCTTGCAAACGACGATTCCGTACAGCGCAGACGATTGGCACGTCGGCCGCTTCTCGCGCTTGCGCGACGAGCTGGCCGCGGTCGCCGACGTCGTCGCGCGTAACCGCGAAAACGGCGCGGACGGCAACGACCCGGTGCTGGTGAACCTCGATTCGAGCGACTTCGATCAGGTTTGGATCATCGCGGTCGACACCGGTGACGGCATTACCAAACCCGAGTGCGGCGCGATCACGCGCTTTCGCGACGCCGGCGGCCACGTGTTCGTAACGCGCGATCATATGGATCTCGGCGTCTCGGTGTGCAATCTCGGCGGCATCGGCGACGCGCACTTCTTTCACTCTCGCAATCCCGATCCCGATCCAAGCAATCGCGTCGACGACGATCGCGTGACCACGTCGATCCATTGGCCGAACTTCTACAGCGGCGCGAACGGCGACGTGCAAACGATCGCCGCGGTCGAACCGGTCCACCCGGTGCTCGCCGGCGTGAAGACGCTGCCGGCGCACCCGCACGAAGGCGCGGTCGGCGCTCCGCCGGCTCAGCCCGACGCACGCGTCGTCGCACGCGGCACGAGCAAGCAATCCGGACGCGCGTTCAACATCGCCGTGGCCTTCGACGGGCACGACGGCAGCGGTAAAGGCTGGGCCGAATCGACGTTTCATCATTTCGTCGATTACAACTGGGACGTGGACGCGGGCTGCCCGTCATTTCTCGCCGAGCCGCCGAGCGATGCGATCGCCAAGCAGCCGCACCTCCTCGACGACACGAAGCGCTACGTGCGCAACCTCGTCAGCTGGATGGGTTTCCGGGCGCGCTGACCTACGACGGCAAGAGGACGCGGATGTAGCTGCCGCGGCCCGGCAGCGCTTCGGCTTCAACCGAGCGCGCCAACGCCGAGATCAGGAACAGGCCGCGGCCACCTTCGGCCCACAAATCCTCGGGCAGCGTGGAGCAGAAGTCGAATCCGGGCCCTTCATCGATCAAGTGCAGCCAGACGCCCTCCGGGCTGGTCGAAAGCGAGATGCTCAACGGCCCCGGGGCGTGCCGAACGGCGTTTCCGATCAGTTCGCTGAGAATCACTTCGCAGGAATGAATCGAGTCCGGCGTGCTCGGGCCGATCGTCGTCGCGATGCCGATCAGCTCGCGCTGAATGGAGTACGCAACGGCCGGATCGCCGACGTCGAAGCGCCATTGCCGGCTATCGCGCTGTCCGAAGCGCACGGTCATGATCGCGATGTCGTCGTGGTGCGCGTCGGT
The DNA here is from genome assembly GCA_036008105.1 of Candidatus Lustribacter sp. GTDB lineage: Bacteria > Vulcanimicrobiota > Vulcanimicrobiia > Vulcanimicrobiales > Vulcanimicrobiaceae > Lustribacter. The sequence goes on along the minus strand of DASYOE010000135.1, from coordinate 7,367 downwards.
GGTGAACATGCGCTCGAAATAGCGCGCCGGATTGCTCGCGTGCATCACCGCGTCGGTCGCCAAGAGGTCGAGGATCATCCGCTCACCGGCGATCGCGTCGCGGGTAATTTCGCTCAAACCGTCGGTGTAGAGAAGTAACAACCCCTCATCTTTGATCGGCACCGTTGCCGCCGTGTACGCGGCATCCGGATCGACGCCCAGCGGAAGTTCGCCGGAGAGCAGCGGCGTGATCGAGCCGTCCCGCAGCCGCAGAAATGCGGGCGGATGGCCGGCCGATGAATAGCACAAACCGGTTGCCTCCGGGTTGATGACCGCAATGAAGGCCGTCGCCAGCGTTTCCGAATCGCTCAAGAACATCGTCTCGTTGAGCAGGCGCAGCATCGCGGCGGGGTCGAGGCTCACCATCGCCGCCACCCGGATCGATTGCCGGAGTTGCACCATGCTGCGAGCCGCGTCCATGCCTTTACCGCTGACGTCCCCGAGGGTCACGACGATGGAGCCGTCGCGCGTCTCGAACGCATCGTACCAGTCCCCGCCGAGCCGGGCGACGTCGCCGCTGGGCCGATAGAGCGCGTTGAACGCGAGGCCCGCCCGGTCGGGAAACGCTTGGCTTAGAAACGCTTGCTGCAGCGTCGTGGCGGCGTGCTGCTCGCGATGAAATCGTTTGGCGTTCGCGACCGCGAGCCCGGCCCAGCGGCCGAGTTCTTCGGCCACCTGGAGATCGCGCAGGTCGAAGGGTTCGGCATCGAGCGTTCGCACGAACGTGAGGGCGCCGAAGATCGTCGACTGCAAGGCCACCGGTACGATCATCTTCGAGCGGTAGCCCATGCTGCGCATGAACGCGGCATGTGCCGGCGATGCGGCGTGGGCCGCGATCTCTTTTTCGTTGACGACCGGCACGAAGAACGGTTCGCCCGTTTGCGCGACGCGCACGGCGGGATGGACGCGAAATTCGTTCGTGTAGAGAATCGACGTGCCGGTGTTCTTGAGGATCGATTCGGTCTCGGGATCGCGGTGCGCACCCGCCGTCACATAGAGGCGGTCGGACCGTTCGTCAACCAGATCGAACAGACAGAGATCGGCGAACGATTCGACCACCACGCGCGCGACGTTGTAGAGCGTGGCCTCGAGTTCGAGCGAACGGTGAAAGGTCTCGCCGGCGCGGACCAGCAGCTCGAGCCGCGCCTGTGTACGGTCGGTTACACCGAGGATGTTTGACGGCTCCAGAGCGTCGCGAGATCGCTATCGGCCGGGACTTCCTTCCCGATCACGACCAGCTCGGCAAACGGGTCGACCGCGCCGTCACGCAACACGAGGAGCGGATCTTTGCCGTTCTGCACGTCGTCGATCGCCGCCAGCAGATACTTGCGCATGAGCGCCACCCCGCGATCGGTGCCCGCCAAGTGTTCGCGCGAGCGGTCGAGGATGCGCCCTTGGCTCTCGGTCGCGTAGCGGTCCTGATCTTGGAAATTGTACCCCATCCCCGCTAGCGTACCCACCCCTTGCTCGCCTCTATCCTGTAGATAGCGGTTCGAGGCGCGCCGGCGCCGGTTGTAGGCTTCGTCCTCGGCGCCGACCAAGCGCCGCAGGTAGACCGGATCGACCGGACCGTCGAGACGATAGTAGATTTGATACTTCCAGTGCGATTCGTTGTCGATCGGCACGTGCCAATGATGCTGGTAGGCCGAGTTATCGTCGATGCGCTCGACCGCCGGATCGACGACCGGAGCGCCCTGAAACGCCGAATTGTTCGGCATGATGAAGTTGGTGATGCGCACGTAGCGGCCGTTGGGGCTCTTACGAATCGCATAGATGCGAAAGCCGTACGCCGTCTCCTCGAGTTCGATCTCGGGCGCGGCGTCGAAGCCGATCAGGCGCTCGTTGTCTTTTTGATGCGGATCGTTCGTCCGCAGCATGCGATGCAAGATCGAGAGGTGCTGCGGATCGACGTTGCCCTCGTTGGCTTGCAAGTAGTTGCACTCGTGCAACGCCTTCGTGATCCACACCGACTCGGGATGCGCGGTCAGAAACGGCAGCGACGGAACGGCCGGTGGTTCGCCGGGTCCCATGTAGGTGAGGATGATACCGTTGCTTTCGTAACACGGATAGGCTTTGAGCTGCACGCGGTCTTTGAACGTGCTGCCCGCGGCTTCGCCGGGTTGCTCGAGGCACCGGCCCGTCCCGTCGAATAGCCAGCCGTGGTAGACGCAGCGCAGCGTTCCGTCTTGTAAAAGACCGTAGCTCAGGTCCGCCTGGCGGTGCGGGCAGGCTCGCTCGACCAGCGCCGGTTTGGCCTCGGCATCGCGAAAGAGCACGAGGTCTTCGCCGAAGAGGCGGATCGGGACGGGTTGGGCACCGAGCTCCTCCGATAGCGCGGCCGGCTGCCAGTAGCGGCGCATCAATTCGCCGCCCGGCGTGCCGGGGTCGGTGTCGGTTACGAGCCGGTTTTGTTCTTTCGTCAGCACGCCGTTATCGTGAAGGTTTTCTCCGCGTTTGTCCACTAGGAACGGCCATGCAACGAGGCTTCATTCGCCGGCTCATCGTCCTGTTCGTCGCTGTGGCGATGGCCTGCGCCGCGCCGGTCACCGCGCAGCCCGCGCCCTACACGATCAACGTCATCCTTCCGCTGACCGGTCCCGCCGCAAACCTCGGTCTCGACGAGCAGAACGGCTTGACGGCATTCGAAAAGCTGGTCAACAACACGGGCGGCATCCGCGGCACGCCGCTGCACTTCCAGATCGTCGACGACCAGTCGCAGCCGGCCGTCGCCGTGCAGCTGTTCCAACAGATCCTCAACACGCATCCGGCGGTCGTGTTGGGGTCTGCGATCGCGGCGCAAACGCAAGCCATGGCGGCGCTCGTGAAAGAGCAAGTCGTCCTGTACGCGCTGACGCCGAATATCAACCCGACGCCGTTCAGCTACGTCTTCGCAACCAGCGCACCCACGAGCGATCTGAGCGGCGTCGGCGTCACGTACTACCGCTTGCGCGGCATTACGAAGATCGGCGTTTTCGTGACCACCGACGCCTCGGGCCAGAACAATCTCGAATCGCTCCAAACCGCACTGAAGAAACCGGCCAACAAGAACGTGAAGATCGTCGACGTCGAAACGTTCGGCATCGGCGACGTGAGCACCGACGCGCAAGCCACGAAGCTCAAGGCGTCGGGTGCGCAGATGGTCTACGCGCTGCCGAATGGAACCGCGTTCGGAACCGCGTTGCACGGGCTGAGCGACGCCGGACTGCTCGACCTGCCGATCTACACGTCGGCCGCGAACTTCAGCCCGTCGTTGCTCAATAGTTTCAAGGCGTTTTTACCGAAGGAGCTGACTTGCTCGGGCGCCGGCTTTTTCCTGAAAGACCGGCCGGCGAGCGACCCGCAGAAGAAACCGATTGACGACTTCTATGCGGCGCTGAACGGCGCTGGGATCACGCAACCGGTCGTAACGCACGCCTTTGCCTGGGACCCGGCTCTCATCGTGGTGACCGTCTTGCGCTCGCTCGGGACGTCGGCGACGGCGGGGCAAATTCACGACGCGATCGAGAAGATGAAGAATTTCCCCGGTGTCGGCGGCATCTACGACTTCTCGTCAGGCAATCAGCATGGTGCCGGCGAGAACGGCCTGTTGGTTCTGAAGAACGATCCGGCCAATCCCGGCAAAACCACGATCGTAAGCAAACAGGGCGGCGCTCCGCTCTAAACAGCGCGCATGAAAGCCCGCGGGAACAAGGTCATCATCACGTGTGCGATCACCGGGTCGGTCCACACGCCGACCCTCTCGCCCGCACTTCCGTTCACGCCGGCCGACATCGCCCGGCAGGCCATCGACGCGGCCAACGCCGGCGCGTCGATCCTGCACCTGCACGCGCGCGATCCAAAGGACGGCCGGCCGACCGGCGACCCCGATGTCTTCGCGCAGTTCTTGCCGCAGATTCACAGCGAAACGGATGCGGTCATCAACCTGACGACGGGCGGCAGCGCGCTCATGACCGTGCAGGAACGCCTCGCGGCCTCGTTACGCTTCAAACCGGAAATCTGTTCGCTGAACATGGGCTCGCTCAACTTCGCGTTTCATCAAATCGCCGAGCGCGTGAAGGACTGGCGTTTCGATTGGGAGCGCGGTTACATCGAAGGCAGCGAGGACGTCGTGTTCCGCAACAGCTTTCGCGATATCACGTACATCCTCACCGCGATGCGCGATTACGGCACGCGTTACGAGCACGAATGCTACGACATCGGGCACCTCTATAATCTGGCCTATTTTCTGGACAAAGGTTTCGTCAAACCACCGCTGTTCATTCAAAGCGTGTTCGGCATCCTCGGCGGCATCGGAGCCGATCCCGAAAACCTCACCTACATGAAGCAAACGGCGGACCGCCTCTTCGGCAACGACTACGTATGGTCGGTGCTGGCTGCGGGACGGCATCAAATGCCGCTCGTTACCGAAGCCGCCGTCATGGGCGCGCACGTGCGCGTCGGATTAGAAGACAGCCTGTATATCGGCCGCGGTCGGCTCGCGGCGAGCAATGCCGAACAAGTCGCAAAAATTCGTCGTATCTTGAACGAGCTTTCGCTCGAAGCGGCGACACCGGCCGAAACGCGCGAGTTGCTCGCGCTCAAAGGACGCGCCGGGGTCTCGATCAAGGCCGCATGATGCGGCCGGCGATCTTCGTTGCCCAGCGCCGGGGAATCAGATGTTCGAGGGCAATCAGCAGCTGATTGCTGATGCCGTCGATCGCGACCGGCCGTCCCGCGTCGAGCGCGACTAAGGCCGTCGCGACGACGTCGCGCACCGTGCGCATCGGACCCGGCGCCGCCGCTACCGCGGTGCCAAAGAATTCGGTCGACGTCGGACCCGGACACAGCGCCAGCACGCGTACGCCGCGCGCGTGCACCTCTTCGTGCAACGCCTCCGAGAACGAGCGCACGAACGCTTTCGTCGCGCCGTAGACGCTCATGTACGGAACCGGTTGAAACGCCGCCGTCGAAGCGACGTTGATCACGCCGCCCCGTCCCCGTTCCAGCATGCCGGGCAAGAACGCGTGCGTGAGCGCAACCAGCGCGGCGACGTTCACGGTGATCTCGTCGTTTTCGTGCTCGGGCGAGAGCGACTCGAAGTGACCGTGCGTGCCGAAGCCCGCGTTGTTCACCAGCAGCTCGACGCCCATTCCGAGACGTGCCGCCGTACCGGCGATCTGTGCCGGCGCGGCCCCGTCGGTGAGATCGGCGGCGACGACCTCGACCCGTATGCCGGCGTGCGCGGAACGCAGGCTCGCGGCGAGCTCCTCGAGCCGGTCGCCGCGCCGGGCGGTGACGATCAGGTCGTAGCCGCGTGCGGCCAGGGCGCGCGCGAACTCGAGGCCGATCCCGGACGACGCACCGGTGACCAGCGCGATCGGACGAGCCGGAGAAACCGCGGCGATGTTGGTCATGTTGGGGTCCTTGTGATCCTTAAGCTGCTGCCGATCCTGGGCATCACCTTTATCGATATCCTCGGCTTCAGCATCTTGCTCCCGTTGATGCCGTATTTCGTGAAGCACTTCGGGGCGCCCGACATCGTCGTCGGCGGTCTCTTCGCCACCTTCGCCTTCTGCCAGTTCGTCGGCGGTCCGTTCTGGGGAAACGTCAGCGACCGCATCGGCCGTAAGGCCGTGCTGATCGTCTCGCAGATCGGCGCGACGATCGGCTGGACGATGCTGGCTTTCGCGCCCAACATCGGCATCGTGTTCCTGGCGCGCATCATCGAAGGCTTCTCGGGCGGCAACATCAGCGTCACGCAAGCCTATGTATCGGATCTGGTCGAGCCGGCCCAGCGCGGCCGAGCGTTCGCGTACATCGGTGCGGCGTTCAGCTCGGGCCTGGTGTTCGGACCGCTCGCCGGCGGCTATTTGGTCGCGAAGTATGGCTTCTCGATGCCGTTTCTGCTCGCCGCCGGTTTGCAACTGATCACGCTGATCGTCACGATCTTCGTTTTGCCGGAGTCGCGTAAGGCGGTCGACGGCGAGAAGGCCGCGACGTTCGCCGACATCAAAGTCTCGCTGCTCGACCGGCGCGTTGCACCGATTCTGTGGCAAAAGCTCGTCTTCTCGCTCGGCCTCTACGGCTGGTTCTCGGTCTTCACCCTCGTGCTCGCGGCGCAGTTCGGGTTCGATGCCGCCAGCGCGAGCTATTTCTTCACCGTCTTCGGTTTGGCCAGCGTCATTTTTCAGGTGGGCGCCGTCGGCCGAATCACCGACGCGCTGGGCGATCGCGTTGCCTCGAACATCGGTTTCGTTGCGTTGCTGGTGGGGTTTGTGATCGTGCCGTTCGCGCACACCTTATTGCTTGCGGTGCTGATGGTGGTGTGTTTTTCGTTCGGGCTCGCGCTCGTCAACGCGTCGATTCCGGCGTTGCTCTCCGACAACTCACCCGACAACATGCGCGGCACCGTGCTGGGAACCGCGTCATCGCTCGATAGCGTGAGCGGCATGATCATGCCGGTCATCTCGACCTACGTGCTGCAGGCCGCGGGCGTAACCCCGACCGTTGCGATCACGTTCGGATTGACGAGCGTCGCTTTGGCGATGGGGTTGGCCGCGCTGCGCACCGCGCCGAAGCCGGCCTAGAGCACCCCGAATACCGCGCGTTCGACGAGATCGACGGCGACGTTGACTCGCTCTTCCTCGAGCGGCTCGCCGGCGTCGACGGCTTCGCGCCCGATGCCGTCGAGCATCGAGAAGAGCACGGCGCCGGTCGATTCGACGTCGGGCAGCACGGCGATCCCGCGCTCGGCGAGCACCGACAGCCACGTCGCAAGCCGGCGCGCGTTCACGTCGCGCCGCGCGCGTAACGTGTTCCGCACATCCTCATCGTGCGCGGCGAGCGCGTACAGCGCGCGCACCAGCCCGTGATGCTTGGTGCGCGCGTGCAGTATCGCGCGCGTCCACGAACGGAGCGCGGCACGCGCGGACGCGGCGCCGGCCGGCGGGTCGTCGAGCAGGCCCAGCTCGAGCGCGAGCTCGGCGCGCAGGCGCTCGGTCAGGGCGTGAATGGCGGCGACGCGGTTGCGAAAATACCGGTAAAAGGTCCCATGCGCAAGACCGGCCTCGACGCTGACCGCCCCCGCCGTGACCGTGCTCGGGTCCGAACGGTCGAGCAAGCGCTCGAGGGCATCGAGCAGTGCCTGCCGGGCATTGGGCCGCGGCTTTGCCGGCCCCGGTTTCGCGCCCGGCTCTCCGCGGCCGAGGTAGGTCCAGCGATTACGGGACTTTCCGGTCGCCGGGTCGCGCTCCGAGCGAACCTGGTAGCGGTAGGGCCGGCCGTTGACCAGCTTGGTGACCTCATACGCCATAAGTGGTAAAATGACTTAAACGTCATGCGAGAATTAC
>DASYOE010000134.1:0-3788 GCA_036008105.1 Candidatus Lustribacter sp. | reverse complement strand
GTGGTCGAGAACATGTCGTACTTCACCGCTCCCGACACCGGCGTGCGGTACGACGTGTTCGGTCCGTCGTACGCCGATTCGGTGGCCGAACTGGCCGGCGCTCCGATCCTCGCGCGATTGCCGATCGATCCGTACTTGGTGGAAAAAGCCGACGCCGGCTTGGTCGAGGAGATCGACGATCCGGTCGTCGACACGCTGGCCGCCGCGCTCGAACGCGCCGTGACGGCGCTGCCGAAAATCAAAGAAACGATCTCGATCATTTGAGCAATCGGAGCCTGGCCCGGTTCGCGCTCGGCGCGGCCGCGGGCATCACCATCGGCTACACCGCGATCCGCGTCCGCGAGATGCTCGCCGACCAGGCCGCGCCCGCGCCGGCGCAAGAGCGCGACGCCAAACGCTACGGCGACGCCCGGCGGATCCTGATGCTCGCCGGGCACCTGCGCGCGGCCGCATCGGGCGCGATGTGGGCGTTCGGCTTGGCCGATTTCTTCGAACGCGGGCTCGCGTGGGTTCCGGTGCCGCTGCGGCTGCCGGTGTTCGCCGGTCTGATGACCACGATCGAAGCGGCGCGCGACTGGCCGATCGAGTACGTCGAAGAGTATCAACTCGAACGCATCTTCGGCAACAGCGAACGTACGCCGGCGGCGTGGGCGAGCGATCGGCTCAAAGCGACCGTCGTGGGCGGCGGGGTCGGCATCGTGTTTTCGGGCTTCGCGGGCTGGCTGATGCGGCGCGCGCCCAAACGCTGGCCGTGGATCGCGATCGCCGGCATGCCGGCGTTGCTCGCGTTCGCGAACGTCGTGGCGCCGACGTTCATCATGCCGCTCTTCAACAAATACATCCCGCTCGAAGGCCCGCTGGAGGCGCGCATTCGCGAACTCGCCGCGCGCTACGGCGTCGGCGGCGCGACGATCCTGCGGTTCGACATGAGCCGTCAGAGCAAGAAGGCCAACGCGTTCGTAACCGGCGTCTTCGGCACCGAGCGCATCGCGATCGCCGATACGCTGCTCGACGAGTTTCCGGACGATGAGACGCTCTTCGTCGTCGCCCACGAACTCGGTCATTACGTCAAACGCGATCCGTGGGTTTCGATCGCGCTCGGAACGGCGCTGACCGCGCTCCCGATGCTCGCGGGCAACGCGATCGTGCGCCGCACGACCGGCCGCCCCGACGGCCCGGTGTCGAGCGGCATGCGGATCGGCTTCTATCTGTTCGTCGGGCAACTGCTGTCGCTGCCGGTCGCGAACGCGTTCTCGCGCACGATCGAACGCCGTGCCGATCGCTTCGCCGTCGCCGCGACGAACGACGCCGCCGGCGGAGCACGGGCATTCCGCCGGCTACGCGATCAGAACCTGGCCGAGGACGAAGGCCCGAAGTGGTCGGAGCTGCTGTTTTCGTCCCATCCGTCGCTCGGCTCGCGTATCGCGGCGCTGGAAGCTATTTCGTCGAGGTAACGCACGAACGGCGCGCAGTCGGCGATCGCCCGGCTAAACGTCGCGTACGCGCCGGCGCGGGTGATCTCGGCGTCGCTGAAGGTGCGGCGCACGAGGTAGTTGCGGGCGCGAATCAGCTCGCCGTGCGGATGGTCCTTGGGAAAACCGCGCGGCATCCGGAGCAACGCGTCGGTCCGTAGCGGCAGGTACGGCGCGAGCTTTTTGGCGCGCAAGATGCGTTCGAACGGGCGCGCGTCGCGCGACATCGTTAAGCGCAACGCGGCGAGCGCCGGTTTCTCCGGCGTGTAGATGCCGGCGCTGAAGACCGTGTTGCCCGGCGAAACGTGCATGTAGAAACCGGCGTTCCAGCCGCCCTTCCCGAACGGCGAGAGCCACGCCGCGACGCGCGTCTTGTACGGCGTCTTGTCGTTGCTGAAACGCGTGTCGCGATAGAGCCGGAACAGACACGCGCGCGGATCGACGAAGGCGAAACGCTGGTCGAAGCGCACGGCCGAGGCGATGAGCCCGGTGATGAGATCTTCCCACTCCGGCTTGATGTGTTCGTCCCACACGTCGCGATGCGCCGCAAACCACGTGCGATCGTTGTTCTTCTTCAGCTGCCGCAGCCAGCGCAAGGCGCGGGCGGCATCGAACGGTTCGCCCTTCATCCCGGCAGCGTGTCCCACATGGCGGCGAAGATCGCGTCCCACGTGTGCGCGGCGGCCGCGGCGAAGCCGCGTTCGATACGTTCCGGCGGCGCGTCGAGCGCTGCGCGCACCGCCCCCGCGAACGCGTCCGCTCCGGCCGCGATGTAGGCGACGTCGCCGAACGCGGCCACGACGTCGGCGACCGGCGTCGAGACGACCGGGCACCGCGCGGCAAAGTACTCCAGGGTCTTCGTCGGCGAGATCGACGCCGTCGCCCGGTTGATCGCGAACGGCATCAGCGCGACGTCCACGCCGGCCAACAGCGAGGGCAGCGCGTCGTACGCCAACCGGCCGGTGTAGTGCACGTTCGGGCGTTGCGGCAGCCGGGCCGGATCGACTTTCACGACCGGACCGGCCAGGATGACGTGCCCGCGCGGAAAGGCATCGGCGAGCGCCGCGATCAGATCGTAGTCGAGGCGCTCGTCGATCACGCCGACGTAGGCCAGCACCGGTGCGTTCAGCGACGCCGCCAGCGGATGCGGCGCCACGTCCGCGGCAAAGCGCACCAGTTCGACGCCGCTGGGAAAGCAGCGCACCTTCGCCCCGTGCGAGCGACGGTTTTCGTAAAGCGTGCGCCCGCCGGCGAACACGACGTCGGCGCGTTCGAGCAACGCCGTTTCGCGTTCGCGCATGCCGCGCGGCGCGAAGTCGAAGTTCGCGAGGTCGTCCATCACGTCGTACACGACCGGTGCGGCCGCGGTAGCGTCGATCAGCTCGGTCATCATCGGCGTGTAGAGCCAGGCGCCGCACCGCCGCGCCCCGGCCAACGCGCGCACCGTCGCGAGCGCTTGGGCATCGACCAGCGGTTCGCCCCAGCCGCGCCGGCGCAGCGGGCGCACGACCACGAGGTCGCGCTCGTGCCGGATCTCATCCCGGTCGACGGCCGCGCCGTAAGGTTCCTCGACGACGATCACCGGAAGCCGGTGCGCCAGCCGCGTGAGCAGATGATGCGGGCGTTGCCAGACGCCGTCCCACCGCAGGTGCAAACCGGCCACGAACACCTCGGGGGCGCTCACGTCAACGCTTCGTCAACCGTCCGCAAGTGGTCGCCTTCCGGAGTCCCCGCGTCGCGCATCGCGAGCAGCTCGTCCAGCGGCAACGCGCGGCCGGCGCGTTCCCACCAGCCGCGCACGCCGCCGTCATCGATGCGGCCGGTGTCCGCGAGTTCGCGCAGCGCGGCGGCGACCGCGGTCGGTTGCGGCGTTCCGTTCGGGCCCGCAAACGTGTAGATGCCGTCTTCCACCACGCGCGCCCGCTCGCGCAAGAGCGAATGCCAGTCGACCATCCCGAACGCCGCCCACGCTCCCAGCGCGCGAACGTCGACGCCGCCGGCGCGCAGCTGCTGCACGTCGGCCGCATGGGATGCGAGCCACCGGACGCGTTCGGGCGCGGGCGCGTTCACGTGCACCTCGCCCAACGCCAGCGGCAACCGCAAGCGTTCGGCCGCGGCGCGCAAGAGTGGGCCGGCGGCCGGCGGAGGCTCGCCGGCGACGTACACCGCCGGCACGTCGGCGACATCTTCGCCACCGTTTTTCCCGAGCGAAAACAGATACCGCTCGGAGTGCGGGTAGTGGTTGAACGCGACCAGATCGGGAACCGCGGCATCGCGCTGCATCATCGCCACTTCGAGCGCATCGACGCCGCAGCG
>DASYOE010000133.1:0-6073 GCA_036008105.1 Candidatus Lustribacter sp. | reverse complement strand
TGACGGTCGAGCGTGCCGTGCCGACGTGGGTTTTGCGCGCGTCTTCCAGCCGCCGCACCGCGCCCAACGCGGCATCTTCTTTGGGACCGCCGTCGAGCGCGCGCGCCAGCGCGGTCGCGATCGGCGCGTTGCGTTCGCTGTCGACGACCACGCTCTGCTGCAACACGCACGAGGCGTTGATGAACGCGTCGTAGGGCATCTTCAAGTGTACGTCACCGGGCGAGATCGAGCGGCCCTGCGCCACGTCGCCCGCGATGTCGTTACCGTCGCGGTCGTACACGTGCACGCCCTTGGCATCGCGCGCGTAGTCGCGCTGCACTTCGAACGAACGGCCATCGGCCAATTCATAGACCAACGTCGTCGCGTACGTGCCGCCGTCCCACGGGCGCCACGCTTCCTTGCGGCGCCCGCTGCCGTAGAGCGACGCGACGATCGCGGCGGCAACCGTCGACTTCCCGGCTTCGTTGGGGCCGTAGACGACGTTGAGCCCGTCGCTGAATGCGAACGTGCGGCCGGCCAGCCGTCCGAAGCCGGCCACCGTCAAGCGACGTAGTTTCACGGCGCGATCTCGGCGCCGTCGAAGGCCGCCACCACGAGCGCCAGCGCGCGCCGCGCATCTTCGTCGCCGCCGTCGGCCGCGGCGAGCAGCTCCGCCACCGCGCGGCCGCGCACGTTGGACTCGTGCGCGATCGCGGCGTAGTCTGCAATGACGCTGCGATCGACGAGATCGAGCGCGCCGAGGCCGGCGCCCGCGCGTTCGGCGAGCAGCGCGCGGTTGACGCGCGTGCCCTGCTGCACGGTGCCGCGCAACGTCGCGCGCACGAAGTCGTTCTTGCCGTACGAACCGAGGGCGCGTTCGCAGGCCACGATGACCGCGCTCTCATCGCCCGCGTCGTCGATGGAGATCGAGACGTCGATCAAGTGCGTGCGCGCGATCGGCACGCTTTCGATGGCGATCGACGCATCGTCGTTCACGGTCACGACGAGCGCGCCGTGCTCGCCGCGTTCGCCGAACTTGATCGGCTCGGGCGAACCGGGATACGCGAATACGGGTCCCGCGTCGTCGCTGACGATCGAACCGCCGTGATAGTGGCCGGTCAGCGCGAGCGTCGTCCCGGCCGCGCGAATCTCGGCCGCGTTGAACGGCGCGGTCGCGCGTTTGCCGGGCGGACAGCGTTCTTCGTCGCTGCCGTGCACGAGCGCGATGCGCACGCCGCTGCGGTCGAACGACTGGCCGGCGAACGGCCGGCCCGGTTCGGCCGGTGTGTGCCCGAAGCCGTAGAGCGTCAAGTTGGGCGCCAGCGGCACGGCGGTCCACGATGCATCGGCGAACACGCGCACGTTGGGCGGCAGATCGTCGCGCGCGTAGATCGAACGCGCGGCGAACGGATCGTGGTTGCCCGGCGCGACGAACACCGGTTTGCCGAAGCGTGCGAAGGCGGCGAAGAGAAAGCGCGCCGTGGCCGGACCGGCGCGTTCGCTCTCGTAGAGGTCGCCGCCGATCGTCAGAATGTCGGCATGGCGCTCGAGTGCGAGGTCGACGATGCGGTCGAACGCGTCGGCCAAAGCGGCGCGCCGTGCACCGCCGCCGCGCACGTCCGGGAACACCGTTTCCAAATGCACGTCCGCGGCGTGAACGATCGTCGTCGCCATCGCGGACCTCTTCGCGTTAGGTGGTGGTCAGATACTTCCCATACCAGGCGGTCATCTTGGCGAAGGCCGCGGTCGCGTCCGCCGAGTTGTAGCTGGCGCGTGTGTCGTCGAGGAAACCGTGCTTCGCATCGGGGTAGACCGTGACGTCGTGGGGTCCGCCCAGTTTCGCGTATGCAGCCTGAACGTCGGCGGTGTTGATGCCGGCGTCCAAGCCGGCGTAGGCTCCGATCACGGGCGTCGTGACCTGCGATGCCCAATCGAACGCCCCGGCCGGCGGCGGTTCGGTCGCTTTCCGGTCGGCGCGCACGTAGCCGTAGAGCACGGACGCCGCATCGTAGTCTTTGTTGCCGACCAGAGCTTGCAGCACGATGCCGCCGCCCATGCAATTCCCGTAAATACCGATTTTGCCGCGTGGGGTCTGCGTGCGGATCAACGCTTTGGCGGCGAGGAGGTCCCCGTTCATCTTGTTACCGGCGTAGAGCGCCGTGACGGCGCCCGCGAACAAGCCGGTGTCGCTCTGGCCGTCGCCGTTGGGTGGGTTCGAGCGGTCGAAAAGGCCCGGCGCGATCGCGATGTAGCCGAGCTTCGCGAAGCGGCGCGCGAGGTCGCGGTACTGAGCATCGACCCCCCAGATGTGGGCGCATAAGACGATGCCGGGCGTCGTCGCATTGCGGACTTTCGGCATCGCAACGTACGCGCTGATCGTTGCGTCCGGACGCGTCAGCGACGCGTGGCGCACCGTGATGGCCGGATCGTCTTCCGGAACGATGGGCGGATGCGGATGGCCGTAATCGCTCTGCGCGTCGGCGGGGGCGGTGCCTGCGGCGGCGATCGCCGCGGCCGAAGCACCCATGAACTTACTGCGATCGATCGTCGTCATGAAAATCTCCGTCTCGGTGACCGGGGGAGTTGCGGCAAGGAGCACCAAAGCTCCCCGCATGCGTATCACGAACAGCGTTTCTTTCCTGCGCGGCTGCGCCATTGCGGTCGCCGTCACGGCGGCCGTGCTCGGCCAGTGCGGGGTCGCCCGCGCCGACATCATCGACGAGTGGAGCACCCTCACGGTGCCGGCGCCGGCGCCCGAGTTGAAGCCGGCGGTCCTCGACCCGAAGACGACGGCGTTGCTGATGCTCGACTTCTTGCCGCCCAACTGCGGCCGCTCACCGCGCTGCATGGGCACGCTGCCGAAGGTGAAGACGCTGCTCGACGCCGCGCGCGCCGCCAAAGCGCTGGTCATCTACACGGAGTTCCCGCCGGTAGCGATGACGGACGTTCTGCCGGACGTCAAGCCCCTCGGCAACGAGCCGAACGTTCAGGCGAGCGCGGATAAGTTCATCAACTCGAACCTCGACCAGACGCTGAAGACCGCCGGCATCAAGACCGTGATCGTGGTCGGCGCGGCCGCCAACGGCGCGGTGCTCTACACGGGCAGCGACGCCGCGCAGCGCGGCTACAAGGTCATCGTTCCGGTCGACGGCATGTCCGGCAATACGCCGTTTGCCGAAGGCTATACCGCGCTGCAACTATCAACCGGTCCGACCGTGGGGCAAAACGTGACGCTCACGCGGACCGGTATGGTGAAGTTCGGGACGCCCTAGCTTAACGGAACAGGTGCGAGCACGCGACTTGGTGCGCGCCCGGCGTGTTCTCGCTGTAGATAACGACGACGTAGTTTCCCGATAGCAGACGATCGGTCGAGATCGGTACGTCGCCGCGCGACATGCCGTGCATCATGTCGGTGCTCTTCGCAATGATGGCCGGCTGGATCGACGTGCAATCGGTGCCGCGTTGGATCGCTACCGTCTGCACGCGGCCGGGCTTCGTGCCTTCGAGGGCGGTGACGATGTGCGTGTGGTTGCCCTCGGGGAACAGGGTCACGTATCCGTCCTGACCCGAGTTGTTCAGCTCTTCGACCCCGCGCTGGATGCCGGCGCCGAGCGGAACGCCGCCCGGCGGTGCTTGCGCGAACGCGGGGGCGGCGGAGAACAGCAACGCAGCTGCGGCGAGACCTGAAAGCAGTTTCATGGCTTGAGCTTCCCCTCGAAGAGCGATTACGAACCGGTCTATGGGACGGGCGGCCGGGTGCACCCTGCCGAAGCGGCCGGAAAGGGGATTGGTATCTTGGCTTCCACGGTAGCGGCCCACGGCGGGCCTGGAATCGGTCGCGACGAGGCGCTCGTGATCGAGCGGCGCGCGATCTGGTTCATCTCGAGCGCGCACATGGTCTCGCACTTTTACATCCTCGCGCTCGCGCCGCTGTTTCCGCTGCTCAAGGTGTACCTGGGCGTCAGCTTCGTTCAGCTCGGGCTCGCGCTTACGGTGTTCAACGTCGTGTCGGTGCTGGCCCAAACGCCGGTCGGTTTTCTCACCGACCGCCTCGGCTCGCGCAAATTGCTGATCGCGGCGCTGGTGCTGGGTGGTGCGGCCTTCATGTCGTTTGCGGCGATCCCAACCTACGCATGGCTGCTCGTCGTGATGGCGGTCGTCGGCTTGGCGAACGCGGTGTACCATCCGGCCGACTACGATCTGCTCAACGCGGCGGTCGCGCCGAGCCGCGTCGGACGCGCTTTTTCGTATCATACGTTTTCGGGCTACGTCGGCTTCGGCTTTGCGCCGCTGGTGATGATCGGCGTCGGGAGCACGCTCGGCGTACCGGCGGCGTTCATTGCGGCCGGTGCGTTAGGGCTCATCGCCGCCGTGCCGCTGGTCTTCGCGACGCAGCTCGACCGCCGTCCGGCCGTCGCGCAGGCGGAAGCGGCTGCACCGGCCGGCATCGGCATTCGCAAACTGCTGACGCCCGCGATCTTGAGCCTCACGTTGTGGTTCACGCTGCTCGCGCTCTCGACCAGCGGCATCCAGAATTTTTCGATCGTCGCGCTCAACACGATGTACGGCATTCCACTGACGCTGGCCAGCGCGGCGTTGACGGCGTTCCTCGTCGGGAGCGCGGTCGGCGTGCTCGCCGGCGGTCACATCGCCGACAAGACGACGCGTCACGCAGAGGTCGCGAGCGCCGGATTCTTGGCGTTTGCGGTCCTGACCATCGCGGTCGGCACGTTCGATCTCGGCGGCTACGTGCTGGCGGCGTTGTTGACGCTGGCCGGCTTCTGCTCGGGGCTGATCCAACCGTCGCGTGACATGCTCGTACGCCGCGCCGCGCCACCCGGCGCGATGGGACGCACGTTCGGCATCGTCACGACGGGCTTCAGCATCGGCGGAACGATCGGTCCGATGCTGTACGGCGTGCTGATGGATCGCGGTTTACCGCGCGACATCTTCTACGTCGGCGCGGCCTTCATGATCTTCACGGTCGCGCTGGCGTTTTTCACCCAGCGGTTGGAAGCGGCGCCTAGCGCCGCGCGTTCGCAACCGGGATAACGATGACGGTCGAACGCGGCGACTTCAGCGCCGCGGCGATTGCCGGTTGAAGCTTCGCCGGTTCGTCTACATGCAGCGCGTCGGCGCCGTAACCGCGCGCAACGGTTGCGTGATCGAGCCCGGCGAGTTCCGTGCCCGGGTGACGCTCCGGCGATTCCGCGACGCCGAGGTGACGTTCGATCGCAAGTTTCACGGCCAAATAGCCGCTGTTGTCGACCACGATCGTTACGATCGGCGCGTTCTCGCGCGCCGCGGTCCACAAGGCTTGCGGCGAGAAATTGAACGAGCCGTCCCCAACGACCGCAACGACCGCGCGTTCCGGGCAGGCGATCTTCGCACCGACCGCCGCGGGGAGCGCCCAGCCGAGCGCGCCGCCGTTGGTGCGCAGCACGCGCGAGCCGGCCGGAAACGCGGTGTGGCGCAACAGCGGACGTGACGACGAGACCGCTTCGTCAAACACCAGCGAATCGGGCGGCAACGTCGCGCTGAGCGCGTCGGTAAGCGCCGTCAGCGAGACCGCGCCGGCATCGTGCGCGAGCTGGTCGTGACGCTTCCGGTCGGCAGCATTCGCCGCACGATATTGGGTGCGCAGATCCTCGAGCCGTGCGATGCGCTCGGCGCGCGCTTGCGCCGGCAACCCGCCGGCCGCAGCGACGCCGGCGCTGAGATCGTCGAGCACCGGGCGTGGATCGCCGCTGAGCCCAAGGTACGGTACGGTCGACCAGCCGATCTGCGCCGCGTCGGCCGACGCGTGAATGAGTTTTGCACCGTCCGGCACCGTCACGGCGCCTTCCGCCGAGAACGGGAAGAACGCGCGCGCGCCGATCACCGCGACGCAATCGGCGTCGGCAATCAACGACCGCTGCTCGCCGTACTGGCCGAGATAACGCGGGTCGGCGACCGGATACGGCAGTTCGTTGAGCTGCGTGCGGTCGATGGCGAACACCGGCAACTCCAAGGCTTCGGCGAGTGCGCGCGCGGCTTGGGCGTGCGCGGCCGTCGACGAGCCGAGCACGAGGATCGGCCGCCGCGCTTCTAGCAA
>DASYOE010000132.1:0-10017 GCA_036008105.1 Candidatus Lustribacter sp. | reverse complement strand
CTCGGTGCCGTGGTGGTCGACGCCGGCCGTGAGGCGCCGTTCTTCGGTCGCGGGTTGCCGCTGGGGCTCGTGCTCGTGCGGAAGGCCGCGCCGTGCGCGCTGACCTTCGAAACGCCGGGTTCGCGCCATCCCGACGAGCGCATCGCGATGCACCGGGTAGCGGTGGTCGAGGCGCTGCGGCAGCTTGGCGGCGAAGGGGACGGGCCTGATGCCTGAACGCGACTCGATCGAGGTCGACGTCCTCTTTGTCGGCGGTGGTCCGGCGAGTCTCGCGGGTGCAATCCGCCTGCGCCGGCTGGCCCAGGCCGCCGGTCGCGACGTGTCCGTCATGGTCATCGAGAAGGGCGGTGAGATCGGGAATCACGGCTTCTCGGGCGCGGTCGTCGATCCGAAATCGCTCTTGGAACTCTTCCCCGGCGAAGACATCACCAGCGGGCTCGATGCGCCGGTCAGCGGCGACGAGATGTGGTTTCTCACCGCGTCGGGGAAAATCAAGGCACCGTTCGTGCCGCCGGTGCTGAACAACCACGGCAAGTATGTGGCCTCGCTCAATCGCCTCACCAAGTGGCTCGGCGAGCGGGCCGAAGCCGCCGGGGCCGACGTGTTCCCGGCCTTTCCCGGACAAGAGTTGCTGTGGGAAGGCGAGCGGGTCACCGGCGTGCGGGTCGGCGACAAGGGTGTAGCCGCCGACGGCAGCCACAAGTCGAACTACGAGCCGGGCCCCGACCTCATGGCCCGCGTCGTCGTGCTCGGTGAGGGCCCGCGCGGAACGCTGGCCAAAACCGCCGTCGCGAAATTGGGCCTCGACCGCGACCGCGATCCCCAAGTGTACGCCGTCGGAATCAAGGAATTGTGGCAAGTCCCCGCCGGCCGGCTCGCAGCGGGCCACGTGATCCACACGCTCGGCGCGCCGTTGCCGGCGGATACGTTCGGCGGCGGTTGGATCTACGGCATGAACGGCGACGTCGTCGACATCGGGCTCGTCACCGGACTCGACTACGCCGATCCGACGACCGACCCGCACAATCTGTTTCAGCAGATGAAGCTGCTACCGGCGATCCGCCCGCTGCTTGAGGGCGGCAAACTGCTGCGCTACGGCGCGAAGGCGATTCCGGAAGGCGGCTTGCACGCGATGCCGCGGTTGTACGCCGACGGGTTGGTGTTGATCGGCGACAGCGCCGGCTTTCTCAACGGGCTGCGCCTCAAAGGCATCCATCTGGCGATCAAATCGGGGATGCTGGCGGCCGAGGCGATCTTCGAAGCGCTCGCCGCCGAACGCAGCGACGCCGCGGCGCTGGCCGTATACGAGCAAAAATTTCGCGACTCGTGGGCGTTCGCCGAACTGCACGCGGCGCGCAACTTCCACGCCGGTTTCCGGAGCGGTCTTTTCGGCGGCATGCTCAACGCGGCGCTGGGAACGTTGACCGGCGGCCGCGGCTTCGGCATTCACGACAAGCTCTCGGGTCACGAGGGCTACGCACGCATGCGCTCGCTGGCTGCAGTTCCGCCGCAAGCGCGCGAGCGGCGCGTGACGGCCGACAACGTGCTGACGTTCGACAAGGTCACCGACGTCTACAACAGCGGCACGATGCACGACGAAAATCAACCCGCGCATCTGCACGTCGCGGATACGACGATCTGCGCCGAGCGCTGCACGCCCGAATTCGGCAATCCCTGTCAGTATTTTTGCCCGGCCGCGGTCTACGAGCCACAATTCGTGAAGACGGACGACGGCGTAACCGGGCGCTTGCAGATCAACTTCGCCAACTGCGTCCACTGCAAGACCTGCGACATCATGGATCCCTACCAGATCATCACGTGGGTCCCGCCGCAAGGCGGCGAAGGCCCCGTGTACACGGGCATGTAGAACGTGACTCAAGACGTCGTTGTCGTCGGCGCGGGGCTCATCGGGTGCGGCGTCGCGTACGAATTAGCGAAACGCGGAGCGTCGGTGACGGTCTACGATCGGGGCGAGCCGGCGCGGGCGGCGTCGTGGGCCGGCGCCGGCATGCTCGCGCCGTACTCGGAAGAGATCGTCGATCCGGCACTGCTCGCGCTGTGCGCGGCTTCGCTGCGCGCGTATCCGGCGTTCGTCGACGACGTGCGCGAACGCACCGGGGTCGACGCGCACTTGCGGCATGAAGGCACGCTGCACGTCGCCTTCGATGAGGCGTCGGCCCGCGGCCGCGCCGCGCTGTGCGAAGCGTTTCGCCGGAACGGCGGCGATGCGGTGGTCCTCGACCGCGATGCGACGCTGGCACGCGAACCGATGATCGGCGGTGCGGTGCGCGGCGCGGTGTACGTTGCCAACGAAGCGCACGTCGATAACCGGCGTCTCGGCCGCGCGCTGGTCGCCGCGTGCACCGATGCGGGCGTGCGCTTCGAACGCACCGAGGGCGTGACGCTCGAGGCCGATGCGCGGCGCGTGCGCGGCATTCGCACCGAGCACGGTTTCTTGGCCACCGGCACGGTCGTCAACGCGGCCGGCGCGTGGGCCGGCGGATTGGCCGGCGTTCCGGAGTCGGCGCGTATCGCCGTGCGGCCGGTGGCGGGCGAGATGCTCGCGCTCGCGGTGCCCAAAGGGTTCACGCGCGGCCTCGTGTGGTCGCAGCATGTGTATCTCGTGCCGCGCGACGATGGCCGGTTGCTGATCGGCGCAACCAGCCTCGAACGCGATTTCGACGTGCGCGTGACCGCCGCCGGGGTGGCGGCGCTGCTCGCGGTGGCGCTGCGGATCGCGCCGGTGCTCGGTACGTTCGCGCTGGTGGAATCGTGGGCCGGACTGCGTCCCGCATCGCACGACGGCCGGCCGTATCTGGGCCGCACCGCGATCGACGGCTACGTGGTCGCGGCCGGCCATTACCGCAACGGGATCCTGCTGACGCCGGTTACCGCGCAGGCCATCGCGGGCATCGTCGCCGGCGAGCGACCGGCGGTCGACCTGGCCGCGTTCGACCCGCAGCGCGCACCGGAAGCCGCCTGAGAACCGCGAAGACCGTCCAGATGCGGCTGACGATCAACGGTGCGGAACGCGATGTCTCGAGCGGCGTGACGGTCGATGCGTTGCTGCAAACGCTGGCCGTGCGGCGTGACGGCGTCGCGGTCGCACTGAACGACGACGTCGTTCCGCGCGCCGAACATGCTACCCGAACCCTGAACGACGGCGACCGCCTCGAGATCATCGTGGCCGTCGCCGGAGGATGACGATGCTCGAAGATTCCCCGCTCCAGATCGGCAAGTACCAATTTCGCTCGCGGCTGTTCGTCGGCACCGGGAAGTACCCGTCCATTCCGGTCATGCAAGCCGCGCACGTCGCGAGCGGTGCGGAAGTCGTGACGGTCGCGATTCGCCGGATTCATCTCGACGATCCGAGCGGCAAGACGCTGATCGATCACCTCGATCGCACGAAGTACACGCTGTTGCCGAACACGGCGGGCTGTTTCACCGCGAAGGATGCCGTGCTGACGGCGAAGCTGGCGCGCGAAGCGCTGGGCACCGACTTGATCAAGGTCGAAGTGATCGGCGATCCCGACACGCTCTATCCCGACACGACCGAGACGATCCTCGCCTGCGAAGAGCTGGTCCGGCTGGGCTTTACGGTGCTGCCGTACATCGTCGACGATCCGGTCGCGTGCAAGCGGCTGGAAGACGCGGGTTGCGCCGCGGTCATGCCGTTAGCCGCGCCGATCGGGAGCGGTCTCGGACTCTGCAATCCGTATTCGATCGCGATTATCAAGGAGCGCGCGAAGGTCCCGGTCATCGTCGACGCGGGTGTCGGCACCGCGAGCGATGCCGCGATCGCGATGGAACTCGGCATCGACGGTTTGCTGATGAATACCGGCATCGCGGCCGCCCGCGATCCAGAGCGCATGGCGCTGGCGATGCGCGACGCGGTGAACGCGGGCCGCAATGCCTTTCTCGCGGGCCGCATGCCGAAGAAGCTCTATGCGAGCGCGTCGAGCCCGATGAGCGACCTCATCGCGAGCCGCCGCGCGTGAAAGAGATCAGCGTTTCCGACCTCGCCCGCATGCACGATGCGGCGGAGGACTTTTTGTTGCTCGACGTGCGCGAACCGGATGAAATCAAGATCGCGTCGATTCCGTGGGCGACGGTCATTCCGATGGGTGAGGTTCCGGCGCGCGTCGGTGAACTGCCGAAAGGCAAACCGATCGCCGTGTTGTGCCTCGTCGGTGGTCGCAGCGGCCGCGTCACGGAGTACCTCAACGAGAACGGCTTCCCGGAAGCGGTCAACGTGGCCGGCGGAATTCGCGCCTGGAGCGCCGAGATCGATCCGTCCGTTCCGACCTACTAAGACTTCACCGCAACCACGAACCAATGCAGGATGGGCTCGGCTTCGGCCGGATCGTGGGCCCATGTTCCGACGATGTTCGTCACGTCGACTTCCTCGAGCGATTCGATCGTGAAGCCGCGTAGCAGTTCGACGATCGTGTCGCGATCGAAGAACGCGTGCGGTATGCCGATCTCCGGGCCATCGCCGGGAGCGTACGTCCACTCGTCGAGCGCTTCGCCGAAGCCGAAGCGGTGATCGTGTATCGAGCCCAACGTGATGTAGAGCGGAGCGCCGGGGCGCAGCACGCGCCGTAGTTCGGCCAGGCCCGCCCGCACCTTGGCGGTCGCCCCGTGCAGGTAGCCGTGTGAAGAGAAGGCGCCGGCGTACGAATCGCGCTCGCCGGGCAGTTGCGTGTAGGGGTCGTTATCGCCCGTCGCCGTGATGGGAATGCCGGCGGCCTCAAATGCGCGCGTGCTGCGTCCCTCGGCCGCGGCCACTTCGAGGACCGGCCCGTCCCAGCCGGCGGTACGATACCGCTCGATCAGACGCTCCGCAAGCGGATGGGGCCCTTGCGTGGAAGGGGCGGACATATGGCAGACGTCCCTCTGATTCTAGTCGTGGGTGGTGATGCTCTTGCCGTTCGGGTGTGCGAGGAGCTGTGCTCGACCCAGGGACATCGCGTCGCCATGGTGTGGCCGCACGATCACGAACTCGCCAAGCAACTCGAACGGATCAAGTGCGAGTACCTGCCGTTTGCCCCCAACGACTACGAGTCATTGCGGTCGGTGGGCGTTCCGGACGCCACCTCGCTCATGGCGCTGGCCGAGGACGATCGCGTCAACCTGCAGGTAGCCCTGAAGGCGCGCGACATCAACCCGAAAATTCGCGTCGTGCTGCGCCAGTTCAATCGTACGTTGGCGCGCAAGATCGAGCAGAACTTACCCAACTGCTCGGTGTTGTCGCTGGCGTCGCACGCCGCGGCCACGATCGTCGGCGCGGCCCTCGACCAATCGGCATTCTACTCGCTGCAATTTCCGGATCTCGACGGGGTGCTATGCGGGTTTTCGGAGCGGCCGGCCGGGCTGTTCGGAATCACGGGCATGAACCGGGCCGAGGCCCAAGCCCATCTGAAGATGCGCGTGATCTCGGTGGACGGCAAGCCGGAGTACGACTCGGCGCGCCGTTTCGAACCCGGCGACACCGTGGTCGTGTTCGGCCAGCTGCGCTACCTGATCGCGACGGTCGTCAACCCGGTGAGCTCCGAGGTCATCGATCGGCCCAAGATCGGGCGGACAATCCGGAACGCCATCGACTCGTTCCGGCATCTCGATCCGATCATCCGGACACTGGTGGCCGCCGCGTTGACCGTGTTCGTCTGCGCGACGATTTTCTTCTCGTTCCTGTTCCGCAAGGATGCAATCACCGCGGCGTATTTCGTTTCGACGACGATGACCACGACCGGGTACGGGGACATTACCCCGACGACCCACTTGGGGATGGCGGCGACGATCCTCCTCGAGGTTCTGGGCGTCGCCTTCTCCGGGATCGCGATCGCCTTCGTCACGACGGCGCTCACCCGCGCCCAATTCAATGCGCTTCAGGGCTTGCGCCAGATCAAGGCCCGCAGCCACGTGGTCGTCTGCGGCGCCGGTAACGTCGGTACCCGGGTCATCGAGTTCTTGCGCATGCTCGGGCAGCACGTGGTCGTGATCGACCCCGTCCCGGACGCCGAAACGGTCGAACTCTCGCGCATCCGGGAGGTCGAACTGCTCACCGGCGATGCGACCCGCGACGGGACGCTCGACCTGTGTAACCTGCAGATGGCCCGGGCGTTGATCGCGCTCACCTCGAGCGATACGGCCAACCTCGAGGTCGCCCTGGGCGCCCGCGGGCGCAACCCCCACCTGCAGGTCGTCATGCGCGTCCAAGACGACGCCTTTGCCGGCTCGGTCGGGCGCCAGTTCGAGGCCATCCAGACCTTTTCGACCTCGTCCCTGTCGGCGGCGGCCTTTGCCGGCCTGTCCCGGTTCCCCGGGACGCGGTCCCGGATCGAGTTCGGCGACGAGGACTACAACGTCGGCGAACGCCTCCAAGGAGAGGTCCCGATGCCCCCTCCGGCGGAGCACTGCGTTGCTCTCGCTGTGTGGCGGAACAACCAGTTCCTCCACATTGATACCTTCGATGAAATGGAACCGTTCGACCGGTTGCTATTCATCGTTCCATTGTCACAGTTTCGCGCAGGCGCACCACGACGAGAGACTCGTGCGGCGCCTTAAGCGAACAGCCGATCGAACGTCCACGTGGGAGACCTTTTGATGCTGCAACCCGGAGCGCGGGTGCCCAACGTCGCCGCCAAAGACGACGAGGGGACATCGGTGAACCTGCGCACCCTCGGCAAGGAGGCGCTGGTCGTCTACTTTTATCCCCGGGCAAACACGCCCGGGTGCACGAACGAGACAATCCAGTTCCGGGATCTCAACCGTTCTTTTGTCCGGAAGGGCGTGACGGTCGTCGGGGTCAGTCGCGACACGATTGCGGCTCAGGCAAATTTCAAGGCGAAGTACGACGTGCCGTTTCCATTGCTGGCCGACGTCGAGTCTAAGATCTGTGATGCGTTCGGGGTGATTGTCGAAAAAAACATGTACGGGAAGAAGTCGCTCGGGATCCAACGGTCGACGTTCCTCATCGAGGACGGGACCGTGAAGAAGGTGTGGCCGAAAGTAAAGGTCGAGGGTCACGCCGCCGAGGTTCTCTCATCGCTGTAGAGCCGCTGCGAATAACGGTTGCCGGGTCGAGTTGCTCGGTACCGCGCATCGATCGAGCCTGTTCGGCGTACCTCATCGAGGATGCCGGCTTCGCATTTTCGCTCGATTTCGGAACCGGCGCGTTTGCCAACATGCGGCGCTACGCCGACTACGACCGGTTGGACGCGGTGGTGATCAGCCACATGCACGCCGACCACTTTCTCGACTTGATCCCGCTGCGCTACGCCGTGCGCTACGGCTCGAAGCGGCGCCAGACGCGACTGCCGGTGTGGATGCCGCCGGGCGGCATCGCGATGCTGCGCTCGATGACCAGCGTATTCGCCAACGAAGGCAACGGCGATTTCCTCGACGAGGCGTTCGAGCTCAAAGAGTTCGACCCGGAGCGCACGCTCCCGATCGGCGACGGCCGGCTGCGTTTCGCGCCGACGACCCATTTCATCACGTCCTTTGCGATCCGCTACGAACGCAACGGATCGAGCCTTACCTACTCGGCCGACACCGCGCCCGACCAGCGGGTCGTGGCGTTGGCCCGGGAGACCAACCTGTTCCTGTGCGAGGCAACGTTGCTCGCGGATGAAAAAGAGCACGGCGGCATTCGCGGTCACTCCTCACCGAAAGAAGCGGGGCAGATGGCGGCCGACGCGGGCGTCGAGCGCTTGATCCTCACGCACTATTCCCAAGACGCCTCACCCGGCGACTTGGTCGACGACGCCGGGCGAATCTACAAAGGCGAGATCAGCGTCGCCGACGACCACAAAATCCTGACGGTCGGTTAGTTCTCGGTCTTTGCCTCGCCGCGCGGCAGCGAGAACTGGATCAGCGAGCTGATCGGGGCGAGGCCGCGCGAGACGATCGCGTAGACGGCGACTTTGAGGTTCAGCTCTTCGAGACGGGCCTTGGCAGCGAGTACCTCGCGGCCGCTGGTCACGACGTCCTCGAGCAGCAGCACGCGCTGCCCCCCTTCGAACGGACCTTCGACGTATTCGTCGGCGAACGCGCCGTACTGTTTGGGCTTCTTGCGCACGACGATCATCGGAATGCCGGTCATCTGCGAGACGGCGGTGGCGATGATCACGCCGCCGAGCTCGGTTCCGCCGATCAGATCGGGGTTGTGCTCGGAGACGATCGGCGCGAAGAGTCGCGCGATCCGGCGCAGGACCTGCGGGTCGGAGAACAGCCGGAATTTGTCGATGTAGTAATCGCTGCGCACCCCGCCGGAGAGCAGGTACTCGCCGCGCGTGAGCGCGCGTTCGATGATGATCTTGTGAAGCCAGCGCAATTCGGGAATGCGCGCGATCGGCGAAATCTCGTCGGTCATCGGGCTACAACTCCCAGAGAAAGGCGTTCCAGGCTTCGTTCAGCGGGTTCGGAGCGAAGTTCTTGAACGCCGGATTGATCGGCTGGAGAAACCGGAAGTAGAACAAGTCGATATCCGGTACGTCGCGTGCGAGCAGTTTCTGAATCCCCGAGTAAGCTTTCTTGCGGGTTTCCTCGTCGTACGAACCCAAGGCCGAGCGTTGCAGCCGTTCCATTTCCGGCGAGCAATAGCGCGTGAGGTTCGTACCGGCCGGCGGAAACTGATCGCAGCCATAAAGCGAATTGTCGTCCGGATCGAAACCTGCCGTCCAGCCGGAAACGCCCAGATCGTATTTCGCACCGGTCAAAATCCCGCCTTGTCCGAGCGTCGCGAAATAGAGGTTGGCCGGGTAGCCCTTGAGGGGAGCGTCGATCCCGATGCCCTTGAGTTCGGCCTGGACTTGGACGGCGATGGCGCGCCGGGTGGCATTTTCCACGTTGTACGAGATCTGGAGCGACAGCGGGTGCCCGTTCTTCTGCGCCATGCCGTCGGACCCGAACGTGTACCCGGCGGCGGTCAGCAGCGCCCGGGCCTTGGCCGGATCGGGCGTATAGATCGTAACGTTCGGCTCGTAATAGGGCGAGAACGCCGGCTGGTCGGCGGTCCCGACCACCGCGGTGCCCCCGGTCAACCGGTCGACGAGGAGCTTTTTGTCGATCGCGTAGGCGATCGCTTGGCGCACGCGCACGTCGCGCAATGCCGGACGCGAATTGTTCATGTAGATGCGATAGGTCGACGGTGCGTCGACGTAATCGAGTTTGATCGTGCCGGCGGCGTCGAGCGGGCGGAGTTCGTTGATCGTCTCGGGGGAGGCCTCGAAGATCCAGTCGACCTCGTGAGTTCGCAGCAGGTTGATCTCGGTGTTCTCATCCTGCACGTCGCGCACGATGATCCGGCGCAGTTTCGGTTTGCCGCGGAAATACGCGTCGTTGGCGACCAGTTCGACGTGATCGCCGCGCACCCACTTCACCACGCGGAACGCGCCGGTGCCGATCGGCAGCTGATTGAACGGCACCTGGTTGAGGTTGGGATAATGCGCCAACACGTGCGCGGGCAAGATGCAATACGGGTTGTCGCTCTCAGCGAACACGGTGTCGACGAAGGGCGCGAACGGAGCCTTGAGGTGAAACACGACGGTCAGCGGATCCGGCGTGTCGACTCGGCCGACGCGTTCGTAGCCGTTGCGGCTGTTCACGTTGTTGGCGTCGTTCATGATCGCTTGCCAGGTGAACTTGACGTCGGCGCTAGTGAACGGTACGCCGTCTTGCCAGCGGACGCCGGGCCGCAGGTGGTAGGTGATCGTCTTGCCGTCGTGGCTGATGCCGCCGTTCGCC
This sequence comes from Candidatus Lustribacter sp., assembly GCA_036008105.1. Classification (GTDB taxonomy): domain Bacteria; phylum Vulcanimicrobiota; class Vulcanimicrobiia; order Vulcanimicrobiales; family Vulcanimicrobiaceae; genus Lustribacter. The sequence continues at coordinate 270 of DASYOE010000132.1, read as the reverse complement.
TGCGTCGGCACCGCGGCAGCGAGAATCGGCAGCAAATGTTTCCCCGACGGATCGACCGACAGCAGCGTATCGAACGACAGCCGATTGAGCATCCCTTCGGTCGTGTTTGCCGAGAGGATCGGATTGAGGGTGTTCGGCGAACGTTGCGTAGCGATCCGCAGCGTGCCGGCATTGACGTCCGCGCTGGTGTCGCCCACGCGCGTGCAGGCCGCACACGCAAGCGCGAAGAGAAGCGCGCTCGCGCGGAGGAGCGTCAGCGCCGCTTCGCGG
>DASYOE010000131.1:0-7187 GCA_036008105.1 Candidatus Lustribacter sp. | reverse complement strand
GGCCGCAAGCGCGCCCGCAAACGCTTCCAGTTCTCCAAGCGCTAATAGCCACGATCGCGTAACAAAACCCTCACATGCCGCAGCTACCGTTGCGGCATGAGTTTTAATATCGGCGATGCGGCCGCCGCAGCCGCGGCGAGTGCGCGGGACGCGCTCACAACGGCAAGCGCGACGGCGAACGAACGCACGATGGGCGCGCTCGCGCAACAGGCGCTGTTCGCGGAAGCAATGCTCGGGGCGGTGAAGGCGCGCGTCGACGAGCTCAAGGTGGTCGCGAAGTGACGGACTTCGGGTTGCTCGACGTCGCCGCGCGGGGGATGGCGGCGCAACGCTCGCTGCTCGACCTCGATGCGCGCAATGTCGCGGCAGCGCAGGCCGCAACGCCGGGACATCCGTATCAGCGGCTGGTCGCGCACTTGGTGGACGGTAGTGTCGACGTGACGACGGAACCGGGCACGGGCGACGCGCTGACCGAGTTGATCGCGACGCTCGACGCGCAACGTTCCTACGAAGCCGACGCATCGATCTTCGACATCGGCAAGCGGCTGGCGGAACGCACGCTGGACATCGAGCGCTGATGAACGTCGAACCGCTCGTGCCCGATATCGCGTCGGGCGACGTCCCGGCCGTTGCTACCCTGCCGCGATCCGCCGGCAGCTTCGGCGATCTGGTGGAGTCGGCCGGCAACGTGCTGGCCGGAGCCGACCGCGCCGAGCGCGACTTCGCCGCGCACCGCGGCGGACTGCAAGAGATGGTCGTCGAGCGTGCCCGCGCCGACATCGCCGTCCAGGTGGCGGCCGCCGGCGCGCAGCGCGTCACGCAAGGATTGCAGACGCTCTTGGGGATGCAGATCTAGCCGATGGAGGCGGTCCGCCGTGCGTTCGCGCGGCTCGGCGCGCTCCCGCCGCGTTTCAAAGCCGGTTTGCTCGGCCTCGCGGTGTTCAGCGCTGCTGCACTCGGGTGGGGATTGAACGCTACGCGCGACGCGCGCGTCGCGTTGTTCGCCACGCCGCTCTACGCCGACCAGCTCACCGAAGTGCAGAACCGTCTCGCGGGCTGGGGCGTGCCGTACGCGCCGCTGGCCGACAACGTGCGCGTCGATCCGCGCAAACGCGCCGAGCTGCTGTTGCGGTTATCGCTGGCCGGCATTCCGCATCGGCATCTGGCGACGTCGGACGAGGCGTTCGCGCGCGTCAACGCGCTGACGCCGCAAAGCGTGCTGGAAGCCCAAACGCGCGATGCGCTCGCGGCCGACCTTGCTCAAGGTTTGCGTGGCTTGGACGGCGTCGCCGATGCGCGCGTGATCGTCGCGCCCGCCAGCGCCGGCGCTTATGCCGACGAACCGGCGCGCGATGCGTCGGCGAGCGTGCGCGTCACGCTCACGCCGGGCGCGCACCTGGCGCCGGCGACGGTGGCCGGTATCCGCGCGTTCGTCGCGGGCGGCGTGCCCGGGCTCGACGCCGACCGTGTGACCGTGCTCGACGATCGCGGTGCGTTGGACGGCGGCTCGAGCGAACCGGACGATTCGTCGCTGCAAGCGTCGCTGCAATCGGCACTCGACGCCGCGCTCGGCGCCGGCACGACGATCGTGCGCGTGCATCGCGAGCCGCTGGGCGAAGTGCGCGACGAACGCGACGTGAAACGGCTCCCACTGGCCGGCGATCTCACCCGTACGAGCGGCGACGAGCGCTATGCCGGCTCAAAGAATACCTATCAGAAGCAGACGGCGACCGAAGAGCACGGCAGCGAAACGCGCGACGTGCACCGGAGCGCGGCGCCCGATGCGACCGCGCGCTTGTCGGTCGCGATCTTCGTCGACGGCGCGCGTGCGATCGATCTCGACGCGATTCGCACGCTGGCGGCTGCCGCGGCGGGGATCGACGAACGTCGCGGCGATACGTTGCGCGTCGAAGCGGTACGCTTTGCGGCATCGGCCCCGGCCACGGTCCGCGGGATCGATGCGTGGGCGATCGCGGGACTCTTTGCGGGCTTGTTACCGCAGCTGGCACTCGTCGCCGGCGCGGTGGCGTTGGCCGCCCGCGGTGCGCGGCCGGCGTACGAGCTGTTCGTACGCTTCGTCGAAGCGGCCGGCGTGCGCGATACAACGCGCGAATCGGCCGGCCTGCCGCCGGCGCGCGTGCGCGGTGCGCTCGCCGGCGAACCGCCGCACGTTGCCGCCGCCGTGATCTCCGCGTTGCCGGCCGCGACCGCCGCGGCCGTCCTCGAATTGTATCCGCCCGAGGAGCGCGCGCAGATCGTGCGCCGCTTGGCCCGCGCCGCCACCGACTTGGTGCCGCACCCCGAAGAACTCTTGCGCGCGCGTGGCTGACGCGTTCGTTTCGTTCGCCGATGCGTTGGGCGCGCCGCCGGCCGAACATGAGGCGCTCGTCGTCGACGCCATCGCAGCGCCCGCGGCCGTGGTTCCGCGCGCCGTTCGCGATGACGAACTCATCGCGTTGCAGCGCGACGTTCGAGCGCTGCACGTACGCCTTGCCGAAGCGGAGGCAACGCTGGCCGCGGACCGCGCACCGGCACCGCTGGTCGTGCCGTTGCCCGAGGAACGGGTCCCGCTCGCGACGCCGTTTTGGACCGGCATTCGCGCGCTCGACGGTCCGCTCTGTTTCGGCCGCGGTGCGCGCGTCGGCATTTTCGGCGGCGCCGGTTTGGGCAAATCGACGCTACTCGAAGCGCTCGTCGACGGCAGCAGCGCCGACGCGACGGTCGTCGCGCTGATCGGCGAGCGCGGTCGCGAGGCGGAGCGTTGGCTCGCGCGCGCGGGTCCGCGCACGAACATCGTCTGCGCGACCGCCGACCGCTCCGCGGCGGAACGGTTGCGGGCCGCCGAAACGGCGTTCGTCCAAGCCGATGCGCTCCGCGCGCGCGGCTTGCACGTGCTGATCGTGCTCGATAGCCTAGCGCGCGTCGCAGCGGCGGCGCGCGACGTCGCCATCGCCGCGGGCGAGCCGGTCGGGCGGGGCGGGTTCCCGCCCTCGGTCGTGGCCCGCCAAGCGCGGCTGCTCGAATGCGCGGGTGCCACCGCCCAGGGGAGCATCACCCTGGTCGCCACCGTTCTCTCCGAGGGCCCGCTCGAACACGATCCGGTGGCCGAGGCCGCCCGCGCGGCCCTCGACGGGCACCTGGTGCTGAGCGCGCGGCTGGCGGCAGCCGGCTGGTTTCCGGCCATCGACCTCCCGGCCAGCGCCAGCCGGACCCTGGCCGACGTGGCGACCCCTGCCCACCGGGCCGCCGCCGGCAAGCTGCGAGCCGCCGTAGCGGCGCTCGAGGGCGCCCGCGAGGCGCGGTCGCTTGGGCTTGATCCAAGCACCGGCGACCGTCTGCTCGCCCGTGCCATCGCCGGGGAAGCCCGGATTGCAAGGTTTCTGCGCGGGCCGGAGGGTCGGAGCGACCCGGCCGAAACCCTCATGCTCATGACCGAAATCGCCGATAGTCTCGACGATGGATAACATCTTCAGTGATCTCTCGGCGATCCAAAACCGGATCGCCGAAATCAGTGGAGCCCCTCCGGCCGGAGCCGTCGTACCGGCGCCGACCGGTGGTTTCAACGCGGCCTTGGCGCAAGCGCTCATGCCCGAACTCATGCCGCCGGATACCGCCGCGCCCGATGCACCGGCGCCGGTTCCGCCCGAGCAGATCAATCAGCTCGTGCAGCAGAATGCGGACATCTGGCAAGTCGATCCCGCGCTGATCAAGTCGGTGATCGCGAACGAGTCGTCGTTCAATGCCAACGCAACCTCGCCGGTCGGTGCGCAAGGGCTGATGCAGTTGATGCCCGAGACCGCCGCGTCGCTGGGCGTGAAAAATCCGTACGATCCGGCGCAAAACGTCGCCGGCGGCACGCGTTACCTGCGCGGTTTGCTCGATCGCTTCAAGGGCGATACCCGCCTGGCCGTCGCCGCCTACAATGCCGGCCCCAACGCGGTAGAAAAGTACGGTGATGTGCCCCCGTATGCCGAGACGCAGAACTACGTGCAAAACGTCCTCGGTTCGCTCGACCGCTACCGCAGCCAGCCGTAGCCGCGTCCTTCTCGCCGCCGCGCTGATCGCGCTCGCGGGCGGGCCCGCAGCCGCAGCGAACGCGACCGGCGAAGCGCCGCCGGTCGAAACGATTCTCGCCGCTTACGACAAAGCGACCCACGGCGTGGCGGCCGATACGATCGAGACGAGCGGAACGATTAGCGGCGTCGGCCTAAGCGGTACGTTTCATACCTGGCGCGCCGGTGACCGCGAGCGCGACGACGACAGTCTCGGCCCGCGCCAAGAAACGACGCTGCGCATCGGCGACCGCATCTGGCGCAACAGCAACGGCAACGTGCAAGAACTCACCGGCGTGCTGTTGCGCCACGCGCGCACCGATGATTTCATCGAATCGGGCGCATTCGTCCATGCGCCGGACCACGTGCGCTTCACCGGCTTCGGCACGCTGGCCGGCCGCCGCACGTGGAACGTTGAGGTCCGCGCCGACGGCGGCGAACCGGAAACGCTTTGGATCGACGCGCAGAACGGCTTGCCGCTGCGCACCGAATACATCGACGGTGACGGGCCGACGTACGTCGACCTTTCCGACTGGCGCGACGTCGGCGGCATGCAGATCGCATTTCGCGCGGTAACGACCGACGGCGAGCACGCCTTCGATACGATCGAACAGACGGCGTCGGTCAAGCTCGGCGGGACGGTCGATCCGGCGCTGTTCGCGCCGCTGCAAGGCCGGCGGCTCGCGGCCGACGGCGTGCAAACCGTGCCGCTGCTCGACGACGGCTCGCGCATCGCGTGCGTCGTGCAAATCGAAGGCAAAGGCTACGCGTTCCTGATCGACAGCGGTTCCGGCGACGTGCTGCTCGATTCGCACGTCGCGCAAGCCGCGGGCATCGGCGAGGAAGGCGCGCTCGAAGTGCGCGGCGCGGTACGAACGGGCGGGCTGCACGTCGCCAAACTGCCGCGCCTGACCATCGGCGGCGGGACGCTGGACGATCTCGTCGTCTCGACCATCGATCTCGGTTCGGAACCCGGCCGCATGCACGTGGACGGCATTTTGGGGTATCCGTTCTTCGCCTCGAGCCTCGTGCAGCTCGACTTCGCCAACCGCGTTATGCGCTTCGGACCGCCGGGATCGTTCGCGCCGGCCGGCGATCGCATCGATCTGGACACCGATCGCGAGATTCCCGAAGCGGTGTTCCGGCTCGACAACTCGATGGATGTGCCGTTCATCGTCGACACCGGCAACAGCGGCGGACTGCTCCTGTACGGGCCGTTCGTCGATGCGCACCCGGCGGTCGCGCCGGGGCTCGGAAGCACCGCGGGCAGCTACGTCGGCGTCGGCGGTACCGATCGCAGCTACGGGACGCGCGTCCGCTCGTTGCAGCTCGGCTCGACGACCCTCAGCGACCAGTCCGCCGACGTCATCGAGGCCAAGAGCGGAGCGTTCGCGGATCGCATCGACGCGGGCAACGTGGGGCTCGGGCTGCTGCGCAAGTTCGTCGTGACCTTCGACTTCGCCAACCACGCCCTGTACTTGCAGCGCCTCCGGCCCTAGGTGTAAGCCGGCTTATTGCCGCGCCGCCGATCCGAGCGTAGCATCGCTCCATGACCCTGGGACTCGCGATTCTCTCGTGCGCGCTGGCCGCCGGCACGTGCCATGCCGGCGCCGATCCGGGCGTGAGGTCCTTTGCCGTTCGCGTCTACGGTCCGGCCGGGTCGACCGTGCGCCTCGTGGCTCGGGATGTCCCGCGGGGCTGGATCGCGTCGTTCTGCACGCCGCGCGTATGCTCGCCGTTCCGCGTGCTGCTGCCGCTGCACGCGGGGACCGGCACGATCCAGCTCTCGTACGCGCGTACCGGCGGCGTGGCCGACGCGCTGCGAACCCCGCACGTCACGGTGTCGCTATGACCGACGCCGAGAACAAGATCTGGTACTTGCAGAAGAACCGGCTCTTCGCGAACGCGCCGGTCGACGCGGTCGTGGACGGTGAACGCATCTTCACGATGGAGCTGCTACCCAAACGCGCGACATTTTTCGATCAAGGCGACGCAACCAAAGTCGTGTTCCTGATCAAGACCGGCCGCGTGCGCATCGCGCGCAACACCGCCGACGGCAAGGAAGTCACCGTGGCGATCCTCGGGCCGGGCGACATGTTCGGTGAGGACGCGCTCTTCGGTGGCGGCGAACGCACCACGGTCGCGACGTGCATGGAAGAGACCCTGATCTGCAAGGCGCATGCCGACGACCTCTTCGCGCTGCTCGAAAACAACTCGGCGCTCGCGCTCAACGTCGCGCAGATGCTCAGCGACCGCTTGAGCGACGCATCGGCCACGATCGAAGACCTGGCCTACGCGAAGATCAGCGACCGGCTGGTGAACCTGTTCGAACGGCTCGCCGTCGAGCACGGGCGTCCCGCCGGTGACGGCACGCTGCTCGATGTGCGCCTTACGCATGCGGATATCGCATCGATCATCGGCAGCACGCGCGAGACCGTGAGTCTGGAGATGAACCAGCTCGTGCGGGCGGGCCTTATCAAACAAGAGGGCGGCTACATCACCGTTCTCACCCGAAAGGACTAACGATGCTCCGCTCGACCATTCTGGCCGCACTCGTTCTCGCACTCGTTGCCGGCACCGCGAACCATCCCGCGCTGGCCACGTCGCCTGCGGCGACGCTCGCGCCGGTATATGCGGCATCGGAAGGCTGGCTGAACGCCCGGCTCACCCCGGCCGATGCGGCGGGCAAAGTCGTCGTCGTCGACGTCTTCACGTTCGATTGCTACAACTGCAAGAACGTCGTGCCGAACCTGCGCGCCCTCAACGCGAAGAAGACGGGCGATCTCGTGATCGTGGGCATCCACAGCCCCGAGACGGCCTTTGAAAAGAACCGCGCCAACGTCGTCGCGAACCTGAAGGCGCAAGGCATCACGTGGCCGGTGGCCATCGACAACTCGTTCGCGATCTGGAACGCCTACGGCATCGGTGCGTGGCCGACCCAGCTGTTCTTCGACCGCACGGGAAAACTGCGTGCGACGATCGTGGGCGACTCGCAGGACGATGCGGTCGACCGCATCGTCGCGAAACTGCTCGCCGAGCGCTAGTGCTGAGCGACAACGCGTTCTTCAGCGGCGTCGAAGCGGCGTCGCTCGTGCGCGTGTTGCCCGCCTTCCGGCTCGTGACCCTGCCCGCGAA
>DASYOE010000130.1:0-13061 GCA_036008105.1 Candidatus Lustribacter sp. | reverse complement strand
TCCAAGGCCCGCCCTATCCCTCGCTGCACGGAGAAGTCAACTTCGATTCGCTGGCGCGCATCCAGCAGTTCTGGGTGAACGAGAAACTCGTGAGCGCGCCGGTCGACGTCAACAACGTCGTATGGGTCAACCGTAAACGGTAACTAGCGCAGGCCGAGGAGCACCGTGTCGGTGTCGGCGATGTAGCGCGTGCAGAGGCGGCAACTGCGCAACGCGAGCTCGAGCCGCGCGTGTCCTTCGGGGCCGCTGCCGACCGGATACGGGGCGAGCTGCCGGTTTTCGGACGCGACCTTCTCGACGTGCGCGAGGAAAACGTCGACGTCGCCGACCCGGAAGCCGATGTGGTCGAGGCAGGGCGCGGTGATGCTCGTTCCCGCGTAGTCGGCGATGTTCCACGGCGAGATGACGAGCGTGAGGTGTCCGTCGGTGAGGTAACGGCTGGGATCTCCGGCCGCGGCCGGCGCCGGTTCTAATTCGAGCACGCCGGCGTAGAACGTAGCCAGCGCGTCGGGGTGCAGGCTGCGAATACCGAAGTGGTCGACGTGCCGCTCGTGCACGGTTCCGCTCGCTTCGGCGTAGACGCCGGCGCGATTGGCCATGTCCTTTTGCGAGAGGTCGAAGACGTTGCCGTCGGGGTCGTGCGTCGTGATGCCGGCAAACGGGCGGTTCGACGGGCGCTGAAGCCAGTTGAGCGCTGGAAAATCCCGGCGGAGCGCCGCGAAGACGCGCTCGACGTCCTCGACCTCGACGCCGAAGTGATCGAGGCGCGCGGGGCGCCCGACGCTGCGCGGGTTGATGTTCAAGCCGAGGTAGCCGTCGCCGACGGTCATCGCGCGTTCTGAACGCGTCCCGGGCGAGGTGCTCATGCCGAACATCGCTTCGTAGAATTTCGCCGAGGCCGTGTAGTTGTCGCTGATGATGGCGAGGTGATTGATCTTGGCGAACATTCCGGCTCCCGCAGCGCAGGTCGTGAAAATTGCGGCGAACGGAGAGGAGTTCCTTTTCGCGCCGGACGAAGCGCGCCCGATGCCGGATCGCTCGGTCCGAGTTGTCGTGCACGACACCGCGCTCGTTGCGGAATCGCCGATGTGGTCGGCGGAGCGCGAGTCATTGTACTGGCTGGACGGACGGCGTGACGCCGTATACCGCCTCAACACGCGCGACGGAACGCGTTCGGAATGGGCGACGCCGTCGAAGGTCAACGGGCTCGCGCTGGCATCCGGCGGCTTGATCGTGGCGATGAAATCCGGCATCGCCTTGCTCGATACGAGCAGCGGCACCTTCGAGCGCATTGCCGAGCCCGAGCGCGGCAACGCTCGGATGCGCATGAACGATGCGAAGCTCGACCGGGCGGGCCGTTTCTGGTTCGGCTCGATGGAAGACGACGGCGCGGCGCCGATCGGGCGCATCTTCGTCCTTGCGGGCGACGGCACGTTACGGGTCGCCGATGAGGGCTTTACGATTCCGAACGGATTCGCTTGGAGTCCGGACAACCGCCGCATGTATCTCGCCGATTCGAAACTGCGCGCGATCTATCAGTACGACTTCGATCTCGAAACCGGAACGGCGCGAAATCGCCGCCCGTTCGTGGCGACGGTTCCGCTCGGTGCGCCGGACGGTGCGACGACCGATGCGGAGGGCTACCTGTGGAGCGCGTGTCTGGGCGCCTTCGCGCTCGCGCGCTATGCGCCCGACGGCAGCGTCGATCGAACGGTCGAACTGCCGGTCGAGCGTCCGACCAGCGTGATGTTCGGCGGTCCCGAACTCAAGACGCTGTTCGTGACGACCGCCTCGCGGGCGCTGTCGCCCGAGGCGCTCGCCGCGCAGCCGCTCGCCGGTGCGGTGTTGGCGATCGACGTCGACGTGCCGGGCCTACCGGAGCCCGTCTTTACGGCGTTCCCATAATGAGATCGGAGACCGGCGGCGGCGCCGTCATCTTCCCGTATTTCTGTAACAGGTCGATCACCGGCTGAATGACCTGCGGGCTGACGCCGGTGCCGGTGTCGTAGATCGCGCGCGACATCGTCAACGCGACCTCGGGGCTCGTCCCGGTATAGTGCGCGAGAATTGCGGCGGATTCGCGCTGGTGCGCGTTCGCCCAGCGCGCGCTGCGCTGCAGGACGGCGCTGAAGCGCTTGAGCGCATCGGGATTGCGCGCCATCCACGAGTCCATTGCGAACCAGCCGGCCAACATGTACCGGTTCGATACGGCGGCGTTCAGATTCGCCAATACGCGCGTGTCTTTCAGCCCGCTGATGAACGGCTCGATCGAGCAGCCCGCGCTGATGCGTCCGGTTTGCAGGGCCGCCCCCATCTCCGCGTACGGGATTTCGACGAACGAGATCCCGGCCGGGTTGCCGCCGTTCTTTTCAATCCAAGCCTGCGTCGAATAGTAGCCCAGATCGTTGAGTCCCGCGACCGCGACCGTTTTGCCGTTGAGATCCGCCGCGGAATGGATCGGCGAATCCTTCGAAACGACGAGCACGGTGTTCGGCCGCCCCTGGTAGACGACGGCCGGCGCGAAGAAGCGCACCGGAATGCCGCGTTGACGCGCGGCGATGAGCGGGGCCGGGCTGCCGAACCCGATATCGAGCGTGCCGGCCGCCGCGGCCGCTAAGACGGCCGCGCCGTTGTTGAGGATCGTGAGCTTCACGTCGAGCCCGGCGGCTTTGAAGAACCCTTGATCCTGCGCGTAAAAAACTTCGGCCGACGAATCGATCGGCATCGCGCCGACCTGCATCGCGATCACCTCCGGCGTGCTCGCGCGCGCCACGCTGCCGGCAAGGATGAGCGCCGCCAGAAGCATCAGCCGGACGGCTGCGCGCTTCATATCTCGGCCGGGTCGAAATTGCGCGAGCTTGGAAAGCTGATGCTGACGTTCTCGGCCGGGTTTCGCACGACGGCGACGGTCGGTTCCTCACCGCCGGCGACGAGGTCGATTTGCTCGGCCAGCATCCGGCGGAAGAGGACGATGCCGCGATCGGTAGCGCCGAGCTTTTCGATGCTGCGATCCGTTATGACGCCCTGCGTTTCCCACACCACGCGGTCCTGACCGTAGAAGTCGCTTTGATCCACGTCCTCAACGGTCGTATTGGACGGATCGAACTCGTACGTAAACGGTACGGCGTCGGGCGCGGTGACGGCGCCGGCACGTTCCGGGAACGTTCCCATCCAGATGATACGCGTGTGTTCGTCGTCGATCGGCACGCGAAAGTGGATCGCCTCGATCGGTCCTTCGTCGATGCGCAGGATGTTCGGGAAGAGCAACGGCGGCCGAACTTCGTTTTCGGGCCGCTCGCCGCCGTATTCGCAGGTCTTCTCGATGCCCCACTCCGAGACGCGCCAGTCGTAGCCCACGATCGGCCGGTAGAAATAATCGCGCCCCGGGAGATCGATGCCCGCGATCGTCAGCGCGTGACCGTGCAGGTAGTAGGTGTGCACGGTGTCGACCGTGTTCTCTTGGATCTGCAGCCAGTTGCAGTGGTGCACGGGCATGATGCGGATCTTCTTGGGCCGGTCGCTGCGGGCCAAGACGTCCCAGTGCGGCAGCAGCGGCGGTTGCGTGCGGTGCGGCCCCATGTAGGCGAACAGCAAGCCGCCGTAGGCCTCGACGGGATACGCCTGCACGCGAATGCCCGCGTGTGGAGCCGCCGGCTCGAACGGCCGCTCGATGCACTGCCCGGTATCGCAGTCGTATTTCCAGCCGTGATAGCAGCAGCGAATTCCGTCCGGTTCGATGAAGCCGAAGAAGAGCGAAGCGCTGCGGTGTTCGCAGCGCTCGGAAACGCATTTGAACGAACCGTCGTCGGCGCGAAAGACGACCAAGTCTTCGCCCAGGATGCGAATGCGCTTCTTGCGGACCGCGCCGCTCAATTCGGCTGTCGGGCATACCGCTTGCCAATACCGGCGCAAGAGCTCGCCGCCCGGCGTGCCGGGTCCGACCCGCGTCAAACGATCGTTTTCCTGAGGTGTTAACACGGTCGCTCCATCCGGCCAAATACTATGGCGACAACGTAAATACATTATGGGACGCGACGGCGAAAGTCAAGGGCGTGAGCACCGCGCATCGGATCGACGTCCATCATCACTACGTGCCGCCGCTGTGGCTCGCGGAGAAGTCCGCCGCGATTGCGCGGGCTTTGAATTCACCGCCCACCGTGATGTCCCGCTGGACGCCCGAAGCATCGCTGCGCGAGATGGACGCCAACGGCATCGCGGCGGCGCTGCTATCGGTTTCAACTCCCGGCGTCTGGTTCGGCGACGCGGCTGAAAGCCGGCGGCTCGCGCGCGCTTGCAACGAGTACGGCGCCGCGCTGATCGCGCAGCATCCCGGCCGCTTCGGCGTGTTCGGCGCGCTCCCGTTACCCGACGTCGAAGGCAGCCTGGACGAGATCGCCTACATCTTCGATACGCTCGGGTTGGACGGCGTCGGGCTCATGACGAGTTACGACGGCGAGTGGCCCGGAAACGCGCGCTTCGCTCCCGTGTTCGACGAGCTCAACCGGCGCCGGGCACGCGTGTTCTTTCATCCGACGACGGCCTCGTGCTGCGCGTTCGTCGACGACATCCCGCCGTCGGTAACGGAATTTCCGTTCGACACGACGCGCGCCGTGACGAGCTTGTTGTTCGGCGGGACCCTGACGCGTTGCCCGGACGTGCGCTGGATCTTCGCCCACGGCGGCGGAACGATTCCGATGCTCGCTGGGCGCCTCGCGTCGACCTCGTACGCGCGCACCGACGCGGTGCGCCGCCGCCTCCAAGCCGAGCCGCGCGAACTCCTCAAGCAGCTCTACTTCGACGTCGTGCATTCGACCGATCGCGCCCCGATGGCCGCGCTGCGCGAGCTGTCGACCCCGTCGAAGCTGCTTTTTGGAACGGACTATCCGTTCGTCGATCCCCGTTCGACCGTCGATGGGCTGCACGCAAGCGGCTGTGACGTCGCGGCGCTGCTGGCCATCGAGCGCGAAAACGCCGTGGAGCTTTTTCCGCGCCTGGGGTGAGCAGGCGCCGCTTCTTTACGGGCCAATGCGGTTGATATGCCAGTGCTTTCTCGCAGTCTGTTTTTGCTTGCCGCGGCGGCCGCTCCGCTCGCGACGGAATTCCCCGCGCAGGCGCAGACGCTGAAGCGCTCCCTGGTACTGAGCGGCGGCGGTGCGCTGGGAGCGTATGAAGCCGGCGTCGTCGCGGCACTCGTGCGAGCCGCGAACGTCGGTGAGGGCCAGCCGTTGCCCCAATACGGCGCCGTTACCGGCGCCTCGATCGGTGCCTTGAACGGCTACCTCGTCGCGACCGCCCAGTGGGCGAAGCTGCGCGAGCTATGGTCGTCGGTTTCGGAACAGAACGCCGTGCGCGTCAAGCCGCAGTTCGCGAAAATCAAGAACGAGTCGAGCGGCGTCGGCAACCGTGTCGCGCAGGCGATCGCTCTCGCCACGGGCGTGAAGAAAAACGTTGCCGGTATCTACGACGGCGACCACCTCCAGGCGTGGCTCGACGCGTACATCGACTTCTCGAAACCGGTCGTCACGCCGTTCGTCTGGGCCGTGACGAACCTGACGCGGAAACTCCCGGAGTATTTTTTCGTCGTGCCGCCCGGCATCGATCCGGCCCGGCGCCGGATCGCATTGGCGGCGGTCAGTTTGGCAGTCGGCCGGGTTGTTCCGATCCGCGAGGCGACGCCCGCGATCTTGGCCCAGCAACTCCGGGCCTCGGCCAGCGTGCCGGTCGGGTTCGACCCCGTGTTGTTGCCGGGGCCGGATGGTGCGCTCGAGCAGTACTGCGACGGCGGCGTCACGGCCAATACGCCGATCGCAGCGGCGAGCGCGCTTTCGAACGCCGTCGACGTCGTCCTCCTGTCTCCGCCGAATGAAAAGGATACCTATCACGACATCATCGATGTCATTGGTGGAACGTACGGCACGATGCAGCGCCGCATCATGTACGACGCGCTGCGCACCGCGGCGCTCCAGGCGTTGCTCTTTCGATCGATCAAGAATCTGCCCACGAGCGCGCTCCGTGCCATGGGAATCGAAAGCGAGTACGATCCGGCTGAGATATCCGCCTTAGCCGAGTTGCTCGGCGACACGAATTTCTTCATCCTGCGCCCGCGTAAGGCGTTACCGGGAACGCTGCTGGGCTTCGACGACGCGGATGCCATCCAGCAGTCTTATCAACTCGGCGCGAGCGATGCGGCCGGCGGGTTTGCTCCGCTGACCTACGCGATGCTCGACGACTAGCGCGACCAGATCAGGTCGGCCGCGCTAAAGCCCGGCGTCTTTCCGTATTTCGCGATCATGTCGACGACCGGCTGTAAGTACTTCGGATCGGCGTGGCCGGTGTCGTCGAATTGCAATTGCTTCAGCACCACGACCGCCACGTCAGGCGTGACCTTCGTATAACGCTGGAGCAGCGCCCCGGCTTCCTTCGGATGCGTGTTCGCCCAGCGCGCGGTTTGCTGCATCACCGCGATGAAGCGCGCGGCCAGTTGCGGATTCGCAGCCAGCCAGGCGTTCGTCGCAAACCATCCGGCCAAGGCATACCGCGGCGCGACGATGTCGTTCAGGTTGCCGATGACGCGCGCGCCGTCGGTCGCCATGCTGACCCACGGTTCCGTTTCGGACGCGGCCGCGACGCGGCCCCGGCTGAGCGCTTCCATCATCGAGGCGTATGGCATCTCGACGAACTGTACGGTTTCGGAGTTGCCGCCGTTGCGGTCGACCCACGCTTGGACCTCATACTGCCCGATGTCGTGCAGGCCGTTGACCGCAACGGCTTGTCCGTTGAGGTCGGCGCCGGTGTGCACGGCCGAATTCTTGGCCGCCATCAACGCCGACGTGACCGGCGGCCCGGTGTAGAGCGACGCGTAGGTGATGAAGCGTACCGGCAGCCCCTTCAGGTGCGCGAGGATCAGCGGCGACGGGCTTCCGAAGCCGATATCGACCGATCCGGACGTCGCCGCGGCGACGATCGCCGCGCCGTTGGGAAGCACGGCCAGGTTGACGTCGAGCCCGGCGGCTTTAAAGAAGCCTTGCTCCTGCGCGTAAAAGGCCTGGGCGGCGCCGGCAATCGGCATCGCACCGACGTTGATCGCCGGGCCGTCAGCGGAAGCGCCTAGCGGCAGGGCTGCCAGTAGTACGCCCAGCAAAGTCGAAACGAGCGTTTGTCGCGGCATGCCGACGATTCTTCGGTCGAGGGAGCGCAAGACCCATGCTGACTGCCGAGCAGAACGAACTGATGACCCGGATCGAGCCCGGGACGCGGATGGGAAAGTTGCTGCGCCGCTACTGGCATCCGATCGCGCCGCTGGCCGACATGGAGAACCGCTGGACGAAACGCATCCGGTTGCTTGGGGAAGATCTCGTGCTCTTCCGCGATCGCCTGGGCGGATTCGGCCTCATTGCCGAGGCGTGCCCCCACCGGCGCGCGTCGTTGGCCTACGGCATCCCGGCGATCGACGGCATCCGCTGTCCGTATCACGGCTGGAAATTCGACGTTACCGGACGCTGTATCGAACAGCCGAACGAACCGGAAGACTCGACCTTCAAAGACAAGGTTACCACCACCGCATATCCGGTCGGCGAACTGGGTGGCTTACTGTGGGCGTATCTCGGGCCGTTGCCCGCACCGAGCATTCCGCGGCTCGACGGTCTCGTGGCGGAAGGCGCGATCCGCTATGTCGGACGAGCGACGATCCCGTGCAACTGGCTGCAGATCATGGAGAACTCGTGCGACCCCGTTCACACCGAGTGGCTGCACGGGAAGCTGACCGAATTCGTGCGCGAAGCGGAAAATTGGAAAACGCCGCGCGCCAAGCACCACGTGAAGATCGCGTTCGACGAGGTCGAGTACGGCCTCATCAAGCGCCGTCTCATGGAAGGTCAGACCGAGGACGCGTCCGACTGGACGCACGGTCACCCGGTCGTGTTTCCGCTGACGCTGGCGGTCGGCACGCGCAGCACGACCTGGCGTCAATATCAGTTTCAGTTCCGCGTACCGATCGACGACACCCACACCGAGCACTACTGGTATTCGGCCTACATTCCACCGGGTGGAGTCGACGTTCCGCGCCACTTGCTCGAGCGCGTTCCGGTCTACGAGGCCCCGATGCACGACGAACGCGGCGAGTATCTGCTCGACTACATCAACGCGCAAGACGCGCTGGCTTGGGTGACGCAAGGCCCCATCGCCGACCGCACCTTAGAGCGGCTCGGAACGCCGGATGAAGGCGTGTTGCTGTTTCGCAAGATGGTGCTGCGCGAACTCGCGAAGGTCGAGCGCGGTGAGGATCCGATGTTCGTGTTCCGCGGCGCCGCCGGCGAACGCACGATCGATCTCCCGGTTGAGTTTCAGAAGGACATGCAGTCCGACGGCTTCCGCCGCGTCTTCATGAACGGAGGCGGGCGTTTCTCACCGGTCGCCGATGAGATCATGGCGTTGTTCGAAGGCGTCCTCGTCTAAATCCCCGCCGGGAACAGTTCGCGCGCGGGAAACGCGTTTGGTAAAACGGCGTAGCGCGTCATCAGATCGACGACCGGCTGCACGTAGGCGGGATTGTTGGACTCTGCATAGGCAACGCGCGGAATTTGGGCCGCGACGGCCGGGTCGATCTTGACGTAGCTCGCGAGCAGCGCGGTCGTTTCGGCGTGGTTGCGGTTCACCCACCGCGCGGTTTGCTGCAGCGCGGTTACGATGCTCTTCGCAACGCCCGGGTTGCGCGCAACCCAGTCGCGGTTAGCCGCGAGCCCGAAGGTCTGGAAGGGCTTCTTACCGGCCATGGCTTCGTAGGGCAAACCCAGCAACTGTACGTCGTCTTTTGCCTCGGTGTAAAACGGCTCGTTCAGCAACCCGCCGTCGAGCCGGCCGGCTTTCATGGCCGCGGGAATTTCGGATGCGGTGATCTCGACGAACTTGACCGCCTTGGAGTCGCCGCCGTTCTGATCGATCCACGCCAGCGTGACCGTCTGCAGCATGTCGTGAATGGTCGAGACGCCGAGCGTTTTTCCGCTGAGGTCCTTGGCGGATTTGATGCCGAGCGACTTCACCACGCACAGGTGCGAGATCGGAGCCGCCGGTGTGTACAGCGCACCGAGGGCGAGCAGGTAGACCGGCAGCCCGTGAACGTGCGCGGACGCCAAGGACCCGGTATTGGTGCAGCCGAGATCGAGCGACCCGCCCACGATGGCGGCCGTAATCGCGCCGCCGCCGCCCGCGCTCACATTGATCTCCGCATCGATGCCGTTTTGTTTGAAGAAGCCCTTTTGCACGGCGTAGTACGGCAGCGCGGATTCTTCGATCGGGGCGACCCCGATGCGTATGGCGGTGTTTTGCGCGCTCGCGACCCGAGGACGCGCGACCGCGGCGGCACCGAGCGTTGCGAGCAAGTGAGAACGTTTCATGCGGCTCCGCCCTGAGCTGGATGGAGCGCACGGTAGATGCGCTCCGGCGTGATCGGGAGCTCGTGCAGCCGCACCCCGGCCGCGTTGGCGATCGCGTTCGAGAGCGCGGCGGCGACGGTGGTATTGCTCAGCTCGCCCGCCATCTTCGCGCCGAAAGGACCGTTGTGGCCCGGCGCGTCGATGTAGATCGTGCGCAGGGGCGGGATGTCGCGGATCGTCGGCAGCTTATAGTCGGCCAAGCTCGGATTCGTGACCTTGCCGCTCTCGTCGAGCGTGAGTTCTTCGAATGCGGCGGTGCCCAAGCCGAAGATGAAGCCGCCGTCGACCTGGCCTTGGTGCGCGACCGGATTGATGATGCGGCCGGCGTCGGCAACGAAGACGGCATCGTGAATCGTGAACGCACCGGTCTCGCGATCGACGCCGACGTCGATGCCGTACGCGCTGAACGAGTAGTCGCCGGGATGGTCGGGACCGTGCTGGGTGCCGTCGTATTCGCCGACCGCCGTCCACGCCGTGCCGGCGGTGGCGCGCGCGACGCCGCTCTCGAATGATTCGCCGCCGCCGTCCGCGCCGACAAAGCGGTCGTCCCGCAGCGTCATCCCGGTGGCGAGCGTCAATCGCGCGAGTAGATCTTCGGCCGCGGCCTGCGCGGCACGTCCCACGATGTGCGTGACGCGGCTCGACCCGGCGCCCGGGTCCGTTCGCGCCTCCCGCGTCGAGCCGCGCCGGAAACGAACCCGTTCTTGTGAAACCGACATCGTCGCGGCGACGACGCGTTGCGCGACCGTGTGTCCGCCGCCGCCTTGATCCGGCACGCCGCTGAGAATCTCGATGATGCCGTCTGGCCGCAGCGTCACTTCGAGCGACGTCTTGCCGCCGCCGGTGTGCCGGCAGCCGATCGAAATGCCCCACGCGCGACCGGCCGGCGCGGGCTTGGCCGCGATCTCCGTTCCGAGGCGTTCCAACACGGCGGCACCCATTGGGTGGTGGATGTCCTCGCCGCTGACGTTCAGCTGTCCGTGCCGGACGACGTTGCGCTTGCGCAATGCGAGCGCATCGATGCCCAGTGCGGCCGCCATCAGATCGACGTGCTGCTCCCAGGCGAAGAAGAGCTGCGAGTTGCCGGGTGCGCGGACGTGCACGCCGGGCGCGGTATTCGTATAGACCGTGCGAGCGCTGATCGCGACGCGCGGCACCGCATACGGCACCGTCGAATAGCCGGTGAAGCCGGGCATCAGCAGGGCCGACGGTTTGCCGCCCGCATAGGCTCCGCCGTCGTAGGTGAACTTCGACCGGTGCGCGAGGAAGTTGCCGTCGGCATCGACCGCGGTCTGCAGCTTCATGTACGTCGGGTGTTTGCCCCCGGTCGAGGAGAGCTCGTTGACGTAGCTCGATACGCGTTTGATCGGCCGGCCGGTCGCCTGCGCGAGGAAATAACAGGGGAACTCGTCGGTCGTCCAGCCCTTGCTGCCGAAATCGCCGCCGATCGCCGCCGGCTCGATAATGATTTTCTCAAATGCCACGCCGGTGACGTGCGCGAGGAAGCGCTGCAAACTGAACGGCGCCTTGTTGGGCGTTTGAACGTGCACCGTGCCGTCGCCGTCGATCCATACGACCGTCGCTTTGGGTTCGAGGTACGCTGCGTGTTGGCGCGCCGTCCGGAAGCGGTGTTCGAACACGTGGGGCGCGCTTGCGAAGATCGCCTCGATGTCGCCGTCGCCGCACGAATACTCGTACGCGCCCTGCAGGTTCGGATGCGAGAGCGCCGGTTTCGCCTTGCCGTTGTAGTGATAGGTCGCAAGCTCGGGATGAACGTGCGGCGCGTCCGGTGCGAGCGCGGCAAACGGATCCAACACCGCCGGCAGCTCTTCGTAGACGACGTCGACGAGGCGCGCCGCTTCCTCGGCCGCTTCGCGCGTTTCGGCAGCCACGGCAGCGATGCGGTCGCCGATCATGATTGCTTTGTCGTAGGCGAGCACCGGGAAGTCGAAGAGCATCCGGCCCGACCGTTTGCCGGGGCCGATGTCGGCCGAGGTGAGCACGGCACGCACGCCCGGCACCGCCTTCGCGGCCGACGTGTCGATGCGCAGAATTCGGGCGTGCGCGTAGGGGCTCGCGGTGTAGGCCGCCCACAACAGGCCGGCGGGCGCGAAGTCGGCGGTGTAGCGCATCTTACCGCTGACCTTCTCGCGTCCGTCAACGCGGTATTCAGCGGTGTCGAGCAGCGCGCCGGCGCTGCGCGGGGCGATAGTGGTGGTGCTCATCGAAAACCTATGGCCGGTAGATCATGGCCGCTGCGGACACGGGCTGCGAGATGGTGCCGAACTTCGCGGCCGGATCGAGAAACGCCTGAATATCGGCGACCTTGAGCGATTCCGCAAACGGCGCGCGCGCCATGCGCTGTACGAGGGCGAGGTCCATCTTCGAGTATTTCGCCAGGATCGTCGCCGACTCGACGTGGTGGGTATTGGCCCACTTCTGTGCCGCGTAGATCGCGGTCTGAAAACGCCGGATCAGCTCCGGGTTCGCTTTCGCGAAGTCACGCATCGCGAACCAGCACGAGTTCACGTACTCGGGCGCGAGCACTTTGTCGAGGTCGGCGAGCAGTTTGACGTTGTTCGCGCCGATCGCCACGGTCATCGCGGGCTCGGTCATGACCGCGCCGTCGATCCGTCCGCTTTGGAGCGCTTGGCCCATGGCGGAAAACGTGACCTCCACCAGTTTTACCTTCGAGAGATCCATGCCGCCCTGCGTCAGCCAGGCATCGAAGTTGACCTCGGTGCCGGTATGCAGCGCGTTGACCGCGATCGTCTTGCCCTCGAAATCCTTGGGTACTTTGAACGTGGAATTCGCGGAAACGCACAACCCCACCGAGGTGACGCCCGTGATGCTGATCGCGCCGGCCGCGACGATCACGACGGGCAAGCCGTGCAGGTAGGCGTTGGCAAGAATGACCGGCGTCGCAACGCCGATGTCCATCGATCCGGCGGACAGCGCGGCGGTGATCGCGGCGCCGTTGTTCATCGTCTCGAGATCGACGTTCAAACCGGCCTTGGTGAAGAAGCCCATGTCTTGGGCGAAGTATGCCGACGCGTAGGTGTCGTTAGCGGTCGCGGCGATGCGCAGGTTCATCAAAGCCGGCGTTTGCGCCGGCGCGGGCGACGCCAGCGCCAGAGCGGAGAGGGAGGCCGACGTCGCGAGGAAGGTCGGCCGCAGCATCAGCCGACCGCGCTCGCCGTCCGGTCGACCATCTGCTGCCACGGCATGTCCTTGGGGATGACGGCTTGGGCGCTGCGGATCGTCGTGTAATCGGTGCCGCCGTCCAAACCCGGCGGGATGCTGCCGGCTTGGAACGCCTTCAGCGCTTCGGCCAGGCGCCTCCGCATCCGGATGATCGCGACGTCGGACTGACCGAGATGTTCTTGCGTGCGATCCGAAATGGCGCCCATCGATTCCACCGCGGCGGTGTCCTGGTTCTGAAAGCCGGCGATGCCCGTGTAGCTGCCGTTCTTCATCGCCGCGCGGTCTTGGTTCCAACGGTTCTTTCGGCCGCCGCGGAAGAACCAATCCTCATCGAGGTCCACGCCCGGTTCGACTTTCAAGCGGCGTCGCAACGCCAGCGGATCGACCGGCGTTCCGTTTTGGCTGTGATAGATGTCGAACAGCATC
>DASYOE010000129.1:0-6867 GCA_036008105.1 Candidatus Lustribacter sp. | reverse complement strand
CGGTCTACGCCGCGTTCCTCGGTATCGTCGTGCCCGATGCCGTCGGCGTCACGCTGTCGATCACGCTGTTGCTGATGGTCGTGCTGGGCGGAAGCGGGGGCGTTTCGGGTGCGTTGATCGGCGCGGCGCTCATTGGGTTCCTCGACATCAGCGGCCATCAATTCGAGAACACGCGCGAGGTGGCGTATGGCGTCCTCGTCGTCCTCGTCGTCATCGCCGCACCGGGCGGCGCGTTCGGCTTGATCCGCGCGCGCTTCAAGCACGTCCGCGCCGAGCGCGGCGGCGAAACCCCGGCAACGGCCGCACCGCGCGCGATCGCGGCGCCGCCAAACGATGCCGCGCCGCTCGCGGTAGCGAACGTGACGCAGCGCTTCGGCGGCCTCATCGCCGTCAACGACGTCAGCTTCGAGTTGACCCGCGGCACGTTGACCTCGCTGATCGGGCCGAACGGCGCCGGCAAGACGACGCTGTTCAACGCGATCGGCGGCATCGGCCGGCCCACCGCCGGCCGAGTCGCGATTGCCGGGATCGACGTCACCGGCTGGCAACCGCACCGCGTCGCGACGCTGGGCGTCGGGCGGACGTTTCAGAACGCGCGCCTGTTCGCGGAGATGACGGTGCTCGAGAACGTCATAGCGGGCGCCTTTCGCACCGAGCGGACGTCGTTCGGCGGCGATCTTTTGCGGCTGCCGCGCACGCGCCGTTCCGAGCGCGAGGCAACGGAGCGGGCCCGCGCGACGTTGGCCCGCCTGGGTCTCGAACCGCTGGCCGGGACGCTCGCCAAAGAGCTCGCCTTCGGCGACCGGCGCCGCGTGCAGTTGGCGCGCGCGACCGCGCCGGATCCGTGGCTGCTGCTGGTCGACGAGCCGGCGGCCGGGCTGAATGCGTCCGAACGCGCCGCGCTGACCGCCGACTTGCTGCGCTTGCGCGACGGCGGCATGACGTTGCTCCTGATCGAGCACGACATGCACCTGGTCATGTCGATCAGCGAACGGGTCATGGTCTTGAAATTCGGCACGATGATCGCCGACGGCACCCCGGCGGCCGTGCGTAACGATCCGGCCGTGGTCGCGGCATACCTGGGCGCGACAAGCGCGCCCGGGACGGCCGGCTGATGCTGCTCGAGGTGCGCGATCTGTACGCCGGGTATGGCGAGCTCGACGTCCTGCGGGGTGTGAGCCTGCAGGTCGAGGCCGGCGAAATGGTCGCGGTGCTCGGGCCCAACGGTGCCGGGAAGTCGACGCTGCTGCGGACGATCTCCGGTCTCGACACCGACGTCCGTTCCGGCTCGATCCACTTCGACGGCCACGACTTGGTGCGGGCCTCGACCGTCGCGAGCGTGCGCTACGGTTGCCTGCACGTACCGGAAGGCCGCCAGCTCTTCACCGAGCTCTCGGTCGACGACAACCTGCGGCTGGGCGCCTTCACCGCCGGCCGGAAAAATGTTTCGTCCGAGCTGGCTACGGTGTACGAGCGGTTTCCGGCGCTGGCCGAGCGCAAAGGCCAAACGGCGTTCTCCCTTTCCGGCGGCGAACAGCAGATGCTCGCGATCGGCCGCGCCCTGATGGCTCGCCCCAGGATGTTGATGCTCGACGAACCAAGCACCGGACTCGCCCCGCAGATCGTCGAAGCGATCTTTGCGATCCTCACCGGCCTCAAGCGGAGCGGAACGGCCGTCCTCATCGTCGAGCAGAACGCCTACTTGACGTTACGACACGCCGACCGCGCCTGCGTTTTGGAACACGGTGCGATTGCATTGAGCGGGACGGCGGCGGGACTGCAAGCGGATTCCATGGTGCGATCAATCTATTTGGGTGGTTCAACCGAAGCGTAGAGAGACACGATGTACCTGAAAGAAACGATCGAGAGCCTGACCCGCGTCGGCCCGCGGACGCCGATGGGTGACTTGCTGCGCCGCTTCTGGCTGCCCGCGCTGCCGGAACACGACGTGCCCAAACACGGCGAAGAGCCGGTCGACCTGCGGTTGCTGGGCGAAGACCTCGTCTGCGATTACGCGGACGGCCGCATTCTGATCACCGACCGGTACTTCAAAGAAATGGCGCCCTATCCGACGGTCGTGCAAGGCGGCGTCGTGTGGGCGTATATGGGCCCGCATGATTTCACGCCGCAGCTGCCTGCTTTTGCCTGGTTCGCGCTGCCGCCGATCAAACGCGCGACGTCCCATCGCATCGAAGCGTGCACGTGGTCGTACGCCGTTGAGACCAGCCTCGCGGCCGACAGCGAGCCGATCTTCATGCCGCCGTTTTACACGAGCGCCGATCGCGACCACGTCCACGCGTACGTGCCGATCGACGACACCCACACGTTGGCCTGGTCGTTCGGCCCCAACACGCATCTCGACGCCGAAACGTCGACGCTGACGGCCGACAACGAGCGCATCCTCAACTTCCGCCACCAGATGATCGAGCTGGCGCGCGAAACCGCCCGCGGGCACTCGCCGGAACAGGCGTCGCACGGCGAGTGGTACGGGATGCGGCCCTTCCCGGGTTAACCGGTAATAACTTCGGCTTCGTAGCCGCGCGCGGCGATGTTGGCGAGGATCTGCTCGATGTCTTCGGGCCGTTGCAACTCGCAGGTGAGATCGAGTTGCGCGTACTTCGCCGGAACGCTGCCGAACAAACGGTGGTGCAAGACGTCGAGCACGTTCGCGTTGGCGTCGTTGACGGCCGACGCGATCGCAACGAGCCCGCCGGGCTTGTCGACCATCAGCACGCGAATCTGCACCACGCGGCCGGCGCGCATGCGCGCGCGCACGATGACCGACGCCAGCATGCCGAGGTCGATGTTTCCGCCGCACAACAGCGTGCCGACCCGTTTGCCGCGGAAGCGTTCGACGTTGCTGCGCACGGCCGCGACGCCGGCGGCACCGGCGCCCTCGGCGACGAGCTTCTCGTCTTCCAGCAAGTATGCGATCGCGCCCTCGATCGCCGGCTCGGAAACGAGCAGTACGTCGCGCACCGCATCGCGCACGATCGAGAGCGGTAAGCGGCCGACTTTTTCGACCGCGATGCCTTCGGCGATCGTCATGCCGCCGACGATCGTCGCTTCGCCGCGCATCTCGGCGTAGAGCGCCGGATAGAACTGGCTCTCGACGCCGATCACCTCAGCCTTGGAACCGAACACCTCGGCCGCGAGCACCGCGCCCGAGATCAGACCGCCGCCGCCGACCGGCACGACGATCGCATCGAGGTCGGTGCCGGCGTCTTCGAGCAGTTCGAGGGTTGCCGTCGCCTGGCCGGCGATGACGTTGGCGTCGTCGTAGGGGTGAATCAAGGTCACGCCCGTGCGTTCCACCAGGTCGTGAACGTACGCCGACGATTGCTCGAAGGTCGCGCCGTGCAGCTCGACCTTGGCGCCGTAGTCTTGCGTGCGCCGGATTTTGAGAAACGGCGTGCCCTCGGGCATCACGACCGTCGCCGCGATGCCGAGGCGGGCCGCGTGGTAGGCCACGCCCTGCGCGTGGTTGCCGGCCGACATCGTGACGACGCCCCGTCGCCGCTGTTCGTCGGAGAGGAGCGAGAGCGCGTTGAGCGCGCCGCGTTCCTTGAACGACCCGGTGACCTGGCGCGTTTCGAGCTTGAGGAAGACGTCGCCGTCGATGAGTTGCGAGAGCGTGCGCGAGCGATCGGTCGGCGTTCGTACGACGCCTCCGCGCAGCCGTTCGACGGCGGCTTGCACTGCGGCACGCAGTTCGCTGTTGGTCGAAATCACCGGGCCTGCTTCGGGTCTTGGCAGAAGTCCGCCTCGTGACGCTCCTTGCACTCGTCCGTGCCGCGCTCGCCGGACCGGATCGGCCGCTCTTGTACGAACGCGATGCCGGCGGAAGTTGGGCCGCGCTGGGCACCGCCGATGTCGCGGAGCGGGTCGCCGCGATCGCCGCCGCACTGCGCGAGGACGGGCTGCTGCCCGGCGACCGCGTCGCGCTGATGTCGCCCAACCGCAGCGACTGGATCCTCGCGAACCTCGGCATCCTGTTCGCGGGCGGCGTCACGGTGCCGATCTACGCGACCCAAGCCCTCGACCAGGTCGCATACATCATCGCCGACTCCGGCGCGCGTATGCTGTTCGTCGACACGCCGGCGGTCGCGGCGCGGCTGCGCGATGCGGGGATCGCGTTGGACCCGATCGTTTTCGACGGGCCGCCCGGCGCGCCGAATTCGCTGGCCGCGCTGCTCGCGCGCGGGCGGCGGGCGCACGCGGCGTTTCCGGAGGCGCTCGAACGGACGGAGGCGACGATCGGACCCGGCGATCTGGCCGTGCTCATCTATACCTCGGGCACGACCGGCGCGCCGAAGGGGGTGATGCTCTCGCACGGCAACGTCGCGTCCAACGCGCACGCCGCGTTCGATTTGATTCCGGATGTGATCCGGCCCGGCGATCCGGTGCTCTCGCTGTTACCGTACGCCCACATTTACGAGAGCACGAACGTGTTCGGCTATTTGGTGCGCGAGGCGACGATCTACATCAATACGCGGATCGAAGCGCTGCTCGACGATCTGCGTGACGTGCGGCCGGTCGTGGTGTTTTGCGTTCCGCGCATCTTCGAGCGCACGTTCGCCGCCATCATCGCAAAATCGCGCGCCGCCGGCGGCATCAAAGCCAAGCTCGTGCCCTGGGCTTTCTTTATCGGGCGCCGCTACAAGCGCGCGGAGTTCGACGGCACGCCGCCCGCGCCGTTGCTGCGCGCGCAATTCGCGCTCGCGCACGCGCTGGTCCTCAGCAAGATGCGCGCGCAACTGGGCTGCGACCGCCTGCGCCATTTCGTCAGCGGCAGCGCGTCGCTGCACCTCGACATCGCGTTGAGTTTCGCTGCCGCCGATCTCTCGATCATGGAAGGTTACGGTCTTACCGAAGCGTCGCCGGTCGTCAGTTGCAACCGGCCCGGGGCGTGGCGCTTGGACACGGTCGGCCGTCCGATCACGGGCGTCGAGGTGCGCATCGCGGAGGACGGCGAGATCCTCGTGCGCGGACCCAACGTGATGCAAGGCTACTACCGCGATGCCGAGCAGACCGCGGCGCGGATTCACGACGGGTGGCTCGCGACCGGCGACGTCGGCTCGCTCGACCCCGACGGATACCTGCGCATCGTCGACCGCAAGAACGAGATCTTCAAGACGAGCGGCGGCAAGTTCATCTCACCGTCGCGCGTCGAAGCGGCAGTCATCCGCTCCCCGTTCGTCGCCCAGGCCGTCGTGTTCGGCCGCGGGATGCCGCACCCGGTAGCGCTGGTGTCACCGAATTGGGCCGCCGTCCGCAGCCGCATGCAACTCGCGCCCGACACGCCCGCCGCGGAACTGGCGCAGCGCGAGGACGTACGTCGCTTCATCGCCGCCGAGTGCGCGCGCAAGACGGCCGATTTGGCGACGTTCGAGCAGATTCGCTGGTCGGGCGTGTTGCCGCGCGACCTGACGATCGAGGACGGCGAGCTCACGCCGACCCTCAAGGTGAAGCGGCGCGTCGTCGAAGAGCGCTTCGGCGCGCTGGTCGTTCAGAACTAGGCGGTAATCGCCACCGGCAGCGCGGTCAGGCCGCGCAGCGAGTTGTTCAGCAGGCGCCGCGGCGCGCCGGCGGGTTCGATCGTGCGGACACGCCGGGCCAGCGCGGTCAGGATGGTTTCCGCTTCGAGCCGCGCGAGCATCGCCCCGACGCAGAAGTGAATGCCGGCCCCGAACGCGACGTTCTTGGCCGCCTTGCGCGTGATGTCGAACCGGTCGGGTTCTTCCCAGGCGCGCGGATCGCGATTCGCCGCCCCAAAAAACGCCAGCACTTTCTCCTCGGCTTCCAGCGCGACGCCGTCGACCGCCACCGGCTTCGCCGTCGTGCGAAAAAACGCCGTGACCGGTGACTCGAAACGCAAGGCCTCTTCGAACGCCGCTCGCGCCAGCGCCGGATTCGCGTGCAGCAACGCCCACTGATCCGGATGCGTCGCGAGGCAGTAGAGCGCGTTGCCGATGCCGTGGACCGTCGTGTCGAGTCCGGCCGAGAGCAGCGAGCGCACCAGCAGCGCGGCCTCATCGGCGGCGATCTCTCCGCTGTCGACCGAGACGTAGACGTCGGCGCCGAGCCCGCCCGGCGCGAGCGCTTCGCGGCGGCACTGCGCGAGGATCCACGGACCAACCCGCGCCGCATCCGACAGCGCCGACGCGAAGCGCGCACCATCCATCGGACCGTTGGCATTAAAGACCGCGTTGCCGTACGGCGCCAGGTTTTCGCGGCCGTCGGCGCAGAGCCCGACCGCATCCGGGAACACCTCCAGCGGAAAGGCCACGGCGAGGTCGGCGATCGCATCGAAGCGTCCGCGCTCGACCAGTTGCGCGACCAGCGCGGCGGCGCGCTGCTCGAACGTCCGGCGCATCCGGCGCAGGGCGGTGGTCGACAGGACGCGCGACAACACGGCGCGGGTTCGGGTGTGGAGCGGCGGATCGGCCTCGAGAATCAGGCTCGGCGGACGCCACGGTTTCTCGGTGTGGAAGTTCCCGAATCCCACGCCGGCGCTGGAGCAGAACGTCTCCCAGTCGTTGAGCATCGGGTAGACGTCGGCATGTCGCGCCATCGCCCAGACGCCGTATTTCTCCAGCCGCACCACCGGTCCGAGATCGCGCAATTCGGCGTGCAGCGCATATGGCTCGAGCAGCGATTCGTCGCAAAACGGGTCGACGTGCGAGGTCGCGATGCGCATCCCGGCGACTTCCACGGCGGTGCCGTGTGTCCGGCGTCACGCGCTCCGGCGCGGCCAATGTTGCGCAAAATCCTTCTGAGTGATATAACATGTGCAACACTAGCCGGCGGATGCCCGCACGGCCCCGTCGGTAGACACCCAACTTGCGGAAGCGAGTTGGAGAGAGG
>DASYOE010000128.1:0-2824 GCA_036008105.1 Candidatus Lustribacter sp. | reverse complement strand
ATGCGCGTGCACGATGCTGCCGACGACCGTACCACGGTTGCGTGTTTGGGTGTGTCCGATGTGGGGCAACGCGTCGCGGAGCAGCGGCAAACGCCGCGCGACGGCTGCCGAGCGTTCCGCTTCGCGCTGACGCACCGTCGCGCCGAAGCGAATCGCCTCGGACGTTTCATCGATCGCGCGCAGTTCCGGGATCGCGTTGACGTCGACGAGCAGCGCCGGGGCGACGAGCCGCATGTTCAGCATCGGGCCGAGGCTTTGGCCGCCGGCGATAATGGTCGCGTCACCGCCGGCGCCCGCTAGCGCGCCGATCGCTTCGGCGGCGGTGAGCGGCCGAACGTAGCGGAAATCGACCGGCTTCATGCGTTCAAGCGCGTTTGCGTTTGGCTCGCGCGCACGTCGCGCACGTGCCGTAGACGGTAACGTCGTGACCGCTGGCGCGAAACCCGCGCGGGAGGGCGCCTTTGACTTCGGTCGTGCAGCCGTCGAGTTCGTACACCGACTCGCAGACGGTGCACAAGAAATGGTGGTGATGGCCCTTGTTGGCGCGTTCGTACAGCGTGACGCGGCCCGGCAAGTCCACCGCCTGCAGAAAGCCTTCGTCGATCAGCGCGCGCACCGAGCGGTACACGGTCGCAAGGCCCAGGCTTGCGATCTTTGTCTGCGCGCTGGCGAGCACATCGTCGATCGACAGCGGCGGCCCGGGCTGCTCGAACACGCCACGAATGGCTCGCTTCTGGCGGGTGTCCCGCTCGATCGGGGCCTTGTGCATGCCCGGTCGCTTCGCTGCGCCTCGCGAGGGCACCTCAAACCCTCGCCCGAAGTCACGTGACGTGAAGACTCTGTTTCTGAGCCCGCCGTCGTTCGACGGCTTCGACGGCGGTGCGGGCGCGCGTTATCAGGCGAAACGCGAGGTCACGTCGTTCTGGTATCCGACCTGGCTTGCCCAACCGGCCGCCCTCGTCCCGGGGAGCACCCTCGTGGATGCGGCGCCGCACGGCCTCGGCGTCGACGACGTCCTGAAAATCGCTGCCGGCCACGACCTCGTGATCATGCACACGAGCACCCCGTCGCTGCCCAACGACGTCGAGTGCGCCCGCCGCGTCAAAGAGGCGAACCCCAACGCGAAGGTCGGGTTCATCGGTGCGCACGTCGCGGTGTTGCCGGAGCAGACGCTCCAGCTGAACCCGATCATCGATTTCGTGTGCCGCAACAACTTCGACTACACGTGCTTGGAGCTGTCGGAAGGCCGGCCGTGGAGCGAGATCGTCGGGCTCTCCTACCGCGATGCGAACGGCACGATCGTGCAGAACGCCGAGCGGCCCGACATCGCCGATTGGGATGCGATGCCGAGCGTGCTGCCGACGTACGACAAATTTCTCGACATCCGCAAATACTATAACGGCTACTTGCTGCACCCGTACGTTTCGTGGTACACCGGCCGCGGCTGCGTTGCGAAGTGCACGTTCTGCCTCTGGCCGCACACGATCGGCGGGCACAAGTTCTTCCACAAGTCGGCCGAGGCGGTCGGCCGCGACCTCGACGAAGCGAAGGGCATCTTCGGCGACCGCGTCGCGGAGTACATGTTCGACGACGACACGCTGACCGGTGAAAAAGAATACGCCATCGCGTTGAGCAAGCACATGAAGCGGCTCAACCTGAGCTGGGCCTGCAACGCGCGCGCGCACGTCGACTACGATACGCTCAAGACGCTGCGCGACAACGGTCTGCGCGTGCTGCTGGTGGGCTTCGAATCGGGCAACCAAGAGATTCTGCACCGCATTCGCAAGGGCCTGAACCTCGCGATGGCGCGCGAGTTCATGAAGAACTGTCACAAGCTCGGCATCAAGGTCCACGGCACGTTCATCATCGGTCTGCCGGTCGAGACGCCGGAAACCGTGCGCGAAACGATCGAGTTCGCGAAAGAGCTCGATCCGCACACGATTCAGGTGTCGATCGCCTCGCCCTATCCGGGCACAGTGCTCTACGATCAGGCGCTGGCCAACGGCTGGTTCGCGCGGCAAGATCTCGTCTCGGGCTCGAACGGCATTCAAACGTCGACCTTGAGCTACGAGACGCTCTCGACCGCCGAAATCGAGGATTCGGTCGAGCGCATGTATCGCGAGTTCTACTTCCGGCCCAAGAAAATCGCCAAGATCGTCGGCGAGATGGTGACGAGCCGCCAGATGATGGTGCGCCGTTTGCGCGAAGGCGGCGAGTTCTTCGAGTACCTCCGGCGGCGGCATACGTCGACCGCGAAGCGCCGGTCCGAGGTCGCGACGGCTTGAGAAAACCGCGCACCGGGTCGTTCGAACACCGCGATCTCTTTTGCCGCACGTTCAAAGAAACGCATCTTGCGTTCGAGCCCGAGGGGCTGCCGTGGCCGCGGCTCGAGCCGCGCTACGTCGAGTTGCTGCGCGCGTTTCCGTTCTGGAGCTTCGCGCGCAGCATGGAGCAAGAAGCGGACCGGATGATCGCAACGTTTGCGCAAACGTTGTCCGATCCGGTGATCCGCGACGCCGTCGAACTCCAGGGGTATGAGGAAGGGCGGCACGGCCGCCTCATCAACCACATGCTCGAGCGCTACGAGATCGATGCGGCCGCGGTGCCGCTGTCGAACCTGCCGGTCACCCGCGAAGACTTCGTCGTCTTCGGTTTCGGGGAGTGCCTGGACTCGGTCATCGGGTTCGGTGGCTTCGCGCTGGCGCGGCAAAAGCAACTGTTTCCTAAGGGGTTGCTCGACATCTTCGAACACATCTTGTTCGAGGAAGCGCGCCACATCGTGTTCTTCATCAATTGGTGGCGCTACGAAGAAGAGCTGGCCGGG
>DASYOE010000127.1:0-8170 GCA_036008105.1 Candidatus Lustribacter sp. | reverse complement strand
AGGCACGCGAACAGGTCGACGGCGGCGGCCATTTCGCTCTGATAGCGCGGCAGACCCCACGCGCGGACGCGCTCGTCGAGCACCTTGAGCTCGACCTTCATTTACTTGCTCAGCAGTTCGGCCAGCTCGGCCTGGAAGCTCTCGACGTCGCGGAACGAGCGGTACACGCTCGCGAAGCGGATGTACGCCACCGGGTCGACGGCCTTTAAGGCTTCCATCAGCTTTTCGCCGACGAGCGCGGACTGAACCTCGCTCTCGCCGCCGGCGAACATCGAGCGCTCGAGGCCGGACACGATCTCTTCCATCTGCGCGTCCGAGACGGGCCGCTTCTCACAGGCCCGGCGCAGTCCGTTGAGGATCTTGTCGCGATTGTACTGCTCGCGGCGGCCGTCTTTCTTGACGACGAAGAGGCGCGGGGCTTCCATCCGCTCGTAGGTGGTGAAGCGGTGCTTGCAGGCGAGACATTCGCGCCGCCGGCGGACGACGTTCTCGTCGTCGCGTGAATCGACGACGCGCGTCTCGCTCTTACGGCAGGTGGGACAAATCAGGTCGCGGCCCCCGCGGCAGCATGGACCACAATATGTAGTGGTCCCGGACTAGTATACTACGACCTGCCCAATCTCTCGCGCCGCCCTACTTGGCAGCCCCGATCTTGAACATCTTGGTCCCGCACACCGGGCACTTGCCCTCGGTCGCAGGACGACCGTTTTTCATCGTGATCTGGGTAGCGTCTTTCATTTCGCGCTTCGTTTTGCACTTCACGCAGTACGCCTCGGCTGCCATCTGGTCTCCCCTTTGCTTTGGTCCCCAACCGCGAATCTGCACGTCCGGCCGGGCTCGGGCCACGACATTCCCAGGCACCGGGCGGATTCCTGGCCTTTCTTCCCGTGCGGCCGTCGTGAAGGGCCCGCGTGCAGGATACCCTCCGGCGCTTCCTCACCCGCGCGGACCTCGCCGTAGCTGCCCACGGGCGGCTGGCGGGGTCCGCGCTGACCGGGCTGTGGGTGGCCGGGGACCTGGGCGGGCTGGCCGCACCGACCGTCGCGGTGGTGGGCACGCGGGCTCCGTCGGAGGACGGGCGGCGCCTCGCCAGACAGCTCGCGCGCGACCTCGGGGCCGCCGGCGTTTGCGTGCTCTCCGGGCTCGCGCTGGGCATCGACGCCGCCGCCCACGGGGGTGCTTTGGAGGCCGGCGCCCCGACCATCGGGGTGCTCGGCGGCGGGCACGACCGCTTCTTTCCGCCGCGGAACGCCGAGCTCGCGCGCCGCATCATCGCCGGCGGCGGCGCCGTGCTCTCACCCTATCCGCCCGACCACCCGGCCTATCCGTGGCAGTTCTTGGCACGCAACGGGATCGTCGCGGCGCTGGCCGACGCCGTGGTCGTGGTCGAGGCCGCCGCTCGCAGCGGGGCGCTGAACACCGCCTCGTGGGCGGCCGACCGCGCCATCCCGGTGATGGCCTGCCCGGGCGATGTGGGGCGGCCGAAGGTCGCCGGCTGCCTGAGCCTGATTCGCGACGGCGCCACCCTGGTGCGCGACGCCGCCGACGTGCTCGCCGAGCTCGGGATCGCAACGCCGGCGATGAGCGCGGCCGAACCGGCCCGCGCTGCCGACCCGCGCGATGCCGGCATTCTCGCCGCGCTCGGCAACGGACCGGCCGATGCCGACACGATGGTGGCTGCAAGCGCGTTGCCGCCGGCGCTCGCGCTCGCGCGGATCGGCGATCTGCTCGCTTCCGGCACGATCGTCAACGGTTCCGACGGGCGCTTCCGGCGGTCGACGCCGTAACGTCAGCGAAGGCCAGGCGCGATGCAACTGCGCCTCATCGCGGTCGGCAGGCTGCGCGAACCGTACCTCATCGCCGCGGCTGAGGACTTCCGGCGGCGGCTGCGACCCTACCATCGGCTCGAAGAAATCGACGTTCGCGACGACGCCGCGGTCCTGGGCCGGCTGCGACCCGATGACCACGTCTGGTTGCTCGAGCGCACGGGGACGATGTTTTCGAGCGAGGAGTTGGCTCGGCGCCTCGAGCGGTTGCCGGTGGAGGGGATCTCGCGCGTAACGTTCGTCATCGCGGGCGCTGACGGCGCGGGTGCGGCACTCCTCGAACGCGCAAACGTGCGGTGGTCGCTCTCGCCTTTGACGTTCTTGCACGAGTGGGCGCGCGCGCTCGTGCTGGAGCAACTCTATCGCGCGGCGAAGATCGCGGCGAATGAACCCTACCACCACTAGCGACGGCGCGTTGCTCGAATTGCCGGCGCTGGCGGAGCGCTTCGCCGCCGCGGCCCATGCGCTTTATCCGGAGAGCGAACCGAAGGTCGCGTTCGAGGCACCGCGCCGAGTCGAATTCGGAGACGTTGCGACGAACGTCGCTTTCGGCTTGGCCAAAGCGGCCCGCAAGAAACCGGTCGATATCGCCGGCGCGATCATCGCGCGCGCGATGGAAGAAAGCGACGTGCGCGCGACGGTCGCCGAGGCGACGGCCGCGGCCGGCTTCATCAACTTGCGCCTGGTACCGCAGTTCTGGCAGCGCACGGTCGCCACGGCGTTGCGCGAAGGGCCGAACTACGGCCGCGGCGCGAACCAGCACGAACGGATCTCGCTCGAGTACGGCAGCGCGAACCCCACCGGGCCGCTCGTCGTCGTGCAAGGCCGCACCCTCTCGATCGGCGACACGCTCGCGAAGACGATGCGCTTCGCGGGCTACGACGTGTTCACCGAGTGGATCATCAACGACGCCGGTTCGCAAATCGACAAACTCGCCCGCTCGGTGTACGCCCGCTATATGCAGCTGTGGGATCCCGCGTTTCCGTTCCCCGAAGAAGGCTACCCGGGCGATTACCTCAAGCCGATCGCCGAACGCATCCGCGACATCGACGGTGAGGGTTGGCGCACCAGACCGGAAAGCGAGTGGTGGCCCTACTTCGGGACGTTCGCGCGCGACTTCAACGTGGCCGAACAGCAGGCTGATGCCGCGCGTTTCGGTGCGACGCTCGACCTGTGGCAGAGCGAAAAAGCGCTGCACGACGCGGGCGCGATCGCAACCGGCATCGAGCGCCTGCGCGCGTACGGGCTGACCTACGACAAGGACGGTGCGCTGTGGCTGCGCACCACCGCCAGCGGTGACAACGAGGACCGCGTGGTCGTACGGTCCGACGGCCGGCCGGCGTATTTTGCCAACGACATCGCTTACCACTACGACAAGCTCCAGCGGGCCGACCGCGTGATCGACATCCTCGGGCCCGATCATCACGGCTACATCGCGCGCTTGCGCGCGCTCGCCGACGCGTACGGCCGGAGCGGCGCGATCGAAGTCTTGATCGCCCAGCAGATCACGCTCAAACGTGGCGACGAGATCGTCTCGATGTCGAAGCGTCACGGCGACATCGTCACGCTGGCCGAGATCATCGACGAAGTCGGCGTCGACGCCGCACGCTTCTTCTTCGTCATGCTGTCGATCGAGCAGCCGCTGACCTTCGACCTCAAGCTGGCCAAAGAGCAGTCGAACGAGAACCCGGTCTTCTACGTCCAATACGGCCACGCGCGCATCGCCTCGGTGGTGCGCAAGGCGACCGAACGCGACGCGGAGCTGGTGGCCGCCGCGAAGCGCGGCGAACATCTGGACCGCTTGTCCGAACCCAGCGAGATCGCGCTGGCGCGCCGCCTGGCCGAATTCGGCTCGGTCGTGGCCGGCGTCGCGCGCAGTCTCGCGCCGCACCGCTTGCCGAAGTACGCGCGCGACGTGGCGGCGGACTTCCACCAGTTCTATTCCGACTGCATCATTTTAAGTGACGACCGCGAGCAAACGGTCGCGCGGCTGGGTCTCGCGCTGGCCGCCCAAACCGTGCTCGCCAAAGCATTGGAGTTGTGCGGCGTCTCGGCCCCGGAGTCGATGTGACCGGACGCTACTTCGAAGAGTTCACCGTCGGCTCGGAGATCACGTCGCAGGGCCAAACGCTCACGCTCGAGTCGATCATCGCGTTCGCGACGCTCTACGATCCGCAGAGCTTCCACATCGATGTCGAGGCGGCCAAGACGTCGCCCTACGGCGGCTTGATCGCCAGCGGCTTTCAAACGCTCGCGGTCGGTTTCCGCATGTTTCTCGACACCGGCGTGCTGGCCGGAACGAGCCTCGGTTCGCCCGCGATGGACGAACTGCGATGGACGCAACCCGTTCGGCCCGGCGACACGCTGCACGCGCAGGCGCGCGTGATCGAGGCTCGGCCGTCGGTCTCGAAGCCCGATCGCGGCATCGTGCGCGCCGCGTTTCGCGTGATCAATCAGCGCAATGAAATCGTGCTGACGTTTTCGACCGCGGTCTTCGTGCGGCGCCGGCCGCCGTCATGACTCGTGCACGGTAACGGTCAGCTCGGGCGTCTCGACCACCACGTCGGTCTCGTGCGCCTGAACGTCGGCCTGCTGGGCGCGGATCCACGGTAGCACGAAGTAGGTAAACAGCACCCGCACGAGGGCGGCGGCGGGAATCCCGAGCACGAGGCCCGGCAGCCCGAACAGCTCGCCGCCCGCGAACACCGCGAACATCACGCCGATCGGCGATACGCCGACAGCGTCGGCCATGATCTTCGGCACCAGCAGGCTGTCGGCGACGCGCGCGATGACGAAGATCGTCACCGTCACGTAGATCACCATACCGGTGCCTTGCGGGATCGCGAGCCCCGCCGCGATGACTTGCGCCACGATCATGCCGAAGAACGGCACCGCATACCCGAACGCGCACACGACCGCGACCAGCAGCGCGAACGCGAAGTGCGCCGGCCACAGCACGGCCCACACCGCAACGCCGACGATCACGCACAGCAAGAGTTGCCCGGCGACGAAATGGCCGAAGATCGACGCGACCTCGACCAGCAACTCGTTGGCTTGCGCCCGCCGGCGAACCGGTAAGAGCGAGAGCAGCCCGCCGCGCACGGCACGACCGCGCAAGAGCAGAAACACCGAGAGAATCAGCGCCGAAACGCCGACCAGCATTGCGTTCACGGTGCCGAGTAGAATCGCACCGACCGACGCGAGCGTCACCGTAAAGGCTGCACCCACGCGTTCCCCGACGTCGGCTTGCAGCTGGCTGAAGGTCGGCAGCGCGACGCGGTCGCCCAGCCGCTCCCGCACGAACGATTGGAGGTGGGCGGCCGCATCCTGTGAGGCGCTGACGTAGTCGCCGGTGTGTTCGATCAAGACGAAGATCTGCGCGTAGGCGATCGGGATGATCACCAGCGCCAGCAGCACCAGCGCGCCGACCAGCAAGAGGTACACGATGGCGATCGCGAGACCGCGCGGCATCCGGCGTTCGAGCCGCTGCACCAGCGGCGCCGCACCGAACGCGATGAAGGCCGCGACCAAAAAGATCGAGATCGTGCGCGGAATGTGGATCGCCACGTAGCCCGCAGCCGCCAGCACGAGCAACGTGATGACGATGATGGTCAGGCGCCGGGCGGCCGAGCCGCTCATAGGGTTTTCGTCAGCATGCGCCGTTCGGTCGCGAAGCCGGCCTCCGCGTAGAGCGCCTGCGCCGCCGCGTTGTCTTCGGTGACCATGAGTGACAAATACGGAAGCCCGCGTTTGCGCGCCTCGGTTTCGATGCTCGCCAGCAGCATGCGGCCGATGCCGCGACGCTGCCACGCCGGTTCGACGGCCATGTAGGCGATGAACGCCTGTTCGCTCAGCGTGATCTCGTCCGGCAGGTCGTAGATCAATAGCGCGAACCCCGCCGGCGTTCCCTCGACGTCCGCGACGATTACGTCGTGTTCCCGCGCCAACACGTACTCGACGAGCCGCTCGTAGGCGCCCTCGACCAGCGGCGGCAACGCGATGCGAAGCGTCGAAACGCTGGTGGGCGATACCCGCCGCCCCAAGTCGATGACGAAGGCACGATCGCGAACGGTCCCGCGCCGGATCGCGATCGCTTCGCTCATGCGGGAACCGGTGCTTGCTCCCGCCAGGCCGGCAACTCCGCTTCCAGCGCGGCGACCAACGCGCGGTTCTCCTCGGGCAGTCCGATCGTGATGCGCAAGAAGTTCGGCAGCCCGAGCTTGTCGCCCGAGCGCACGATAATTCCGCGCCGCAGCAGGTCCGTATACGCCGCATCGGCCGCGACCGGAACGCGCACGGCGATGAAGTTCGCGGCTGAGGGGTACGCAAACAATCCCAGCCGCCCGAACGCGGCGGTGAGGAACGTCTTCTCTTGATTGTTCAGCGCCACCGTCTCGGTGCGGAACGCGTCGTCTTCGAGCGCGCCCATCGCGGCCAGCGCCGCCGGCAACGAGACGTTGAACGGCACGCGCACGCGCTGCATCAGATCGATCATCCCGGGATCGGCGAACGCGTAGCCGAAGCGAATCGACGCCAGGCCGTAGAGCTTCGACATCGTGCGCGTGACGATCGTCGCGCGGCGCGTCTTCACGTAGTCGGTGCCCTCGACGCTGGCGGCCGGCATGTACTCGCGGTACGCTTGATCGACGAACAGCAGCACGTTGGCCGGCAGCGCCGACGCGAAGCGCGCAAACGCCTCGGGATCGACGCACGTTGCGGTCGGATTGTTCGGATCGCAGACGATCACCGCTTTCGTGCGCGGCGTGACGGCGGCGAGCATCGCATCGAGATCGTGCACGCCGTCGCGCAGCGGCACGCGGACCGGCGTTGCCCCCGTCTCGATCGCGTCGGCCGGAAAGAGCGAGAACGTCGGGTCGCCCATCACGACCTCGTCGCCCGGACCAACGAACGTCAGGAAGAACATCAGCAGTATCTCGTTGCTGCCGTGCCCCAAGATCGTGTTCGCGGTCGCGAGGCCGTACGGTTCGGCCAGTCGCGAGCGTAGCGCCGAATGATCGTCGTCGGCGTAGAGGTTCGCCCCGGTGAGTCCGGCGATGGCCGCCAAGGCTTTGGGCGAGGAGCCGCGCGGATTTTCATTCGACGACAGTTTGATCACGCGCTCGAGGTCGAAGCGGCGCTTCGCCTGGTCGGTCGTCGTACCGGCGCTATACGGTTCGAGTTGCCGCACGACCGGGCGTGCGAGTGAGGCGTAATCCATGGGCTCGCACGAATATTCGCGCTGCGAGGGCATGGTGCCCGTCAGCGCAAAAAGCGCGAACCTGGTTCGTCCAGCGCCTCACCGGCCGCACACTGCGGGCAGGTTTCGGGCTCGAACGAGTCCATCGGCAGATCGAGCAGCGCGAACAGCGGCGCGCCCACGTCGGCCGCACTGCGCCGCACCACCACACCGGCCGCTGCGACGACGCCGCCCTCGGCCTTGACGACGTCGATCACTTCGCGCACCGACAGCCCGGTCGTGATGACGTCTTCCACCACCAGCACGCGCTCGCCGGGCGCAACGCCGAAGCCGCGCCGAAAGCGCGGCGTGCCGCCTTCCTTTTCAACGAAGATCGCGCGGGTACCGAGTTGACGCGCCGCTTCGTAACCGAGCACGATGCCCCCGACCGCGGCCGACACGACGCACGTCACGTCGAGCCCCGGCATCTTCGCGAGCAGCGCGGCGACGACGCGTTCCAGAAACGCGGGATCTTCGAGAAAGCGGAACTTCTGCACGAAACGGTTGGAATGCCGGCCCGAAGAAAGGCGGAAGTGCCCATCGAGCAGCGCGCCGCGCGCGCGCAGCTCGTCGAGTAACGTCTCCGGCGTGAGTGCGATCACCTCAAGCTACCTCCGCGAGAATCGCACGCGCGGCGGCGGCGGGATCGGTGTCTTCCACGATCGGGCGCCCGACGACGATGTAGTCGGCGCCGGCGTTGCGCGCGTCGCGCGGGGTCGCGACCCGGCGCTGATCGCCGTGCGCGCTTCCGGCCGGCCGGATGCCCGGACACAGCGCGACGAACTCGCTGCCGAAGCGGGCTTTGATCGCGGCGACTTCGGCCACCGAACAGACCACGCCGGCGCTGCGTGCCCGATGCGCGATAGCGGCCAAGCGCAGCACGTTGGCGTCCGGCGTCCCGGGCAACCCCACGTCCTCGAGATCGCCCGGACCCATGCTGGTGAGGAGCGTGATCGCAAGCACCTTCGGTGTGGTGATGCCGAGTTCGGCCGCACGTTGGGCGGCGGCTTCGGCAGCCGCAGCAAGCATCTCGCTCCCGCCCAGCGCGTGCACGGTCAGCAGCTCGACCCCCGGGCGCACGAGCGCGTGGACGGCGGCGTGCACGGTG
>DASYOE010000126.1:0-4699 GCA_036008105.1 Candidatus Lustribacter sp. | reverse complement strand
CTGCACGCAACCTAGCATGGGCCCTCACAGCGTCCTCGAGGGAGTCGTGCAACCGGCCGGCCCTGCTATTCGCCATCGCTCGCTAGAACAACGCCAATTGCTGGTGAGCTTCGAGGAACGCGGCGTCAATGCCGCGGCGGCGCAACTGCCAGGCGAAGTCCGGCCAGCCGTGGTTGAGCCACACTTTTTTCGGCGCCGCGCGTTCGACGTAGTCGAGCAGCGCCGGGAAGTCGGCGTGATCGGAGAGCGCGATCATCTCATCGACGCCGTAGCGATGGGCCGCGCCCGGGTCGAGCGCCCAGCCGGTGAGCATGGCGGTACGCAACGGCCGGTCGTGCGCCGCCTTCGGTCGCGTCTTCCCAGACGGCGGCCAAATCAACGCACGCGTGCCGTCGTACCTCTGCGCATCGTATTTCTCGTAGGCTCCGAGCTGCACGCCGGCCTCCTCATACACGTGCGCCAGCGCGTGCACGGCGCCGTGCACGGTCACCGGAACGTTCGCCTTGGCGAGGATCGCCATCGTCTCTTGCGCCTTGCCCAACGAGTAGGCGAAGAAGAGCGGGGCGCAGCCGTCAGCGAGCGCGCGCGTCGCAAAACCGACGATCCGGTCCTCGATTTCGTCGCGAGATGGAAAGACGTACTGCGGGCGGCCGAAGGTGCACTCCATCAAGAGCACGTCGCACGGACGCACCTCGGCCGGCTCGCACGTGTAGGAACGCGCGAGCTTGAAGTCGCCGGTATAAACGAAGGCGCCACTCGCGCCCTCGATCAGCAGTTGCGAGCTGCCGAGGACGTGGCCGGCCGGGAACAGCGTCAGCCGATGTTCGCCCTCCGTCCACGGCTCGTTAAAGGGGTGCTCCTCAAAGGTAACGTCGCGTTCGCCGCGGCGGCCGAAGCGGTGGCGGCAGACCCGGGCGTTGTTGGGCGACGCGATGACCGCGCCGTGCGCGCGCGCGTGGTCGGCGTGTCCGTGCGATACGTAGCAGCGGTCGCGCTCGTCCAGCGAGTCGATCCAGAGGTCGAGCGCCGCCACGTAGAGCGACTGTTCGGTCAGCGAAAACATGGTGGAAGCCGAACGTACGTTCGTCCCCGGGAAATCGTACCCTCGGCGGTTGCAGCTTTTGGACCGGTCCAGTAGTCTAGTGGATACTGCCTCAAGCACATCAGCAGCTAGAAGTGAGGACCCTCAACCGTGGCTCGGATTTACGACAGCATCATCGACACGTTCGGCAACACGCCGCTCGTCAAAATTCCCAAGGTCAACAAAGGGCTGGGCGGCACCGTTCTGGTGAAGCTCGAGTCGTTCAACCCGGCCGGCAGCGTCAAAGACCGTATCGGGATCTCGATGATCGAGGCCGCCGAGCGCGACGGTAAGCTGCGGCCGGACACCGTCATCGTCGAGCCGACGAGCGGCAACACCGGCATCGCGCTGGCGTTCGTGGCGGCCGCCAAAGGCTACCCGATCATCCTGACGATGCCCGAGACGATGACGCTCGAGCGCCGCAGCCTGCTCAAAGCCTACGGTGCACAGCTCGTGCTCACGCCCGGCGCCGACGGCATGAAGGGTGCGATCGCCAAAGCCAAAGAGATTCGCGACAGCAATCCCGGCAAGTATTTCATGCCCAGCCAGTTCGAGAACCCGGCCAACCCGGAGATTCACCGCAAGACGACGGCTGAAGAAATCTGGCGCGATACCGACGGCAAGGTCGACGCGTTCGTCGCCGGCGTCGGAACCGGCGGCACCGTGACCGGTGTCGGACAAGTGCTCAAGCAGAAGAATCCCAAGGTGCGCATCTTCACGGTCGAACCGGACACGTCGCTCGTGCTTTCCGGCGGTGCGCCGGGTCCGCACAAGCTGCAAGGCTTTGCGGCCGGATTCATTCCGCCCGTGCTCGACACGAAGGTGTACGAGGAAGTCTTCAAGGCGTCGTACGACGATTCGATTGCGATCGCGCGCCGCATGGCGCGTGAAGAGGGGCTCCTGTTGGGCATCTCGTCCGGATCGAACGTGTGGGCGGCGTTGCAACTCGCAGCGCGGCCGGACTTCGCCGGCAAGCTGATCGTGACGATGGGCAACGACACGGGCGAACGGTATCTCTCGCATCCGCTCTACGCCGAGATCGACAACCCGGTCGTCGAGGCGGCCCTAGCCTAAAGCGCGAACGCGGGGCGCCGGTGAGCAATGAGCTTGCGGGCGTCCCGATGGTCGACGTGATTCGCGGCGAGCGCGTCGAATCGACGCACGCCGTTGCGGCCTGCGCGTGCGACGACGCGGGCAACGTGTTGCTGGCATGCGGAACGGTCGACGTTCCGGTGTTCCTGCGCTCGGCCGCGAAGCCGTTCATCGCGGCGGCGGCCGTGCGCGCCGGCGTCGTCGAGCGCTTCGGGCTCACGGAGCGGGAAGTCGCCGTGATGTGCGCCTCGCACCTGGCCGAACCGCTGCATCTCGAAACGGTGCGCGCGCTGCTGACGAAAATCGGCGCGGACGTAGCCGACTTGCAGTGCGGCGGCTCGCCGAGCGCACTCTACAACAACTGCTCGGGCAAGCATGCCGGTATTTTGGCGCTGGCGCGTTTGCGCGGCGAGCCGTTCGCCGGGTATCTCGACGCCACGCACCCCGTGCAGCGCGAGATCCTCGCGTTCTGCGCGCTGGCGTTCGACGATCCCGGGCTGCCGGCGCGCATCGGGGTCGACGGCTGCGGGATCCCGGCCTTCGCGACGCCGTTGGCCACGGCGGCCCGCGCGTTCGCGCGCTTCGCGACGCTGCGCGGTTTTGCGCCGGGCGACCGCGACGCGCTCGCGACCGTGCGCGCCGCGATGCTGGCCGAGCCCTGGATGATCTCCGGCACCGGCCGCTTCGACACCGATCTCATGGCGGCGGCCGCCGGGACGATCGCGGCCAAAGGCGGCGCCGAAGGCGTCCACGCGAGCGCCCTGCTCGGCGCGGGTGCCGGGCTCGTGCTGAAGACGATCGACGGCGCGGCGCGGGCGGTGCCGCCGGCAGCCCTCGCGTTGCTCGGCCGGCTCGACGTCCTCGACGGATTTGCCGCGGAGCGGCTGCGCGAGCACGCGCTTCCGCCGGTTCGCAACGTGGCGGGGCGCGTCGTGGGCGAACTCCGCGCCCGGGCGGTCCCCCGGCAAGTCTTCTAAGGAGAGAAACCCTCAGGCCTTTGCCAGTGTACAGTTCTACGTGATCGATTTCTTTCTGCGGCGCCCGATCTTCGCGACCGTGTGCGCGCTCGTGATTTTGCTGCTTGGCGTCGTCTCGATCCCGTTGCTGCCGATCGCGCAGTTCCCGAACATCGCCCCGCCGACGGTGTCGGTGCAGGCCGAGTACACGGGTGCCAGCGCGGAAGCGGTCGAGGCCAGCGTGACCACGCCGCTCGAGCAGGCGATCAACGGCGTACAAGGGCTGCGCTACATGTCCTCGCAGTCGACGAATCAGGGCGGCTCCTCGATCACCGCGACGTTCAGTCTGGACACCGACATCAATCAGGCGGCGAACGACGTGCAGAACGCCGTCAACCTCGCTCAGGGCGATTTGCCGAACGAGGTCAAGCTGACCGGCGTCGCGGTTTCGAAGAACAACGGCACGTTCGTGATGGGCATCGGGTTCACGTCGACCAACCCGGCGCTCACCAACGAGATGATGACGAATTATCTCGAGAACAACGTCACCAACGACCTGCAGCGCATCCCCGGGGTCAGCGGCGTCCAGGTCTTCGGCGAGCGCAAGTACGCGATGCGGCTGTGGGTCGATCCCAAGCGCCTCGCCGACAACGGCTTGACCGCCGGCGCCGTTGTAACCGCGCTCTCGAACCAGAACATTCAAGTCGCCGCGGGCGCGATCGGCGCTCCGCCGACCAACGGCAATCAGCCCTACGAGTACACGGTCCGTTCGAACGGCCGGCTGCACGATCCCAACGGCTTCGGTAACATCATCTTGGCGGCGCAACCCAACGGCGGCTACGTGCGCGTGCGCGACGTCGGCCGCGTTGAGCTCGGCGCCGCCGACTACTCCGGCAGCATCTGGTATAACGGCAAAGACGCGATCGGCGTCGGCATCCTGCAATTGCCGACCGGCAACGCGCTGCAAGTCTCGCAGCAAGTCCAGGCGACGCTGAATCGCCTCTCGGCGAAATTCCCGGCCGGCATGCACTACGCGATCGCGTTCGACACGACGCTCTACGTCAGCGAGTCGATCAAGGAAGTCGTCACCACGCTCTTGATCGCGATCGCGCTGGTCGTGCTGGTGATCTTCCTGTTCCTTCAGGATTGGCGTACGACGCTGATCCCGTCGCTCACGATCCCGATCTCGCTGCTCGGCACGTTCTTCTTGATGAAGGTACTCGGGTTCTCGATCAACACGCTGACGCTCTTCGGGCTGACGCTGGCCACCGGGCTCGTCGTGGACGATGCGATCGTGGTCATCGAGAACATCGCGCGCTTCATCCAAGAGAAGGGCATGGCGCCCTACGAGGGTGCGCGCGAAGCAATGGCCGAGATCCAGGGCGCCGTCGTCGCCTCATCGCTCGTGCTGCTGGCGGTCTTTGTTCCGGTCGCGTTCTTCCCGGGAACCACCGGCCAGCTCTACAAGCAGTTCGCGCTGACGATCGCTTGCGCGATCACGATCTCGCTGTTCAACGCGCTCACCCTGACGCCGGTCCTCTCGTCGATTTTTCTGGCCAACATCAAGGAC
>DASYOE010000125.1:0-11279 GCA_036008105.1 Candidatus Lustribacter sp. | reverse complement strand
GCCGGAAATTGCCTTGCGCCGCAGCAAGCGTCACCAACACCGCCGCCACCGCGATACCGGCCAAGTGCGGCAGGCCGAAGAAATCGAGCGCGAGGCTGATGCCGATGAACTCGGTGACGATCGTCAGCGCATTGAGGACGAACAGGTCGATGACGCTGAACGCACCCCAGAACTTCCCGAACCGCTCCAGAATCAGACGCGCGTGTCCGACGCCGCTGACGGCTCCGAGCCGCAGCACCATCTCCTGATTGATATAGAGCACGGGAACCAAGAGCAGCAGCGTCCACAGCAACGTCGTGCCGTAGTTTTGCCCGGCTTGGGTGTACGTCCCGAACGCGCCCGCATCGTTGTCGCCGACCATCACGATCAGGCCCGGGCCCAGGATCGCGAGGAACGTGATCAGTCGCGCGCGGAGCGTTTTGCGCGCACCGGTATCGGTCCGGCGGATCGTGCCGAGTCCGCCTTCGATATCGCCCTCCAGGGCATGGTGAAGTTGAGTGATTGCCGCCATGTCAATCTCTTTTCGAGCTTAAGTGAACGTCGCGCAGAGACGACGTTGGTGCGTACGCCCAGTTACGGGCGGAGGTTGGTCGTAGCAACTACTGCCGTCGTCCATCGCGGATCATCACCCCCTCTCGGCGCAAACGCGCACAACAAAAAACCGCCGGTTGCTCCTCGCATCCGACGGCTGACGATCGCCCCGACCCCACGGTTCCGGCGCTCTCCTCAACGTCGAGTTTTAGCACCACACGCTATAAGAGTTGGGTTTCCCCATCTCCGCGCCGCGTTAGGTACCGCCTTGATTCGACGGTGCCTGGTAACCCATTGGGGTCTCTCGACCTTTCCGGGTAGCGGCGTGTCTTCGTATGGACGCCTCACCTAACGAGGATCCATCTACTAGAATACTCTCCGCGCGGAAACTTCGTCAACCCTCACGCGGGAGAAAAAATCGTGGTGGGCGATGACGGGCTCGAACCGCCGACCTTGACCGTGTAAAGGTCCTGCTCTCCCAGCTGAGCTAATCGCCCGGGCTCATGCCCTTCGCCGTAGCGGGCAGGACGTCTTTTGCGGGCGAAAGGCGCGCTAATGCAGCGACACGGCGCCCGCATCGACGACACCAAACCGATCTGGCGCACGATGCTGGTCTTCCTCATCCCGCTGATGCTCTCAAACGTCTTGCAATCGGCGTCGGGGACGTTCACCAGCATCTTCCTCGGCCGCTTGATCGGCGTTCACGCGCTGGCCGCCGCATCGTCGATGTTCCCGGTGCTGTTTTTCCTGATCTCGTTCTTCTTCGGGATCGCGAGCGCCAGCACGGTCCTGATCGGGCAGGCCTACGGCGCGCACGATCAGCCGCGCCTGAGCCGGGCAGCCGGAACGACGCTGATGTTCGCGCTCGCGTTCGGCGTCGTGCTCGGCGCGATCGGCTTCATCTTCGGCCGGCCGCTGCTGCAACTCATCAACACACCGCCCGACATCCTCGACGATGCGGTGCGGTATGCCGACATCGTCTTCGCAACCCTGCCGGTGTTGTTTGTCTACCTCAGCTACACGACGTTCTTGCGCGGCATCGGCGACTCGCGTTCGCCGCTGATCGTGCTCGTAGCCAGCACGGCGATCGGCGTCGTTCTGGCGCCGTTCTTAATCCGCGGCGCCTTCGGTTGGCCGGGGCTCGGCATCATCGGCGCACCGATTTCGAACGTCGTCTCGACGGGAGCAGGTCTGGCCGGCCTGCTCGTGTTCCTCGAAGTGCACGACAACCCACTGGCGTTCAGCAAAATTCGGCACTACCTGCGCATCGAAGTTCCGCTGCTGCTGACGCTGATCCGGATCGGAATCCCGACC
The DNA here is from genome assembly GCA_036008105.1 of Candidatus Lustribacter sp. Taxonomy (GTDB): domain Bacteria; phylum Vulcanimicrobiota; class Vulcanimicrobiia; order Vulcanimicrobiales; family Vulcanimicrobiaceae; genus Lustribacter. The sequence goes on along the minus strand of DASYOE010000125.1, from coordinate 9,434 downwards.
GGTCTGCAATTCGTCATGGTCTCGCTGTCGGAAATCGCCGTCCTCTCGTTCGTCAACCGGTTCGGCTCCTCGGCCACGGCCGCGTACGGCGCCGTCAACCAAATCGTCAGCTACGTGCAATTTCCGGCCATCAGCATCGGCATCACGTCGTCGATCTTCGGAGCGCAGTCGATCGGTGCGGGGCGGCTGGACCGGCTGCGCAAGATCGTGCGCGCCGGCGTGACGCTGAACTACGTCGTCGGCGGCATCTTGATCACGGTCGTGTACCTGCTCGCGCGCGAGATACTCTCGCTCTTTCTCACGGACCAGGCGACGCTCAACACGGCCCGCGACCTGCTTTCGATCACGCTCTGGAGCTACGTCATCTTCGGCAACACGAGCGTGCTCTCGGGCATGATGCGCTCCAGCGGCAGCGTGCTGTGGCCGACCGCGATTTCGATCTGCACGATCTGGGGCGTCGAGGTCCCGATCGCCTGGGTCCTCTCCAACGGCCCGCTCGGATTGCGCGGCATTTGGTATGCGTATCCGATCGCGTTTATCGTCGCGCTGACCCTGCAGTCGTCGTACTACTTCCTGGTCTGGCGGCGCCGGCCGATCCGCGCACTGCACGCGTCACCGCTCGCCGATGCCGAAGGCGAGCGCATCGAAGAGGCGGCCGGCTAGACCTTCGCGCGCGGGCGCTCCACGGTCGCCGCGGCCGAAGCCAAACTCGCCAGCACCGAGTCGACCGGCGGCGGCGGGTTGTCGAAGCCCATCGCCTGCTCGTAGGCACGCCGCACGTCATCGGGCTGACCGGCTTGGAACGGGTAGAGCCGGAAGCCGGCAAACGGGTGCGCATCCATCTCTTCGCGCGTGAGGCCGTCGACCAGCGAGTGACGGTTGGCCACCGGCAGCATGATCCGCTCGTTGGCCTGCGGATCGCGCACGATCGCTTTGGGATCCTCGCCGCGCGCCACGCGCTCGAGATCTTCAAGGAAGCGTTTGCGGACCATGATAACGCCGCGGTCGCTCGACCCGAGATGTTCGTTCCAGCGGTCGGACACCGTGCCCTGACCGAGCCAGGCGACGAAGTCCTGGTTCATCACGTGCGAGGTGATCCACTTGCCGGTCAGTTCATCTTTGATCGGGCCGTGCCACGTCGGGATGCTGGTCTGCTCGAACGGCTCCTGTTCCTTCGGCACGCGCGCGAAGTGCCAGGTGACGCTCAGCATGTTTCCGTCGTCGATCGGCACGCGCCACTCGAAGTGATCGCCGGTGTAGAGCGCGTTCGGCCACAAGCACGTGCGCCCGACCGTCCACAGCAGATCGCTCTCGTCGGTATCTTCGGTAATGCGCCGGTAGGTGAAGCCGTGTTCGAATTCATCGAATCCCAGCTTCATGTGGCGCGGCGCGTACGGCCCGGTTTGGCCGCGCAAGCGCACGCTCCAGTTGCGATGCATCCACTCGAAGTGCACCGGATCGATTGAATTTTCTTGACCCTGCAACCAGTTGCACGGCACCTCGGAGATGACGATCTGTTTGAACCCATTGGCCCACAAAAACGGCTCGTAGTTGGGAACGAGCGGCGCGGGCTGCGGTCCGAGGTAGGCCCACACGAGACCGGCTTTCGCCTCGACCGGATACGCGGTGATCCGCACTTTGTCGCGGTAGTGGGCGTCGGGGTTGGCGACGTCTTCAAACGGCTGCTCGACGCACGCGCCGCTCTGGTCGAAGTGCCACCCGTGGTAGTTGCACCGCAGACCGCAGTTCTCGACGAATCCGTACGAGAGGTCGGCACGGCGGTGCGGACAGTGCCGGTCGACGAGGCCGAGCGTTCCGGACAGGTCACGGTAGAGGACCAAGTCCTCGCCCATGAGGCGCACGGCTTTGACCGGATTGGCGTCGAGCTCGCTCAGGCCCGCGATCGGCATCCAGTAGCGGCGCAGCAGGTCGCCCATCGGCGTCCCGCGGCCGGTGCGGGTCAGCAGTTCGTTCTTCGCTTGCTCGAGCATGGGCGGATCCTCCGGGGTAATGCTCCTCCGAGGCCGCCCGCGACTCATGCCGGTGGAAGCAAAATTATGGGATGCGTTTCACCCTGCGGAATCGGCGGCCAGCTCCTTGGCCGTCTCGTGCAGCTTGCGCATGCCGATAACCCGGTCGAGCAGCTCCTCATCACCGGCCAGCGCCTGCGAGGACGACGCGTGAACGACCCGGCCGCGTTCGAGCACGATTGCCTCGGCGGTCAACTCCAGCGCGAACGCCGCCCGCTGCTCGACGAGGATCAGCGTGGTGCCCTCCTCGGCGACGAGCCGGCGCAGGCAGTTCGAAACCTCGGCGATGATCACCGGCGCCAATCCCTCGAGCGGCTCGTCGAGGATCAGCACGGACGGGTTCGTCATCAGCGCGCGGCCGATGGCGAGCATCTGCTGCTCGCCGCCGGAGAGCTGGTTGCCCATGTTCTTCATGCGCTCGCGCAGGCGCGGGAAGAGCTCGTACACGCGCTCGCGATTCCAGGCGCCCTTGCGGGCCGCGATCACCAGATGTTCGTCGACCGACAGCGACGGAAAACATTCGCGGCCTTGCGGCACCCAGCCCAGGCCCGCGTTGACGCGCTCGTGCGGCAGCGCCGACGTCAGGTCGACACCGCGCACGGAGATCTTGCCGCTGCGCAGCGGCACGTGACCGAGCAGTGCGAGCATCAGCGTCGACTTCCCGACGCCGTTGCGGCCGAGCACGGCCAGCGATTTTCCCGAGCTGAGCGTGAAGCCGACGTCGTGCAACACGATGCCCTCACCGTAACCCGCGGTGATCGACTCGGCGTGGAGGAGCGGTTCGGCGTCAGACATGGACTTCATCACCGAGATAGATGCGGCGTACTTCGGGATCGGCGGCGATTTCGGCCGGCGTGCCCTCGCACAGGATCCGGCCGGCGACGAGCACCGTGATGCGCTCCGCGAAGCGGAACACCAAGTCGATATCGTGTTCGATGAACAGCACGGCGATGTCGTCGGGCAGATCCGAGATGACCGAGAGGATCTCGCCGCTCTGCTGCTGCGGCACGCCGGCGGCCGGCTCGTCGAGCAGCAGCACTTTCGGCCGCGCGGCCAGCGCGAGCGCGATCTCGAGCAAACGCTGCCGCCCGTACGCCAGCTGCGCCGTCGGCCGGTCGCAGTCGTCGGCCAAATGCAACTGGGTGAGGATCTCGTACGCCTCGTCGATCGTATCGCTCGAGCGCTTCAGGCTGCGCCACAGCGAAGCGCCGATCCCCCGGCGCTGCGCGACGACCATCGTCACCGCTTCGATCGGGGTCAAGCGCGGGAATAGCGTGTTGATCTGAAAGGTCCGCGCCAGACCGCGCGACACGCGCTGGTCGGCGGTCAGGTGCGTGATGTCCTCGCCTTCCAGATACATCTTCCCCGCGGTCGGTGTGAGCGCGCCGCCGATCAGGTTGATCAACGTCGTCTTACCCGAGCCGTTGGGACCGATCAACGCGTGCCGGCAGCCGTGCGGCAACACGAAGTTGACGTCGATGACGACGGAGAGCGCGCCGAAGTTCTTGCACAGCCCGGCAGTCGTCAGCGCGTCGCCGTTGACGTTCACGATTTCTTCCGTTTCGAGCGAATCCAAACGATGAGACGATCGACGCCGCCGATCAAACCGCCGCGCGCGAACAGCACGAAGAGCACCAGCAGCAGCCCGACCCAGAAGTTCCAGTAGACGGGATTCAGGTCGGACAGGCGATCCTGCGCGACCATATACGCGGCCGCACCGACGAGAGCGCCGATCAACGTTCCCATGCCGCCGATCATCACCATGATCAGCGCCGCCGCCGAGCGGTCGAAGCTCAACGCGCTCAGCGCCACGGTCTGGGTGATCTGGCCGAGCAGCGCGCCGGCCACGCCCGCGAAGGCGGCCGAGACCGTGAATACGACCATGTAGCGTTTGCGCAGCGGGATTCCGATCGCCGGCACGCGGCGCACGTTTTCGCGAATGCCCTTCATCTCGAGGCCGAACGGCGAGTTCACAATCCGACGCGCGAGCAAATACAGCAAGAACACCACGACATAGGTGTACACGACCGCCGTTTTGCCGTAGAAGTCGAACTGAAAGTGGCCGAAGATCGGCGCGATGTTGATGCCGGAAAGGCCGTCGTCGCCACCGGTGATCCCGCGCGCGCTATGCGCCGCTTCGTAGAGCAACAGCCCGACGCCGAGCGTGATCATGATCAACCCGATACCGGTCAAGCGCGACACGACCACGCTGAGCGCGAAGCCCGCGATGCCGGCGACCAGCGCGGCGATGAGCAACCCGCTGATCGGCTCGGTCCAGCCGGCCCGCGCCAGCAGCCCGGCGGTATACGCGCCGATGCCGAAAAACGCGGCGTGACCGAGCGACGGAATGCCGGCGTACCCGACCAGCAGATCGAACGAGAGCGCGAACAGCCCGGTGATGAGCACCTGGGCGATCAGCACCAAGTGGGTCGGAAAGATTAGGATCGAGAGCGCCGCCACGACCCAGAACGCGATCTCTTCCCAGCGCCAGCGGCTGGTGAACGCGAAGACCTTATGCGCCCGCTCTTGCGGCGTGACGACCGGTGCCGGCGCGGGAATTTCGATTGCGGTCATGCTTTAGCGAACAATCCGTGCGGACGCCAGAACAGCACGACGACCGTCAGGGCGTAGATGATGAACGGCCCGGTTTGCGGGACGTAGTACTTGCCGGCCACGTCGACGACGCCCAACAGCAGGGCCGCGACGAGCGCGCCCTTCATCGAACCGTGTCCGCCGAGCGTCACCACGATCAGCACGTAGGCGAGGAAGTCGAGCGCGAACGTCGGGCTCAAACCGACCAGGTTGACGCTGAGCGCACCGCCGAGACCGGCGAGCGCGCTGCCGATGAAGAACGCGGTCATGAACAAACGGTCCACGTTGATGCCGCAGCTCGACGTCACGCGGCGATTGTCGACCGCGGCGCGCACTTTGGCGCCGAAGCTCGTGCTGTCGATGCCCCAGATCAAGGCCCAGACGACCAAGCCGCCGGCCACGATCAGGAACAAGCGATAGACGTCGATGTCGAAGTTGCCGACCTGGATGCTACCGCTCAGATAAGACGGCATGCGCACCGGCTGGTTCACCGAGCCCCAGATGAACGTCACCGACGCGACCGACATCGAGACGATGCCGACGGTGAGCATGATCTGATAGAGCTGCGAGACGTTGTAGAAGCGCCGGAACAAAAGCCGCTCGAGCGTGCCGGCAAACAGCGCGGTCCCCAGCGCCGCGATCGGCAGCGTCAGCAAGAACGGCCACCCGTAGCTGTTCATCAGCGTGACCGCTAGGTATCCACCCAACATCGCGAACGCCGCGTGCGCCAAGTTCGCAAACCGCATCAGGCCTTGCGTTACCGCCAGCCCGGCCGACATGAGGAACAGGAGCACGCCGTACGCGACACCCGAGAAGATGATGTAGAGGAGGTTACCGAGGATCATGGATGTTCGGTCGGGTCCTTGAACATCGGGTAGGTGTCGATCTCGGTGTTGACGAGCTGGCCGTTCTTCAATTCGGTGCGGCGAATGTAGACGTTTTGCACGATGTCACGCGTATCGGGGTCGATCGCGATCGGACCGCGGGGGCTCTCGAACTTGAGCTGCTTGACGAGCGCCATCGTCTTATCCGGATCGACCTGACCGTTCTGCGCCGCGATCACCTTGTACATCGCCTGGAAGGCGTCGTAGACGCCCACGCCGCCGAAGGTCGGCGGCATGCCGCCCGATTGCGCTTCGAACGCCTTCACGAAATCGCGGTTCATCTTCGAATTGTGCGTGCCGGAGTAGTTCATCGTGCTGATGACGCCGATCGCGGCATCCCCGATCGCCGGCAGCACTTGCTCGGTGAGCAGGTCGCCGGAGCAGAAAATTTTGATGCCCGCCTTGTCGAGGCCGGCGGTCTTCGCTTGCTTCAGAAACGTCGTGCCCGAACCGCTGGCGTTGAGGAAGATGTAGACGCCGTCGGGTTTGGCGTCTTTCACCCGTTGGAGGTAGGCCGAGAAATCTTCGGCCGTGACGGGCACGCGGATCTCACCGGCGATGGTTCCGCCTTCGCCCTTGAACGTGTTCTCGAAGGTCGTGCCCGAGTCGATGCCGGGACCGTAGTCCATAAAGATCACGTACATGTTGCGCATGCCGCTCTTGTACGCATACTTCGCCAGCGGGATCGTCACTTGCGTGGCCGTCATGCTGTAGCGGCTCATATACGGATTCTTGGCCATGATGCCTGAGGTCGTCGCGTTGACGATGAAGGTCGGCATCTTCGCCTGCGTCGAGACCGTTCCGACCGCCATCGCGTTGGGCGTGAAGATCAATCCGGCAAGCAAATCGACGTGCTGCTCGACGATCAGCTCCTGGGCCAAGCGTTTGGCGTTGTCGGGCGCGATGCCGCCGTCGTCGCGCTCGATGATCTGCACTTTCCGGCCGGCGATCGTATCGCCGTGTTGTTTCTGGAACAGCGCGACGATGTCGTTGAACTCTTTGCCGGCCGTACCGCCGGCGCCGGAGAACGAGTACACGATTCCGATCTTGATCGGCGTCTGCTGTCCCTGAACCGCGCCCGAACCAAGCAGCAGTATCGCTACCGCCACAGCTATGGCTAAGCGGGATCGTTTCATAACGCCGAACCTCCGGAAACCGCGGTCGTGGTGGCCCGAGTGATTGGGGAGATGGAAATTTTCTTCCTGTCGGGTCAGGCAATTGGGCGCGGAAGGTTCCGCCAGGCGGGCGAGCGCAACGAGGGTCGATGCGCCTCGACGTTCACGCCCACTACTTCAGCCAGAGTTACATCGACGTACTCGAACGGCACGGTGCCGGTGCCGATCTCCTCGAGCCGGCGTACCGGCTGCTGCACCCGACCCGTGAGGCCGATTTCGCCGAACGTTTCGCCGCCATGGATCGGGCCCACGTCGACAAGCAGATCCTGTCGGTCTCGGGGGTCACCCCGTATTCGCTCGACGAGAAATACGCGATCGAAGGCGCTCGTTTTGCGAACGACCTGTATGCGGAGATCGCGCTGGAGACACCGGCCCGCTTCGCGGCGTTCGGTGTGCTGCCGATGCCGCACGTCAAAGCGTCGCTCGCCGAAATCGGCCGCGTGCTCGACGAGCTCCATATGTGGGGCGTGACGATGACGCTGACGATCCTCGGCACGAGCCTGGCCGATCCGTCATTCGATCCCATCTACGCCGAACTCGACCGTCGCGGCGCCGTCCTGTTTCTGCATCCGGCCGGGTCGGCGTGCGGCTCGCAGCAGTTGAAGGATACCGGCCTCACTTGGCCGCTGGGCGCACCGTTCGAAGACTCGCTCGCGATCCTCGAATTGTTGCAGGCCGGTTTCACGCAGCGTTTCCCGCGCATTCGCACGATCGTCCCGCATCTCGGCGGCACGTTGCCGTTCATCATTCAGCGGCTCGATCACATGGCGCAGCGGTTCATGCCCGGGAAGGGCGTGCCGCGCGAAGAGATGCGCAAGTTCTGGTACGACACGGTGAACGGGTACCCGCCGTCGTTGCGGCTGGCGATCGAAACTTTCGGGCTGGAGCGCATCGTGTTCGGCACCGACTGGCCGTACTGGAAAGGCGAGGCGCACCAGCTGGCGGCCGACTACATCTCGCAGGCCGGGCTCACGGCGGATCAGATCGCGCAGATCGATTCGGGCAACGCGCGCGCGCTCTTCGGCGAGCGCATCGGCTAAGAAACCGTTGCGGCGGCGGCGTACCCGCCGCGCACGGCCGTATCGACGATGAGCTCGCGGACAGCGGTGATGACGCGCTCGACCGGCGCGCGCCGGTACGCGAATACTTCGTCCGGCGGCGGCCGGAACACCGCCATCGTTGCGTTCGCTTCGTAGAGCAAGATGTTCCCGGCCGCGTCGCGCCCGAAGTCGATGCCACCGTAGTCGAGGCCCAGCGTCGCCGCGATCTGCTCGAGCGCGGCCATGGTGCCGGCGCCCAGCACGCCCGCCATGTCGTTGAGGTAGGCTTCTTCTTCCGCCCGATGGTCGGCACGGTCGGTCATGTCGGCGGAGAAGTAGTGCACCTTCCAGCGCGGCGAGATCGCCAAGTGCAGCGGGTAGAGTTTGCCGCCGATGAACAGCACGCGGTACTTGCGGTACATCTCATCGGCACCGCGGCCGTCGAGATACTCGATCGCGAGCAACTCGATGCCCGGCAGCGAATCGCGCACGGCCGTGAGCGCGAGCGGCGAGTGCACCCACGCGAAGTGGTTGCCGGTATGATGTCCGGGCGAACGCAGCAACAGCGGAAACGTGAAGCCGCGCTTGGTCAATTCTTCGGTCGTGACCGCTTGGCGCGGAAGCGCGAGCGTGCGCGGCGTGATGACGCCGGGAATACCGGCCAGGCGAGCGGTCACGCTCGCGCGGCCGCTGGCCAGCACCGCATCCGGATCGTTGATCACCGGTGCGGCCGAACGCGCGACGATGTCGCGCGCGCGCCGCAGCGGTTCGATCGACCGGTCGACGTCGCCGATGCCGTTGAAGATCACGTGGTACGGCGGCAGTTCCATCCCCGGTTGATAGCCTTCCGTCACGAGCGTGTACAGCCGCACGACGCTGCTGTCGAAGAACGGATAAGTAACGACGTTTCCACCGTGCGCGGCCAGCAACAGCAACACGTCGAGCGGCGGGCCCGACCCGTGATAGGGAGCCACTCGAACCGTCGGTTTGACGAACGTCAGCTGATGATGCTTGAGCGCCGAATCGTCGTTGCCGACGTGACGGTAGTAGAGCGAGAGTGCCCAGTGCAGGTTCGGATAATCCGCCTGCACGCGCAGCCCGGCAAGATACGTCGCTTCCGCGCCCGCGTTGTCGCCTTCTTCGAGCAGCGCGTTGCCGAGGTTGACGTAGGCCATCGGCTCGTTCGGATGCTCGACTACCGCTTTGGTGTAGAGCGCGCGCGCCACGACGCGCGCGCCGTGCACGTGGAGCAGCGAACCGAGGTTGGTCAGCGCGCCGAAGTTCGTCGGGTCGCGGGATAGAACGTCGGCATACGCGCGCTTGGCCGTCTCGTAACGCCCGAGGTCTTCGAGACAGCAGCCGCGCGCGAACTGCAGTTTGACGTCGTCGGGGTGCGCTTCGATGAGCGCCTCGATGCGAGCGAGCGCTTCTTCGTCGCTGAAGGCCTGGGCGGAGACGCGCATGGCCATCGTGACGCGACTCGGCGCCGGCGCGTCCGGGCCGGCGGGTTTGGGGTCCATCGATTAATCATCGGCGCCGCAAGGCGCCGGGATTACGCGTCGAGCGAGCGGGTGCCCGTGAAGGTGAAGATCGGCTCGCGCTCACCCGAGAAGAAGGCCATCATGTCGGAGACCATCGCCCGGCAGCTGTCCTCGGTGAGGTGATAGCGCCGTTCGGCCGTGCGGCGGTAGATGGCCGCGGCCGCTTGCCCGC
>DASYOE010000124.1:0-5516 GCA_036008105.1 Candidatus Lustribacter sp. | reverse complement strand
TCTCACGTTGACGTAAGGTCAGGACTTCTTCGCGCAGGGCGGTCCAAATGCGGCTGCGGATGTCGAAGAACGCCGTATTGGACTGCATGTCGAGCACGTTGCGCGGCCGCACCAGGTCGATGTCGACCAGGCTCTTCACCTTACCCGGACGGTTGGTCATCACCATCACGCGGTCGCCCAGCACGATCGCCTCGTCGAGGCTGTGCGTGATGTAGACGACGGTCTTGTGCGAGCCTTCCCACAACCGCAGGAGGTCGTCTTGCACGAGCAGCTTCGTCTGTTCGTCGAGACTCGCCAGCGGCTCGTCCATCAACAGGATCGCCGGGTCGTTCGCGAACGCGCGCGCGATGTTGACGCGCTGGCGCATGCCGCCCGAGAGCTGGCGCGGATACGCGTCGGCGAACTGCGTCAAGCCGAGCATGTCGAGGTATGCGCCGGCCTGCTTCTCGCGCTCGCCGCGCCCGACGCCGCGCACCTTGAGCCCGAAGGCCGTGTTCTGCAGCACGGTCATCCACGGGAAGATCCCCTGTTCCTGGAAGACGACGCTGCGCAGCGGCTTGCCCTCGTTGGCGATCGTAAACTCGACCCCGCCGGCGGTCGGCGCTTCGAGACCGGCGATGATCCGCAACAGGGTCGTCTTCCCGCACCCGCTCGGCCCGACGATGCACAGGAACTGTCCCTGCGGAATCGCCAGCTCGATCGGGTCGAGCGCCTGCACGTCGCCGTGCGGGCCCTCGAACGTCTTGGTGACGCCCTGAATGCGGATCTCGCCGGACACGCCTACTTTAGGGCTCCGCCGAAGGAGCTCGCGGTGGTCCAGCCGTTGCCGTTCCAGAGCTGCATCACGGCGTCGTTGATGTCCGTTCCCCGCTGCGGCACGGCCTGGAAATTATAGATCCCGAGAATGCCGGCGAAGTTCGACTGGCCGGCGATGTAGTTGCGGACCTGCGCACCCGTGGCCGTGGGACCGAGATGCTGCAGCGCGTCGACGGTCATCAAGCCGGCGTCCCACGTCATCCCGCTCTGCAGGTCGGTCGTCACGCCGGCCGCTTTCATGGCTGCCTGGTAGAGGTCTTGCTGATGCTTCACGCGTGCGTTCTGCGCGATTCCGGCAGCGTAGGTAACGCCGGGGAAATACAGCTCCTTGGGCATGAAGGCGCTGTACTGCTTCAGCTGCGCGACGACCATATTGGCACTCGTCGCGACGACCGGCACGTCGAGACCGACGTCTTGCATCGCTCGCAAGCCGGTTGCGAACGGCGTGCCGGGAACCCAGATGATCAGCGCTTGCGGCCCGGCCGCCTTGATGCGCGTGACTTGCGCGGTCGCGCTGACGTCGCTGGCGGCGTAGCGCTCGGTGTCGACCAGTTGCATCCCGCTATTCTCGGGCAGTTTCATCGCCAGGGCCGTGTCGTCGACCCCGTCCTGACCCGAGGCGTCCTGCGAGGCCAACAGCGCGAATTTCTTCCAGCCCTTTTCACGGAAGAACCGCAACGTGGCGACGAACAGATCCTTCGTGCTCACGCTCGTCGAGAACACGTACGAACCCGTGGCCGGATAAACGGCGGGCGAGAGACACCACTGGACCGGCCCGTTCGTTTCGTACACCGGTAAGATGGCCTGACACATGGCTGAGAGCGACGAGCCCAACACGATCGGCGACTGGCTTTGCACCTGCGTCGCGAGCTGTTTGGAGACGGCCGGACTCGTCTGATCGTCGAGGAAGTCGAATTTGAGCGGGCGGCCCTTGATGCCGCCGTTCTTGTTGACCATGTCCTGGAGGATCTGCATCGTCTTCTCGTGCGTCTGTCCGATGAAAGCACCGCCGCCGGTCAGCGGCAAGATCACGGGGATCGTCACTGGCGTCTGCTGCGCCAGCGCGGCCGGGCCCAAGAGTAGCGCCGCGGCGGTAAGCGCGGCGCCCGCGCCGACGGTCCAACTGCGAATGTTCATGCTCACTCCTATCATGACGCGAGCCTGCGGTTCACGTGCAACGAGGCGGAGAGAAGTTTCGTTTCGCGACGGCCGCACCTCTCCGGAGGCGCGTTTTAAAGGTGATGCAGCGGGAGCCGCCGCATGTATCCTTCTAATGTCGCGGAAAACCGCGCTGCGTGCCGATCTCGGTACCCTCGTACGCCCAGCGCGCGTCCCCTCAAAATCCCGCGTTCGCCGAGTTTCATTAGACGGGCAGCTCGTCGGCGAGGTGATTGCTATTGCGTTCGACCGCTGCGAAGCGGCCGCGGGCGATGCGTCCTGCGGCGCCCGCCCGGACGCACTCTGCACCGGCTGCGGAACGGCGCGCTGCCCCGAACACGGGACCGGACCCGACGACGATCGTGCCTGCACCGCGTGCGCGGCCGCGCTGCTGACGCTGGCGAGCGCGCCGTTCGACGCCGTGCTCGACACCCGTCTGCGCCTCGCGCGCTAAGACGTAACCGTCGCGCAGTAGCGCTGGTAATCGGCCTCGGTGACGCCGGCATACGTGCGCGCGAACGCCGCGGCCGACGCATCGAAGGCGTTGCTGCGCCCGATGTAGCCGGCAATGTCTTGGGGTGAACCCGAGCGCGCGTGGGCGTGGGCCAGGGTCCACGCGCACAACCGCGCGTAACGCGTCAAGGCTTTCGGACCGAGGCCGGCAACGGCGATCGAGATCTTCATATCGTGCAGCTGCCGCACGTAGAAGTCGATACCGCGGCTCGTCGTCCAGCCCAAAAAGATGTCGCTCGCCGCTTGAATCAGATGCTGGCCCTCGACCACGCGCCGGCCGTGGTTGGGGTACGGGCTGGGTCCGGCGAACGCTTCGAGCACCGACGCGTCCGCTTCTTTCAGCTGCAGCACCAGCGAATCGCCGCGTTCGGTACGGAACAATGCGGCGTAGCAGCGCGTCCCCACGCTGCCGACGCCGACGACCTTGAGCGCAAGGTCCGCCAGCTCGAAGCGTTCCAGGAGCACCCGCACGTGCGGCGGCAGCGAATCGCGATAGCCCGCGATAACGTCGCGTGCGTTCAGCGACTCGTCGGCATCGAGGGCGATGCGCCGGAACATCGGCGGCTGATCGACGAACGCGGGCACCTTCGCCGGGGCGACGCGCGGCAGCAGCTGCTCGGCTTCGTGTTCCGCGCTGCCGAGGAGCCGCGCTTTGATGTCTTCGGGTCCGCGCGGCGGTGTGCCGGCGCTCCCGTCCGGAAGCTCGATGTGCGCGTACCACACCTCGAGCGGCGACACGGACGCAAAATGCGCCATCGCGTTGCGGTACGTCGAGAGCGTCGCGCGGACGACGTCGTCGGTCCGGCCGCGGCTGAAGGAACTGCCGCGGGCAACGACTTCGGCGCTCGTCGCCAGCCGCAACACGTCCCACTCCCACGGTCCGGTGAGGGTCTCATCGAAATCGTTGACGTCGAAGACGATGTTCCGCTCCGGTGAGGCGTAGCCGCCGAAATTCTGCAGGTGCGCGTCGCCGCACACCTGGACGCGAATGCCCGTCGGCGTGAGATCGGCGAGATCGGCCGCCATGACGGCGGCGGCGCCGCGGTAGAAGCCGAACGCTGAGGCCCGCATGCGTTCGTGCCGGATCGGCAAGAGCTCCGGCAGGCGCGTGCGTTCTTGCGCCGCCAGAATCCCGACGATATCGCGGTTCTCGCGCGGCTTCCATTTGCCGAACGCGGACCGGGGTACGCTACGGCTCAATCCTCGCCCTCGCCCTCAATCCGGGATCATCGACCGCTCTTCGTCGGTGGTCGGGACGATCTTCCAGCTGATCGCGACGACGCCGGGCTCCACGCCGAGCAGCGACACGACTTCCTCGAGCTTGGCGTCGGCCCGGCCGCTGAGGGTGACGTCAGCGACGATCTCGGTCCGCGCTTGATCTTCGAGTTCTTCACTATAGACGGCGGTGAGGGTCATTTCAGTTTGGCGGATCGCGGCGATCATGTCGGCGCGGACCTGTTCTTCGACCTCCTCACGGCAGACGGCGCGTAACTCGTAGCTGGAGACGACCTCGATACCCTCGCCGGATTGGCGGTTAATCCGCTGAACGATCGGTCGCATGATAATGTGAACCGAGAGAACCGCTGCCACCCCGATCGCGGCCTGCACGATGAAGCCGAAGCCGACGAGCGCGCCGACGGCGGCCGTACACCACAGGGTGGCGGCCGTATTCAATCCGGTGACGCTGAGTCGCTCTTTGAAGATCACGCCACCGGCGAGAAAGCCGATGCCCGGCACGATGTAGGCGGCGATCTGCAGCGGGTTCGCGCCCCCTCCGACGAGCGGCGTCATCAGGACGAAGAGGGACGCACCGATACAGACCAGCGCGTTGGTCCGCAACCCCGCCATGCGTTGGCGCCACTGGCGTTCGCCGCCGATGAGCGCACCGAACACCAGCGCGACAACGACGCGCAAAGCAAATTCCGCGGTGGAAACGGCGGCCAGTCCGTTGTGCATCATGGCGGGCACTTAGCCTTCGTGCAGCGCCAGCAGAATGACTTTGTATACGACCAGTGCGATGGCACCCAGAAGATACACGCGCAGCACGACCAGCCAGAACCGGCTCAGCAACGACAATTTCACCGGCGCCAGTTTGCTCAGATGCGGCATGCGCCACGCGCGCTTCAGCGCGAGACTTGGTTTGGGCCCCTCACGTCCGCCCGGGTGGACGATGGCGAGCCAGATGCCGACGCTCACTGCTGCCCCGAGGCCAATGCCGAGCGTCCAGAGGATTTGGACCTCGCCGAAGTTCGGGAAGAGCGTCGAGCATGTCAGTACCACGGAAAGCACGACGAGCACGGCGATGACGATCCCGGTGATGATGTTGACGCGCGCCGTGTTGACCCACGGGCCGAGCACGGCCTTGTCGTTCGAGAGCAACAGCAGAAAAACAGCAGCGCTCGGGAGCAAGATGCCGGCCAGAACCTGCACCGCGTTCGTGAGTAAGCCGAGCGGCGCGCCCGGGATCAGCACGAGTGCGGCCGCCGCGGCGATCAGCAGCGCATACACGCCGTAAAAGGCCGGTGAGTCGCTCGCGCTGCGGTGGAGCGAGTGACGCAACGAGAGCACGTCACCGACCGCATACGCGGTCGAGAGCGAAACGGCCGCGGCGCCGATGATCGACGCGTCGGCGAGCGCGATCGCGAAGAACGCCCCCGGCCAGAAGCCCGCGTATTTCGCGATGCCGGCCGCAACTGCGCCGGCGTCCTGAAAATTGCCGAATTCCCGATGACCGGCGAACGTCGCCGCGGCGATCGACATCATCGCGATGCCACCGACGACGACGAACACGATGCCGACCGCAAGGTCCCAGCGCTCGTAGTTGATGAAACGCGTCGTCACGCGCTTGTCGATCACGTAGCTCTGTTGAAAGAAGAGCTGCCACGGCGCGACGGTGGTACCGACGATCGCAGTGATGAGGAGCACGACCGTGCTGAGGTCGCCGCCCTTCGGCAAGCCCGGGACGAAGAAGTCGTGCGCGGTCTGCCCGAGCGATGCATGGACGGCAACAAGCACGGGCAGCAGCAACA
>DASYOE010000123.1:0-1908 GCA_036008105.1 Candidatus Lustribacter sp. | reverse complement strand
AGCGCGCGATCGCGCTCTTCGCGCAGTCGATGCGCGATGCCGTCGATTGGGCCAAGGCGAATCCCGCGAAGTTACCGGACATCCTGGCGAAATACCTGAAGGTCGATCCGGCGCAAGTTGCGGCGACGCCGCGCACGTACTTCGTCAAGACGCTCGATCCCGCGCAGGTTCAAACGGGCATCGACCTCACGGCGAAGTACGCGAAGTTCGAGAGCTTCCCGGCGTCCGAGATCATCTACGTGCCGCCGAAGCGGCGTCTGTTTTGACGTTCGGCTTCACGTAGGTCGTAAACAGGTCGAGCGAGCGCAGCGCGTCGGGCAGCGTCATCGTGCCGAACATGAAGTAGCAGATGAGGTAGTTGATCCCGAGTTCTTCGATCTGCTGCTCGATCGCCGCGCGGACGGTGTCGGGCGAACCGGCGATGCACGTGCCTTCGGTAACCGCCGCGTCGAAGTCGGCGGCCGAGGGCACGTCGACGTATCCCGGCCGGCTCTTGAGGTCGGTGCGGCGCAGCGCTTCGCGCCGCAGCGACATCTGGTTGTGGTGAATGTGCTCGTGCGCCGGCTTGGCGATGCGCCACGCCGCGGCGTCGGTCTCGGCCACCACGATCTGCCGGCTGACCCCGATCGCGCCGCCGCCCGAAAACTCCGCGTGCGGTATCTCCACGCCGCTGCCGCGCTGTGCGAGCGCGCCCCGGTACGCATCGATGTTCTCTTTCGCGCGCGCCGTCGGACCGTTCGATGCGAAGTGCAGGCCGCGCTCGCCGGCCCAGACCGCGCCGACCGTGTTCGATGAGCCGTACCACATCGCGGGATGCGGCTGTTGTAACGGCCGCAGGACGACCGGCACGTCGTCGTAGTTGTAGTACGGGCCATGATAGGTCAGCCGGTCGTGCGTCAGTCCGGCGATCATGCAGTCGTACGCGTCGATGAAGATCTCGCGCGATTTCTCGGCGTCGACTTTATGGAAGTTCAGCTCGTAGGGCGACACGCCGCGGCCGACGCCGATCTCCATGCGGCCGTGGCTGAGGTGATCGAGGATCGCGATCTCCTCGACGATGCGAAGCGGCGAGTACAGCGGCAGCAAATAGACCATCGGTCCCATGCGAATGCGCGTGGTTGCGCGCGCGACGGCGCCCAGGAAGACGCCCGGCACCGGGACCGTGTTCAGCGGGGTGGCGTGATGTTCGGCCACGTGGTAGGCGTAGAAGCCCGCAGCGTCCGCAGCGGCGACGAGCTGGAGCCGTTCGTCGTACTGCTGCGCCAAGGGCCGGTCACCGGCCAGGTCGATGTGGTCGAACAATCCGAACTGCAAGGTATCCTCCGGGAAATGCGAACCTTCGCGAAACCAGTTTTCGGAGGGTTCCTATGCGCGTTCGGGTTCTGCCTTTTCTCGCCGTCTTGGCGTTGTTGCTTCCGGTGGGCTCCCGGAGCCCCGTCTCCGCTCAGAGCGCCCCCTACGAGATCAACACGATTCTCGCGCTGACCGGGCCGGCGGCGTTCATCGGTGGCTCGGAGCAGAAAACCCTCGCGATTCTCGAGGAACTCGTCAACAAATCCGGTGGCATCAAAGGACGCCCAATCCACTTTGTCATCGTTGACGACCAGTCGAACCCGGCCGTCTCCGTCCAGCTCGTCAACGGGCTCCTGGGAAAGAAGCCGCCGGTCATCCTGGGACCGTCATTCACCGCGACGTGTCTGGCCGACGGGCCGCTGGTCACGAAGACGGGCCCGGTCGACTACTGTTTCTCGCCGTCGATCGCACCGGCGGCCGGCAGTTATCAATATTCGTCGACCGCGTCGACGCGCGATGACGCGCGCGCCATCGCGCACTATTACCGCGACCGCGGCTGGACGCGCATCGCGCTCATGACCACGACCGACGCCAGCGGCCAGCAGTTCGAGCAGT
>DASYOE010000122.1:0-1530 GCA_036008105.1 Candidatus Lustribacter sp. | reverse complement strand
AGCTTCGAGTAGCCGTCGGCGATGACCAGGTCGAGCGCGCGCTTGGGCGTGGCCGTCACCGCTACGGCGATCATATCGGTCCGCGGCGTCATCACCTCGCGCACGATCGTGTCGCCGAACTCGAAGATCGAGTGAATTAGTTCCCGTTCGCCCTCTTCGAGCACGTTCTGTTCGACGCCGACGTTGACCAGCGTCTTGATGTCGTCTTCGGTAACGTACGGCCCGTGGGGCGGCGAGCCGCCGAAGAGCCGCACGATGAGGTTGGTCGTCGCCAGCAGCGCGGAGGTCAGCGGCGCGAGCAGCCAAGTAAAAAACCGCAGCGGTGCGGCCAGCCGGAGCGCGGCGCGGCCGCTGTTCGAAACGGCGAGCGTCTTGGGCAGAATCTCACCGAAGATCAGCAGCACGATCGTCGTAATCAACGTCGACCACAACGGTGCTTGCGGGATGCCGAGTTTGACGAATAGGTAGGTCGCATAACCGCTGGTCGCGAGCAACACGAAGGTGTTGGCAATCAGGATCGTCGTGAGCGTGCGGTTGCGGTCTTCGAGCAGTTTCTGCAGGCGCGCCGCACCGGGGATGCCCTTCTCGGCAAACGTGCGCGCGGAGATGCGCGAAACCGAGACGATTGCTGCTTCCGACGCCGCAAAAAACGCGGCTGCCCCCACGAATACGATGAGGGCGAGCAGTTCCAGCCAGTAGTCGTTCACAAGCGGGCTCGATTATACCACATGCAGCGGGAGGCGCAGGCAGAGCCATAGCCCGTAGCTGACGCCGACGCCGAGCACGCCGCCGAAGAACACCTCGCGCGCCGAGTGGATCCCCGACTCGACCCGGCTCTGGGTCACCAGCAGGGCGAGGAAAAACGCCAAACCGGCCAGCAGCGCGCTGTTTCCGAGCAGCGAGATGAACGTTGCCGACGCGAACGCCAGCGCCGCGTGCCCGCTCACGGCACCGCCCTGGAGGGCCGAACCGCGGCCGACCTTGGCCTTGGCGATCACCGTGGCGATCCCAACGATGACGAGGCCGATGAAGACCGCATTGGCCGGCAGCGCGAGGGCGGCGCGGTAGACCTGATCGCCGCCGGCGAGGATGCCCTCATAAAAGGTCAGGTACCCGACGATGACCGCCGCAAACGCCACCACGAGGACCGCTCCGGCCGCCGCGTCCTTCGCCACCTTGGCGAGCGGATGGTGGGCCTCGGTCAGAAGATCGACCAGCGCCTCAACGGCGGTGTTCACCAGTTCGAACGCGAGCACGACCGCGACCGTCACCACGATCCCGATCACGTACGGGCGCTGCAAGCGCAGGTACAGGGTTGCGGCCAGCACGAGCGCCGCGGCGACGAGATGCAGCCGCATGTTCGGCTGCGTGCGCGTGGCGTGGATGATGCCTTCGAACGCGTGGTGGAAGGAACGCCAGAACACGTGCTCGCGCACGTCTTGTACGACCGGCGGCTCGCGCGGGACGGGATCGGTCATAGGTAGGGCCACGGCATCCCGATGGCTTCGGCAAGCCGCCGTTCTTCACGTT
>DASYOE010000121.1:0-7356 GCA_036008105.1 Candidatus Lustribacter sp. | reverse complement strand
AGTTGCGCGAGGTGCTGCTCGTAGATCGCGTCCTCATCGTGCAGCGCAACGACGCCGCTCGCACGCAGCACCGCCTTATGCAGCCAGCGCAACCCGAAGAGCAGGAGCAAGGTCCCCACGGTGAACTGCAAGATCGCGATCGGCACGAGGGCGAGCGCCGGACCGAACGCGAGCACCAGCACCGCCAGCAACACGACACCGGCGAGCGCACCGAGCAGCGCCGACCGCCAACCGCGCGTCACGCCGACCGCCAGCACGATCGTCAGCGCCTCGATGAACTCGACCACCGACGCCAGGAACGCCGGCAACCCGGCGGATACCGCGTGCGACCAAATCACCGCAAGGCCTTCGACGATCGAGTCGAGCACACTGCCGGAAATGGAGAAGCCGCCGGTCTCTGATGCGTTCTCGTGGCAACGCTCGCTCGTCGTGTTCGCGGCGCTGGCGCTGGCATTCTTGGCCGGACTCCAACTCGATGCGTACGTCGCCTACCATCTCTTCGGAACCACCGCGCACGACGTCCGCACGAATACGCTCACCTGGGGCATCGCGATCGGCCAATACGTGAGCTACCTGCCGATCCTGGCCGTGCTGCTGATCGCCCTGCCGTGGCTGAGCCGCCGTTCGCTCTACGAACTCGGCTTGCGCGGCTTCGACCGCGCCACGCTCGTTGCGGGCGGAGTGGGCGCGCTCGCGATGTACGCGGCGACGATCGGCATTGCGGCCGTGCAGTACATGTTCACGCATCAGAAGCCGCAGGAGACCGCGGTGACGCTCTTCACCTCGACGCACGATGCGGCGCTGATGGCCGCGTTCACGTTTCTGGCCGTCGTCGCCGCACCGTTCATGGAAGAATTCATCTTCCGCGGTTTTCTGTTCAACGCGTTGCTGCGTTACATGCCGGTATGGGTCGCAGCCGTTCTGAGCGGCCTCGTGTTCGGCATCTCGCACGGCTCGCTGAGCGCGTTTCTGCCGCTCGCCGCCAGCGGCGTCGTCCTGGCCTACGTGTACGTGCGCAGCGGCTCGCTCACGGCATCGATGCTCACGCACGCGCTCTTCAACCTGGTCAACGTGGGGCTCATCTCGGTCGCGAAGCCGTAGTTTCGGCGACGAGCGCCTGCAAGCGCTCGATGAAGCGCGGCGGCGCGAACGTTTCGGCGTGCGCGCGCAACCGTTGCGCGTTGAAGCGCGAGCGGTCGAAGGCCGCGATCGCGGCCGCGAGCGACTCGTCGGTGGGCTCGTCGAAAAACGCGCCGGTCTCGCCCTCGACGATCGTTTCCAGCGCGCCGCCCGCGCGCAGTGCGATCGTGGGCGTCCCCGCGGCAGCCGCCTCGAGCGGCACGAGACCGAAATCTTCTTCACCCGGCAACAACACCGCGCGCGCGTCGCCGATCAGCGCGTTCACCGCCGCGTCGGCGAGATAGCCGTGAAACGTGGTCTGCGTTCCGGCCGCCAGCGCGCGCAATGCCGCTTCGTGCGGGCCGGTTCCGGCAACGTGCAAGGCGACGCCGGCGCGCGCGGCGGCCCGGATCGCGCGATCGATCCGTTTGTACGATAGCAGCCGCGACACGACCGCAACGTAGTCGCCGCGACCGCTGCCGAGCGTGAAGCGGTCGACGTCGACCGGACAGGGCAACACGTCGGCGTCCCGCCCGTAATAGCGCAGCACGCGCGCGGCGACGTTGCGCGAGTTGGCGATGAAGCGCGTCGGGCGCTGCGCGGCGCGCACGTCCCAGCGCGCGAGCGCCGCCACGACCGGGCGCGCGAACGCGTTGCCGGTCAGCCCCCCGACGTAGCGCCCCTCGTCGAACACGAACCGGCTGACCGTGTTGATGTAGCACACGTGCACCGCGCCGGGCGGTACGATCACGCCCTTGGCCCATGCCGTCGTCGAGCTGACGATCGTGTCGTACCCGCGCAGATCGAAGGCTTCGAACGCCCGCGGATAGAGCGGGGCATAGGCACGAAAAAGCCTTTGCTTAAAAGGAAATTTCTGCAGAAACGAGGTCCGCACGCGAGCCGCCGGGACGAGATCCGCGAGCTCGGGCGAGTAGATCGAGGTGAAGACCGGAGCGTCCGGATACGCCTCGAGAAAATGCGCGAAGACCCGCTCCGCGCCGCCGCGCTGGTTGAGGTAATCGTGAACGAGTGCGACGCGCAGTGCTAGTTGCGGCGGCGCGGCAGGACGAGCGCGACCGTGTAGCGCTGCAGATACGCCTTCGCCAGCGCCTGCACGTCGGCTGAGGTGACGCGACCGATCGCCGCATCGACCGACTGCGCGAGGCCCGGATCGCCGCCTTCGTTCACGGCCGCGCCGATCAGCCAGGCGCGGTCGGTCAACGTCACCGCTTCGAGCGCCCACTCGCCGCGCGCCGTTTCCTGGAAGCGCTTGAGCACGTCGGGCGCCAGCGGTTTGGTGAGCGCGGTCTTCAAGATGGCTTGCAGCACCGTCAGGCCGGCGGTCGGGTCGAGCTGGCTGCCGTTGATGGCCACGGTGAACGTCGCCGGCTTGACGTCGTACGCGTAGACGATGTTGATCCCGCGCTGATAGGTGGCCAGCGTGGTCGTGCTTTGGCGGGCGGCGACATCGTTGAGCAGCGAGCGCATCACGAGCATGGCGGCGAACTGGCGGTCGCTCATCGCGGGTGCAGCGAATCCGACGAAAGCGAACGGGACGCCGATGTCGCGCGATGTCACGAGGTGCCGCGGTTCCGCCGGAAAGGCTTGCGCCGTTACGGCCGGCGGTGTTTCGCTGCCGTCCGGCAACGCGCCGATCACGGTGTTGACGGCCGCGCTCGCGGTATCGTCGACGAGACCGGTTGCGGTGGCAAACGTATTGCCGCGCAGGTAGTGCGCGGCGAGGAATGCCGACACGTCCGACGGTCCGAGTTGCGCCAGCGAAGCGCGGGTACCGTACTCGGGCGCCCCGGCCGTGCCGCTGTAATACGCGCTGTGCAGCATCTCGACGCCGACCGTTACCGGATTGCGTTCTTCGGCGTCGATGCGCACGCCGACGGCCTCACGCGCGGCGGCGACGTTGTCCGCCGACGTATCCGGCGCGGCCAGCACGCGTGCGAAGTCCGCGCTTACGGAACCGAGCGCGCTGGGCAGCACTTCGAGCGAAAAGCGCACGGTGCCCGGCGCGACCGCGTAGTCGACCGATCCGCCGGCAGCGGCGATGCGATCGCTCAAGCGCGTTCCGTTCACCTTGGTGAACAGCAGCGTTTGCGCGGTCAGCGCGGCGAGCCCGTTCTGGGCGACGGTTTGACGCGCGGTTCCGGCGCTCACGATGATCTCCACGCCGGTCAACTGCGCGCCGTCGTCGCTTTGGGCGTACATCTTCGCGTTGCCCAGGTCGACCGCGCGCGGGGCGGCCGCGAGCGTGAGCGCGAGCGTCGCGGCGAGCAACAGCTGCCGCATCATCGCGGAAGCCCTCCGGGCGGCGGCGAGATCGTGATCGCTGCGCCGGGACGATCGAGATATTTCGCGGCCGTCGCGGCGACGAACTCCGGCGTCAACGCGTTCGCCGCCGCCAGATACCGCCCGGCCGCGCCGCCTTCGCCCGGAGCGTAGCCCGGATTCCCCTCGACCGAGTACCAGCCGTACGTATCGGCGAGTGCCGACGCGGTCTCATCGTCGCTGAGGATGTGATAGATGAACTGATGCCGCGCCGCAGCGAACGCCGCCGCATCGAGCGGATGCCGGATCGCGAGCAGTCCCGCATCCACGGCGGCGTGCACGGCGGCCTGATCGCCGCCGCTCGCGGTCAGCAAGAACACGCCCGGATTGTGATAGGTCACGAACGTTCCCACCACGCTGCTGCCGGTGTTGCGTACCGCTTTTTGGACCACGCCCGTGTCGGGATAGAACAGGTAGTCGGCGATGAAATCGAACGCGGTCGCTTCGCGTTCGTCGGAGATCGGCGGGCCGGCCCAACCGAGGCCGAAGCCGGCCTCAACGCCGCGTGCCTGCACCGGACCGCGCACGCCGGCGAGCGTTTCGGGCGCCGGCGTCTCGGCGTTGGGCGGCGCGTCTTCGCGACCAGGCAGCGCGGCGGTGACGACGCTCGAATCGACCGCGCCGGTGACGATGAGCAGCGCGTTCCCGGGGCGGAAGGCACGTTCGGCAAACGCGCGCACGACGTCGATCGGAACGTTCGCGTAGGACGAACTCGTACCGAACGGCGGAATCTTCGCCGGACCCGACGCGAACAGCGTCGCGTAGATCGCATCCGTAATGACCGCCCCTGAATCGAAGGAGCGGATCGCGCCGTCTTCGACCACGCTGCGGCGCGCGAGGGTGAGGCCGAGGTCAGTCATCACCGGGGCAAAGTAGGACCGCGTCAAGGCTTGAACGGCATCGCTCGCGCGGGCCGCGGGCACCACGAGCGAAACCGCGATGCTCTCGGGATACGCGTTGATGGTGAGGCGGCCGCCGATTTGGCGCGCGAATTGCGAGAGCGACGTGCCCGTCACCGGGCGCGACGCCGCGACCGCCGATGCTGCCAGGCGCCCGAGTGCCGGCACCGCGTCGGTTCCGAAACCGCCCGCCGGCGCGCGATACCACAACGCCACCGCCGCCACATCGGCACCGCCCCCGGGGCGAATCAAGTACGTTCCGCCGCCGGGCAGCGAACCGTTGGCCGGCGCGCCGGCATCGCCGCCCGCGCCGATGGATGAAAGCACGAGGGCCGCGCCCAGCAGCGCGGCCCTCACGACGGCGCCGATCACCGTTACGCCGGCTCCGGCGAAATCGACGGCGGCAGTCGCTTGGGCTTGTCGCGCACGGGCTCCGGATCGGCATTCTTGGCGGCGGCCGGCAGCTCCGGAATCGCTTCCGGCTCCGACGGCGGCCAGGCGCGGTTGTTCATGATGGCCAGGACCTCTTCGGTCTCGACCGTTTCGTGTTCGAGCAGTGACGCTACCATACGCTCGACCTTATCCCAATTTGCTTCGAGAATTCTGCGAGCGTCGCCGTAGCAGTCGTCGATGATCTTCCGGACCTCGGTGTCGATCTTGAACGCGACTTCTTCGGAGTAGTTCCGGTCTTCGCCGAAGTCACGGCCCAGGAACACCTGATGGTTGCCGCGCCCGTACTGGATCGGTCCGAGCGTGTCGGACATGCCGTACTGCGTGACCATGCGCCGCGCGATCTCGGTCGCTTTGGCGAAGTCGTCCGACGCGCCGGTCGTGACGTCGCCGAACTTGATCTCTTCGGCGATGCGTCCCGCGAGCATCCGTTTGATGATCGCGAACAGCTCGTTCTTGGTCTGCGAGTGGCGATCTTCATCCGGCAGCGACCACGTCAGCCCCAGCGCCATGCCGCGCGGGATAATCGTGACCTTGTGCACCGGATCGCTGTTGGGCGTGAGCCCGCCGACGACCGCGTGACCCGATTCGTGGTAGGCCGTGTTCTCTTTTTCACGCTGCGACATGACGAGCGACTTGCGTTCCGGTCCGACCAGCACGCGGTCGATCGCCTCTTCGCACTCGGCCATCTCGATCACGCTCTTGTTCCGGCGCGCCGCGAGGAGCGCCGCTTCGTTGAGCAGATTCTCGAGATCGGCGCCGGAGAAGCCCGGCGTGCGCTTGGCCAGCGTGTCGAGCGAGATCTCTTTGGAGAGCGGCTTGTTCTTGGAGTGCACCGCGAGGATCGCGGCCCGCCCTTTGACGTCGGCACGATCGACCACGATCTGGCGGTCGAAGCGTCCCGGGCGCAGCAGCGCCGGGTCGAGCACGTCGGGCCGGTTGGTCGCGGCGATCAGGATGACGCCGGTATTCTGATCGAAACCGTCCATCTCGACCAGCAACTGGTTCAGCGTTTGTTCGCGCTCGTCGTGACCGCCGCCGAGGCCGGCGCCGCGCTGGCGGCCGACCGCGTCGATCTCGTCGATGAAGACGATGCACGGCGCCGACTTCTTGGCTTGTTCGAAGAGGTCGCGCACGCGGCTGGCGCCGACGCCGACGAACATCTCGACGAAATCCGAACCCGAGATCGAGAAGAACGGCACGCCGGCTTCCCCGGCGATCGCGCGGGCCAGCAGCGTCTTACCGGAGCCCGGGGGCCCCAGCAGCAGCACGCCCTTGGGAATGCGCGCGCCCAGCGCCTGGAACTTCTTCGGATACTTCAGGAACTCGACGACCTCGCCCAGCTCCTCCTTGGCCTCTTCGATCCCGGCCACGTCGGCAAACGTGACCTTGGGCCGGTTTTCGCTCAAGAGCTTGGCCCGCGAACGGCCGAACGACAGCGCCTGGCTGCCGCCGCTTTGGGCTTGCCGCAAGATGAAGACGAGGACCAGCGCGATGGCGATGAACGGCACGAGCTGGACGGCGAACCCGAGGAACGGGCTCGTGTTGGTCGCTTCGGCCGAAAACGTGACGTGGTGCTGGCGCAGCGTCGGGATGAGCGACGGATCGGTCCCCGACGGCGCGGTGGTCGTGAACTTGTCGCCGTTGCTCTCGGTGCCGCTGATTTCGCTGCCGCTGAGCTTAACGTCCTTAATCTGGTTCTCGACCACCCGGTCGTAGAAGGCCGAGTAGGCCAGCTGCTTGCTGGGGTTCGGCTGGAGAACCAACCTGTCAACGATGATGATGACAAGTAAGAAGATGGCCAGGACGACGATGATGCTTTTAAGGTGCTTGCCCATGGTTGGTGAGACTTTCGTACCGTTCTTTCTGACCGAACGTTTCTCGCTTCAACCCAGGCCAGCCGCCGACCGTGCCAGTACCGGACCCCTATTCGGGCTCTGAGAAGATATCCGGGCGCAGTTTCGCGATGTAGGGCAGAGTCCGGTACCGTTCTTGATAGTCCAAACCGTACCCTACGATGAACTCGTCCGGACAGGTCAATCCCACGTAGTCCGCCTTCACGTTCGCGATCCGGCGGTAGGGCTTGTCGAGCAAGACCGCCGAGCGCAGGGAGAGCGGCCGGCGGGCCGAGAGCAGCGCGTTCAGATACGAGAGGGTGAGCCCGTTGTCGATGATGTCCTCGACGATGACCACCCGCCGGCCCTCGATCGCGTGGGTCGTGTCCTGGATCAGCCGCACCTCGCCCGACGAGCGGCTCGCGTTGCCGTAGCTTGAGACGGCCATCACATCGAGGTACACCCGGGCCGGTCCGGGCGTCATCCCGTCCAGTTGCCGGGCCAGGTCCGAGAGCACGTGGACCGCGCCCTTGAGGATGCCCAACAGCAAAACGTCTTGGCCGACGTGATCCGCGGCGATGCGCTCGGCGAGCGAACGGATCGCGGCCGCGATCTCCGCCTCGCTGAACATCATGCATTCGAGATCGGGGTGAAGCGCGCGCGCCGAATTCATATTGCGACCCTTCGCGCACCTAGCCGTGCGAAGCCTATGA
>DASYOE010000120.1:0-9238 GCA_036008105.1 Candidatus Lustribacter sp. | reverse complement strand
CCGGAGGGCCTTGAGATCCTGGGCATCGGCGAAGCCCCTTCGACCGGGATCCGTAAGGGCGTCGTCACCGACCTCGAGGAGACCGTCAAGGCCATCGAGGCGGCCACCGAGCGCGCCGAGCGGATGGCCGGCGTGCACATCTCGCACGTCTACGTCGGGATCACCGGCGAGCACATCCACTCGACCAACAACCGCGGCGTCGTTGCCGTCTCGGGCGACGATCGGGAGGTCATCGCGCCCGACGTCAAGCGCGTGGTCGACGCATCGAAGATCATCAACCTCGCGGCCGACCGCCAGATCATCCACGCGCTGCCGCGGCACTACACGATCGACGGACAAGACGGCGTCACCGATCCGCTCGGCATGTCGGGCAGCCGGCTCGAAGTCGACACCCACATCATCACGGGCGGCACGACGTTCATCGCCAACGTCCTCAAGTGCGTGCATCGCGCCGGTCTCGAACCGGCCGGCATCGTGTTCGAACCGCTGGCGTCGTCGGCCGCCACGCTGCTCTCGGAAGAAAAACACGTCGGCTGCGTGCTGCTCGACATCGGCGGCGGCACGACCGACATCGCGGTCTTTGCCGGCGGCGGCGTAATTCACAGCGCGACGATTCCGGTCGGCGGCAACATCCTCACCAACGACATCGCGTTGGGCCTGAAGACGACCGCAGCCGAGGCCGAAAACGTCAAACGCACCTACGGTTCGGGACTGACGCGCTCCGATGAAGCCGAGCAGACGTGTCATGTCAAAACGCTCGACGGCCGCAGCACGCGCGAGGTCACCTCGGCCCAGTTGCGCGCGATCGTGTTGCCGCGCGTGCTCGAGATGTTCCGCCTGGCCAAAAGCAACATCGTCGAACACATGCCGCGCGATCAGGTGCTCAGCGAGATCGTCATCACCGGCGGCGGCGCGCATCTGCGCGGCATCGAAACGACCGCTGCGGAAATTTTCGGGTTGCCGGTGCGCATCGGCGTCCCGTCCACGATCGCCGGGCTGACCGATTCGGTCAAACAGCCCGAATATGCCACCGCCGTGGGCCTCGTGCTCTTCGGCCCCCGCGGCGAGGCCGCACCGCATCTCAACGGCCGCAGCGGCGGCACCGCGTTCGCGAAACTCTGGACGTGGTTCACGTCCATTTGGAATTGACCCACTCTCTTGCAAGCCAATCTCTTTCCGGAGGACCCGCACACCATGGCTGACGCGAAACGATTCGTTCCCGAGCACGCCGCCACGATCAAAGTTCTCGGACTGGGCGGCGGCGGTTGCAATGCCGTCAACCGCATGATCGAAGCCGGGCTCTCCGGCGTGGAATTCTACGCCATCAATACCGACGTGCAAGCGTTGAGTTCGTCGCTGACGGCGAACCGGGTGCAGATCGGTTCGAACCTCACGCGCGGCTTGGGCGCCGGCGCGAATCCGAACATCGGACGCGAAGCGGCCGAAGAATCGCGCGAGGATCTGGGACTGATCCTCGACGGTGCCGACTTGGTGTTCATCACCGCCGGCATGGGCGGCGGCACGGGCACCGGTTCGGCGGCGGTGGTGGCCGAGCTCGCGCGCGAATCCGGCGCGCTGACGATCGGCGTGATCACGAAACCGTTCGGCTTCGAAGGCCGGCCGCGCATGAAGGCCGCCGAGCGCGGCATCGCCGATCTCGAAGCGAAGTGCGACACGCTGATCACGATTCCGAACGAGCGCATCCTGCAGATCATCGAGAAACGCACGCCGCTCAACGAGGCCTTTGCCTTCGCCGACGATATCTTGCGGCAAGGCATTCAGGGTATCTCGGATCTGATCACGCAGCCCGGCTTGATCAACCTCGACTTTGCCGACGTCAAGACGATCATGACCGACGCGGGCTCGGCGATGATGGGGATCGGCGAGGGCACGGGCGAGCACCGCGCCGCCGACGCCGCGCAAAAGGCGATCGCCTCACCGCTGCTCGAGACGACGATCGAGGGCGCGCGCGGGGTGATCTTCAACATCACCGGCGGCCTCGACATGTCGATGTACGAGGTCAACGAGGCGGCCGAGATGATCAGCCGGGCCGTCGATTCCGACGCCCAGATCATCTTCGGTGCGGCGATCGATCCGACGTTGCAGGGCAAAGTCCGCGTGACCGTGCTGGCGGCCGGGTTCGGCGTCCGCCCGCTGCGCTCGAATGCCCTCGGCACGGCGGCGCACATCCTCGACTTCGACAAGATCTCACCCGTCAACATGGACGACATTGAGGTCCCAGCGTTTTTACGCTATAGATCATGAGGTGACGACCCTCATCCCCACCGCCACGGCGGAGCGCGCGATCGCGATTCGCCGCGACATTCATCGCAATCCCGAGCTGGGGTTCGAAGAACACCGGACCTCGGCGCTCGTCGAGCGCGAACTCGACGAGCTCGGGATCGAGCACCGACGCGTCGCCGGTACCGGCGTCGTCGGCATTATTCGCGGCGCGCTGCCGGGCCGCACGGCCGCACTGCGCGCCGACATGGATGCGTTGCCGATCGACGAGGATTCGGGCGAAGCGTGCGCGAGTGAGGTCCCGGGCAAGATGCACGCGTGCGGTCACGACGCGCACACCGCGATGTTGCTCGGCGCGGCGCGCGAACTGAGCGGCCGCCGCGCGACGCTTCACGGCAACGTCGTGCTGCTCTTTCAGCCGGCCGAAGAAGGGCCGGGCGGCGCGGAACCGATGATCGCGGCCGGCGTGCTCGACGATCCGCGCGTCGATGCGATCGCGATGCTGCACGTCGATCCGCGTTTACCGACCGGTACGATCGGCATCACGCCGGGTCCGGTCAACGCCGCGGCCGACGAGCTGTACGTGACGGTGCGCGGCAAGGGCGGTCACGGCGGCTACCCGCACAAGGCGATCGATGCGATTCCGGCGACTGCTGCGACCGTGCTGGCGCTGCAAAATATCGCCGCGCGCGAGACCGATCCGCTGGCCTCGATCGTCGTCACGATCGGCACGATCGCCGGCGGTTACCGCAACAACGTGATCGCCGACCGCGTCGAGCTGAGCGGCACGATTCGCACCTACGATCCGGAGATTCGCAACGGTGTCGAAGCGCGCGTGCGCCGCATCGTCGACGGCGTCGCGGCCGCGTACGCGTGCACGGCCGAAGTACGCATCGTGTACGGTTACCCGCCGGTCGTCAACGACGCCGCGCTGGCCAGCGCGTTGGCGACGTTCGTGCGCGAGCGCAACGGCACGCCGGTCGAAGCGTTGCCGCCGACGATGGGCGCCGAAGATTTCGCGTACTTCGCCCAGCGCGTTCCGGCCGTCGTCGTGCGGCTCGGAATCTATAACGAAACCAAGGGCTCCGTGCACAGCGGCCACAGCCCGCAGTTCCGGCTCGACGAGGACGCGATTCCAACCGGGATCGCGACGCTGGTCGCGTTCGCCGACGGCGTGACGTCGGGAGCGATTCAGCCGCAATAGCTTGGGGCAGCGGCGAGGGCATCCACAATATGTTGTGGAAGCCTCGCATATGGCGGTCAATGCAACCTTCGATCGCCCGTCGACCCGGGCGATTTACCGCGCCCAGGACGTCGCCTCGCCCGCGGCCACCGCGTTTGCGCGGATCTGCGAAGTTGAGAAGTGGCCGGTCTGGCTCTCGTTCCTGCGGTCGGCGCGACTGACCGAACCGCACGTGCCGTTCGGCGAGGGCAGCGAGGTCGCGCTGCGCTCGCGCTTGCCCGGCGACGAGGAAGACCTGTTTGAGGTCGACCGCTTCATCCCGGGTCACCACATCTCGCTGGTCGGCGCGTACTCGTGCCGGCGGCGACTCGACTTCCGCGTCGAGCAAAAATCCGAGCGCTCGAAGGTCGTCGTCCGGCTCGACTACCCGACCTACGGCGGCGCGGTTGCCGCGCTCGTCGACCGGTTCACACGCCGGCGGCGGCTCGACCTTGCGCTCGGCGACTCCCTGCTGCATTTCAAGGGACTGGTCGAATTCGAGCGCGAGGACGGCCTGCTGGCCGACTTCTAACCGTGCACGCGGCTAGCAGTCGTTGCGCCACAGTGCCAGGTTTGATACACTAGACGACGATGCCACTTTACGAGTATCAGTGCCGTTCGTGCGGCAAAACAGCCGAGGTCCGGCACGGGTTCAAAGAGACGTTCGAGGACAAGTGCGAGGCCTGCGGCGGCGAAATGGCCCGCGTGTATAGCCCGGCCGGCATCGTCTTCAAAGGGTCCGGTTTCTATTTGACCGACTCGCGTAAGGCGGCCGAAGCCGCGAAGGCGCCGGCGAAGAAGCCGGCCGCCGAATCCGGCGCGACGCCGGCCGCGAGCTCGGACGGCTCGAGTTCGAGTTCGACCACACCCGCGGCACCGGCCGCGAGCACGCCGGCCGCAACGCCTGCCGCGGCCCCCGCAGCCGCCTCGACGACCAAGTCCGAGAGCGCCGCGTAGGCCGAACCGGTGGAGGGTTCGGGGCTCGTCTGGATCGGCATCGTCGTTGCCGTTTTGATTTTCCTCGATCTGCTGTTCGTCGAGGTGCGGCGCATCTGGCGCGAAGGCATGCGCATTGTTCGGCGCATCGAGGGCTACGCCGAACTGCCGATCTTCGCGCAACTTGAAGCGAGTGAACGCGACGCCGAGCGCATCGCGAATGCGCTCGACGCGTTAGGGCCGCTCGTCGCGCGCGGGCAAGCCGCGCTCGCGACCGTGCGGAGCTACAGCCCGAAGGGTTCGTCTCCAGGCTGAGCTTCGGGATGCCCCTCCGGGGGTTCCCAATTCCAGCGTTCGGCCGGGTCCGGTGAGAGCCCGAACGGATCGGGATCTTCGGGCAACGCGAACGGTGTGCCGAACGGTGCCGGACGTCCACTCGGTGGCGGCACCCCAAACGGCGCGGTATCGGGCAGGCCGAACGCCGGCGCTTGGGTGCCGGGCGGGCCGAATGGAACGGCGCCCGGTGCCGGCGGTGGCGGCGGCGCGGCGGCCGGTGCGGGAACCGGTGGCTGCTGTGGAGGCGGGGCCGGTGCCGGGGGCGCCGGTGGGGCCGGTGGTGCGGGTGCCGCGGGCTGCACGAACGACGGCAGCGGGGCCGCCGCAGGAACAGGGGCCGGAGCGCGCGCCGGCACCGGCGGCTCGCCGCCCGGTCCGAGGACCGGCGGAAACTCGGCGCCCGGCATCGATTCGACGTACGCCGGCGGCGGGGTAACCGGCGACGGAGCCGCGGCAGCCGGCGGCCTAGCCACGGTGGCTGCGGCGGCAATGCGGCGCCCGCGTTCTTCGCGCTCGGCTTGCTCGGCGGGGGTCTCTTCGCGGAAGAGCGTGCCGGCCGATGCGCGCACCGGTTCGCCCGCGCCGAGCGCGACGAGGACGAGGCGGGAAAGCGGCGCAAGTTGGCCGTCGCCGCGGCGCGCGATTTCGCGCAGCTCTTCGAGGTACGCGGCCGGCATCTGCTCGACTTCCATCGCGTCGAGGATCAGCCCGATCGTCTCCTCGACCGCATAGCGCGGCGCCAGGCGCGTGAACGTGAACTGCTGCATGAGCACGTCGGCTTTGACCATCGCCAGCAGTTTGCGCCAGTAATCGATCGGTTGGTACTCTTCGAACGCGCCGGCCTCGAATTTGGCGCGCGAATAGAGTTCGGAAATCCGTTTACCGAGCGCATCGGCCGGCGGCGCCGGTTCGACGATCACGATGCGTTTGCCGACGCGAGCCAGCTCCCACACGATCTGGGTGTGGAACGTCGGATCGATCTCGTGCAAGTAATGGAACGCGACGATCGCATCGAAGCTGTTGTCGCGGGCCGGAATAAGCGTGGTGCTGCCGCGCAGCGTCGGGATGCCGAGCGCCTCCAACTCCGCCAGCTTGCCGGTGTCGGACTCGATGACGCTGACCTCGACGCCGATCTGTGCGGCGCGCCGAACCCAGGCGCCGTCGTTCGCGAAGCCGCAAAAAAGGACGCGTTCGCCGCTGACGAGCGACATGGCGTCCCAAATCAGTTGATCGATCCGGCGCGATTCGCGCTGGAATTCGTATGCGAAGTCGAGCATGGGCAGCGGCCAACCGGTTCGGCAGTGGTCCGGGACCGCCCTCGGCGAAGCATCCACCGATGGTTAAGTTCGGCGTCTTCGACCATATCGACCGCAACGGGGCGGCGCTCGAGTCTCAGTACGAAGATCGGCTGCGCATTATCGAAGCGTACGATGCCGCCGGTTTCGACAGCTATCACCTGGCGGAGCATCACGGAACCCCGCTCGGCATGGCGCCGTCGCCGGGCATCTTTCTGGCGTCGGTGGCGCAGCGCACGCGCCGCATCCGCTTCGGTCCGCTGGTCTACATCCTGCCGCTCTATCACCCGTTACGGCTGGCGGAAGAAGTGGTGATGCTCGACCGGCTGAGCAACGGCCGGCTGAACCTCGGCATCGGTCGCGGGATCTCGCCGATCGAAAGCAGCTTGTACGGAAACGACCCGGCCGACGGGCAAGCGCGCTTCGACGAAACGCTCGCGGTGCTACGCCTCGCGTTCACCGAACAACGGCTGAACTTCGCGGGGCGCTTCTATCAGTTCGACGACGTGCCGATCGAGATGCATCCGATTCAGCAGCCGCATCCGCCGTTTTGGTACGGCGTCGGTTCGGCCGAAAGCGCGGAGCGCGCGGCCACGCGCGGATTCAACGGCGTCACCCACAACGTCGGCGAGGCGGCGGACGTCGTCACGCGCTTCCGCACGGCAGCCGCTGCCGCCGGCCGGCCGGAGTTAGAGATCGGGCTGACGCGGTTCGTTCTGGTCGCCGACACCGACGCCGAAGCATTGGCGATCGCACGCCGGGCGTACCCCATCTGGTCGGAGAGCTTCCACCATCTCTATCACGCGCACGGCCGCAGTCCGGTGTGGGGCGAGCGGCCTGATTTCGAAGGCACGCGCGCAAAAGGCCACGCGATCGTCGGCTCGCCGGCAACGGTGCTTGCGGAACTGGCCGAGCAAACCGAAGCGAGCGGCACCGACATGCAACTCGGACAGTTCGTGTTCGGCGATATGACCATCGCCGAAAGCCTGCAGTCGATCGGGTTGTTTGCCGCGCACGTCATGCCGGCGCTGCAAAAAACGGCAACGATTACTTCGGCGTAATACCGAGCTGGTGGTCGACGGTCAACTGGTCCCAATAAATGGAGATATGATTAATCTTGTGCTCTGCGTCATACGCGATGACCATGGCGCCCGGATGATCGAAGCGCCGTCCGTTTCCCGGCGTGCTTTTTCCGCTCGCCGGATCGATGAAGGGGCCGCTCCACGTGCCGGTGACTTGCTCGACGGACACCGCGGCGTTGCCTTGCGCGATCCACTGACGCACGGTGACGTGAAAATCAGGATACGCGCGAAAGATCATCGTGAAGAATCCGCGTGCGCCCTGGTAGTCGAGCGGCTTCGGGTTTTCGGGTTGATCGATCTGCACGTCCTTGGCCAAGATCGCGAGGACGGTACCGATATTGTGGCTGTTCCACGTGGCCGCCCAGCGTTGGGCATCCGCATTGGTTACCGGTGCTTGCGCGGCGCGAGCGGTGGTCGGTCCGGCAGCGATGCCGATCGCGGCTACAAGCGCCGTAGCCGCCCAAGCTACTTTCGACACGTTCATCCTTCGTAAGAATATGGGGAAGGTGGGAATCGAACCCACATGAGCTCACACTCGGTCGCTTTTGAGGCGACTGCGTCTACCGTTTCGCCACTTCCCCGGCGGCCCTAGGGCGGGTTCGGATTCGCGCCGAGCCAGTCCCGCTCGTCTTGAGCAAAGGCTTGCGCGGCGCGCAGATTCGGCGCGGCGCCGATCGCGTAGGTCGTGCGCAACGTATTTGCCGCGGTGACGAGCGTGAGCGTTCCGTTGCTTCCGTAGCGCGTCCACGTCGCGCGTTGGACGCCGTCCGGTAGCCACGTCACGGCGATCGCATGCCCGCCGAACCAAGCCAGGAACGACGGCGCGGTCGTCGTCACCGCACCGGGCGGCACGTTCAGTGCCGAGAGGGTGACCGCGTGCTGACCGGACGCTGCGGCGTCGAACGAAACGCGCTCGTCGACGACGAGGCGTGTCGAGCCGGCGGCCAGCCGGACCGTTTTCTCGAAGATCGCACCCGGGCCGAGGTCGGGTGCGGCGTAGGTGAAGCGGACCACCGCTTCGGGTCCGCTCGCGACGACGATGTCGGTCCGGTACGGACGATTGAACGTTCCGGCCGGGTAGGAGTGCGTGTACGCGGCGATCCGGTCGGTGGCCGACGGCGGCGGTTCGAGGAGAACGTCGTCGCGCAACGCGCCGGTCGCGTTGACGGCATTGTGCGGCAGATCGCTGCGCGCAGCGAACGCGACGAGCCGCGCTCCGCCGTCGGGAACGAACACCGCTACCGCGCGGTCATTCGACAGCGTGACGGTTTGCTCACCCGAGCCGAATGCCGCACCCACCGTCGCGCGCGCTTCGCCGGCCACTGCCGGCGGCAACGCCGCGTGCACGGCTTGCCGCGCATTGAGATCGACCCAGGCCTGCGGCACGGCCGGCAGCGGCCACGGGACCGCCGGCGCCGCGGCGGCCGGTTTTCCATGCAGCGCGAGAACGATCAGCCGCGCGTCGCGCGCGCCGACCGTGAACGGCTTCACCGCAATCGTCCGCGTTCCGGTCCAGGTCGCGCCGCCGAAGCGTTGCTGCGCATCCGACCAGTTGACCGCGATGCCGAACGTTGCGTTGCGGCTCGCCAGCACGGTGATCCCGCTCCCGCGTTCGTTCGGCACGCCGGAAACGATGTGCAAGTGCGAATACGTCAAACGCATCAGCCGGTCCGCAACCGACGGCGTCGGCGGGCGGACGAACGGCAGCAGCACCAGCGTGCGATACCGCAGCAAGCGCGCGGAGCCGGAGTAGCGCAGATCGACGACGTCGCAGGTCAAGCCGCGCATGTTGCACGTGCGCAACGCCGCTTTCAGCTGCGCGGCGATCTGGGCGACGTCGCCGTTCGACAGCGTCGCCGGATCGGAAGCGCTGACCTCATCGGCGATTGCGATCGTCGCGACGCGGTGCGTGGCGGCCAACAGCGGGCCGTAGCGCGCGATCGCATCACCGAAACGCCGGGTCGGCGCCCAGCGCGCCGGAAGCTGCGTTCGCACGCCGTCGGGATCCCGCGGAATGGCCGCGTCCCAACTGTAGAACGCATTCGAGAACGGCGCTTCCCAACCGAACGGCGCGAGCGTATCTTGGAGCGGGAAGTCGACGACGCCGTGCGCGCCCCAGCTCAGCA
>DASYOE010000119.1:0-2302 GCA_036008105.1 Candidatus Lustribacter sp. | reverse complement strand
CGGGCCGTGCGGGCGCAAGAGCAGTTCGGGCAGTTTGTTCACGCCGCTGGGCGTCGGCACGTCGTACCGGTCGAGGGTCAGGTCGTAGTCCCAGGTGTTCCCGGTGAGGTGCAGGTCGTCGTTGTAATGCAGCGTCGTGCTCGTCGTCGTCACGTTATCGAACGACGAGCTGTTGTCGGTGTACGACGACGTGAACGAGTTGCTCAATTTCTGCGAAAACGTGTACGTATCGCTGATGCCGTAGTTGTCGGTCGTCGTCTGTCCGCCGGTCGATTGGTGTGAATAGCTGTAGTTCTGCGAGTCCTTGCCGGAGTTCTTGGTGAGGCCCGCCGCGACCGCCGTATTCGCCGGCAACGAGATCAGCGGACCGTAGTCGGCTTGATAGGTGTAGCTCAACGTTGCCCGGAGGGCCGGCGAGATGATCTCCTGATCCTTGAAGTCGGCGTTCCACTGATCCGAGCCGTCGATCTTGCTGTGCAGCCGGAAGACGTCGACGTCGATCGAGCGTTTCCCGTCTTTGCGGCGGAACGACGCGACGTAGCCCAAGCCATAGCCGATCTTGGTGTAAAATTCGATCCGGTAGTAACCGTAATACTGATTGCTCGTTCCGAAGCCAAGACGCGCCTTGACGTAGAACCCTTCAGCTTCGGAGTAGCCGATCAACGGAACGAACCCGGTCTTGCGCACGCCCGGAATCGACTCGTGGCGCAGCGGGATGACGAGCAACGGGATGAAAAAAATCGCCAGCGGCCCGAGGAAAACCGTGACGCTGTGCGCGACGGCCTTGTCGCCCGGAATGATATCCAGCGTCTTCGACTCGAGGTGGTAGCCGCCGTGCGGGTTTTCGCAGGTCGTGATCGATGCGTGCGTGCCGTGGGTGAACCCGTCCGGCCGCGTCTCCATCTCTTGGGCGGTGAAATGCAGGCGGCCGCGATCGACGCCTTGCGTCGTGACCCCGCGACCGTTGATCAACTGCGCATGCTGCGTGACCGTGTCGAAGCGGATCGAGTCGGCGGTGAGGGTGGCGTTGCCCTCGTGGTTCTGGATGTAGGTGTGACCGGTGACGTCGATGTAGCGCGTGCCGTCGTAGTGGGCGTGGTCGCCGACCAGAATGCCGTCCTCATAAATGATGTTGACGTGCCCGTCGAGATCGAACGGCTGGCCCGGGCTGCGGTTCCCGGTCAACACGTCACCCAGCACGGCATAGTCGTTCGGGCCGAGGGTCTCGCCCGGCGAGGGCGCGGCGGTCGGGGTCGGCGTCGCGCGCGGGCCGGCCACGATGGGCCCGGCCGTCGGCGGAGCGGTCGGCGTGGGGCTCGGCGTCGGCGGCTGCGCGGGGGTGAGATAGATCGGTCCGGCCGAGACCGTCGGGGTTGGTGAGGGGCTCGGCAGCGGCGGCGGGGTGACGCGCGGCGACGTACTCGGCAGCGGCGGCGGGACCAGGATGGCGGGACCGCTCGGGATCAGCGGCGGCGGCAGCGGCGCGCCCGGCGCGATCGTTGGTGATGCCGCGGGAGAAGGCACCGGTGACGCACCCTCGTCTTCGTCGTCGCCCGTCGCGGCCGGCGCCGGAGACGCGGCGGACGCTTGCGCGACGGTTTGCGGCGTCGCCAAGCACGGGGTGTTAATCAGCGCGAGCGCGCGTGCCTGACCCGCGGTCGTGGTGATCGACGGGCTGGCCGCACGCGCCGGCAAAACCATTCCCGCGATCAGCGCCAGCGCGACCGCTACGGCGAGGGGCGCGCGCATTAGCGGTCTTCTTTGAGAATCAAGTAGCCGCCGCCGCCCGCTACGATGAAATTCGGAAGCCAGACGGCGATCCAGGGTTCGAGCGCGCCGTTCTTACCGAACGCCGCCCCGACCGCGCCGAGAATGTAGTACACGAACAGCACCACGACCGACAACGCGATGCCGAGCGTGCGGCCCTTCTTGCCGAACCGCACCGCCAGCGGCAACGCGATGAGTACCGCGATGAACGACGCAAACGGCAGCGCGTACTTTTGCGCCAGCGTGATCTCGAGACCGGCGAGATCCGCGCCGCCGGTTCCGGTCAGCTTGCGAAACGCGATCTGATCGCCCAGGCGTTTGGCGTCCATCGCATACGGATCGTTGTAGGCCTGGCTGAGAAACTTCTCGCCGCTGTCACCCAGCGGTAGCGGAACGGTGATATCGTGCGCGGCGATGGTCAGCGCTTGTACGGTTCCGTTGGGGAGCACGCGCGTTTGGATCGCACCCTGCAAGACGATCAGACCGTTCTCGATCGTCGCCTTGCGCGCGGTCGTCACGTCGAGGAACGGCGTGC
>DASYOE010000118.1:0-1594 GCA_036008105.1 Candidatus Lustribacter sp. | reverse complement strand
AACGGCGTGCCATGACGTAGTAGGGCTCCACTTCGCGCTCCGGCACGTATCCGTACGCGCGGATATCAGCCGGCGGACACTTCGCCCCCTTGTGGCAGGTGGAGCCGACGAGGTCGAAGCCGTCCATCGCCCCGTTGGCGTATTCGGTCGTAAAGGCGATGTGCGCGTGGCTGATGTCGTAGGGCTCCGTGAGCAGCCGCGGCTGTAACTGCACGGTCTGGCCTAGCGAGTTCTTGCCCGTGCGCACGGTGTCCGCGCCGGCGAGAGAGTTGAACAGATCGTTCGTCGTTCGATTCTCTTGAAAGATGATGACGACGTGTTGAATTTTCGACGTCAGGCGCTGACGAGTCCGGGCGTTACCGAATACATGAATGCCGGCGTCTTTTACCGCCGGCGCGCCGGTCCCGGGCGTCAGCGACGGCCCGAGTGTCGAGTTCTGAGAACAGGCCGCGAGCGCTACGATGACGGCAACGGCCGGGAGTCGCGTGCAATTCATCCTGCCACCCTCCGAATCAATTTCTACGGGAATGAAATCAAGTCTAATGAGCGCGAGGATGCCGAGTCAAGCCGACTCGTAAAGAATTTACTCTAAAGATGATTACGGTACGATAACTTTTGTCAACGAAGCC
This sequence comes from Candidatus Lustribacter sp., assembly GCA_036008105.1. Classification (GTDB taxonomy): domain Bacteria; phylum Vulcanimicrobiota; class Vulcanimicrobiia; order Vulcanimicrobiales; family Vulcanimicrobiaceae; genus Lustribacter. Next base: position 965 of record DASYOE010000118.1, on the reverse strand, counting down.
TATCGCGCAGCGATCAGCTCGAAGAAAGTCGACAACTCGATGTTGCCGCCGGACACGACTGCTACGATCGGGCCACGTCCTGCTTTGCCGCTCAGCGCGGCCGCGGTCGACAGCGCGCCGGCGCCCTCCGCGATGATTCGCGCTCTGTCGGCGAGCACGCGCATCGCATTCTTGGTCTCCTCGAGCGTAACGACGATCGATCCGTCGACTACCGGCCGCATTCGCTCCCACATTCGTGGGAAGACGCTCTTGCCGCCCGCGCCGTCGACGAACGTCGCTTCCCAATTCGGAAAGACCGACGCCTCCCCGGCCGCAAAGGACGCGGCGCCCGGCGCGGCGGTCTCCGGTTCCGCGCCCAAGACGCGCACGTTCGGTTTGCGCGCGCGCAAACCCGAAGCGACTCCGGTTATCAAACCGCCTCCGCCGATGGCCGTGATCACCGTGTCGACCTCCGGCAGGTCCTCGGCGATTTCCAAACCCATCGTCGCGTTTCCGGCGATGAAGTCGTCGTCGTCGAACGGGTGGATGAACGTGCCTTCGACGCCGGGAAACGCGCGTCGCTCCATCGCTTCCCAGCAGTCGTCGAACGACGCCTTTACCAGGTGCGCGCCGAGCCTTCGCATTCGCGCGACCTTCGTCTCCGGCGCCGTCTCGATCGTTACGACGGTGCATGGCACGCCGGCCTGACGCGCGGCGTAGGCCACGCCTTGACCGGCGTTTCCGGCGCTGATCGTCCAGACGCCCCGCGATCGCCGATCCGGCGGCAGCATCGCGACCGCGTTGGCCGCGCCGCGCAGCTTGAACGAGTTGATCGGCTGCAGATTTTCGAGCTTGAGGTAGATCTCGCAGTCGGTCGCGCCGCTGTCGAGCCTGACCAGCGGCGTCCGCAGAACGGTACCGGCGATCCGCTTTCGGGCGGCTTCGATCGCGTCGATCGTTATCGGCGTGACCGGAGCGAGCGTTTC
>DASYOE010000117.1:0-36794 GCA_036008105.1 Candidatus Lustribacter sp. | reverse complement strand
ACTTCATCCGGGCTCATGGCGAGGATGTCGGCCGTGCGCAGATAGGCTTCGGGCGACGTCTTGTACGCCTGCGCGACCTCCGCGCCGAGGATCGCATCCCACGGGATGCCGGCGCGTTTGGCCATGTCCAGCATCAGGATGATGTTCCCGTTCGAAAGCGGGGCGATGATGTACCGCGACTTCAGCCGCGTGAGCCCGGCGAGCGCATCGGGCCACGGATCGAGGCGGTGCCAAGCGAGGTTGAGCTCGTCGAGTTCCGCGGCCGGCACGGCGGCGGGATCGATGCCGAAGTCGGGCAGCACGGCGGTGAGATTTTCGCGGTGCAGCACGTCGAGCCGTACGAACGCGCGCCGTCCGCTGCGCACTTCCTCGAGCGCCGGCTGGTACCGTTTGCGCCACGCGTCGGCGAACGCGGCGGGATCGGCGCCGCGCGCGTGCCGGTCGAGAAAGGGCGCGGCTTCGCGCGCGACGCCGGAGCGCCAGTCGACGACGGTGCCGAACACGTCGAACACCAGCGCCCGCACCCCGTTCACAGGCACGGCGCGCTTACGTGCGGCCGGTGAGTTTGCGTCCGGCCTCGAGCGCGGCGTAACTGCGCGTGGGAGCCGCCATGAGAAAACGGTAGCCGGCTTTCACGATCCAGTCGACGTTCTTGGTGCCCACGTGCGGATGGCCGACCACGACGTTGTGCGCCTTGCAGGTCGTGACCACGCGGTTCATCCACTCGACGACGACCGGATGCTCGTAGTCGCGCGGATGTCCCAGCTCTTGCGAGAGGTCGCCTTCACCGATGAGGATCGCGCCAATGCCCGGCACTTGGGTGAGGATGGCGTCGAGGTTCTCGATTCCGCGCGTGTCCTCCATCATCAAGATGACGAAGATCTCGCCCTTTGGATTGAGCGGCCACACGTCCGCGCGTTCGTAGTACTGGTCTTGGGTGATGCCCCAATAGCGCACGGCGCCGTGCGGTCCGTCGCCGCGAATGCCGGCGGGCTCGTAGCGCGGTTGAGTGGAAAGCCGCGGATAGCGGCAGGCCGCCACGGCGTTGTACGCCTCATCGACGGTCGAAATGTGCGGCCACACGATGCCGTATGCGCCGAGATCGAGGGCCTGTTTCGCAAAGACCTGCGACTTCTCCGCACCGTTGGGCGGAATGCGCACCATCGGCGTGACGGCCGGCACGACCGAGCCCGAGCGCGCGATCTGACCGCGGTTTAGCAGATACTGCAGACCGTCGCGCAAGGCCGCGACGTCCCACGGATTGTGTTCCATCTCGAACACGATGCCGTCGTAGTTCGCCGTGCTGATCTCAACCGCGCTCTCGCGCCCGGGCGGCGTGAACGTGGTGAATGCGGTTTGACCCGCCTCGAGGGCGGCAATAACCGAATTGAGGCGTGGTAGCTCACTCATTTTTCATCTTTTAGCCGAGGGACGTCCGCCGAGCCTGCTGAAAACTTCGCCGAGGTAGCTATGCGTCGTCTTCCATTCGTTGCCGTGTTCTGCGGTCTCATCGCGCTCGCCGGATGCGGCGGTGGCGGCGGCGGTACCGTCGCGAGTCCGCCGACGTACGTTCCGCCGGCGACCGGCGGCCCGTTCGTGTACGTCGTCGACGGCGGCTGGTTCGTGTTACAGATTCCGCAGTCGGAAAACGGCGTGCTCAACGCGTCGTCGGCGATTCACGGGCCGAACACCGGACTCCAAGGCGCGTCGGGGATCGCCCGTGACGCTACCGGCAACATCTACGTTTCGGACACGGGCCTCAATCAGATCGTCGTGTATCCGCCGGCCGTCGCCGGCAACGTCGTACCGTCGGCAATCATCTCCGGCACGGCGACGGCACTCGCTTCACCGCGCGGGCTGGCCATCGACGGAACGGGCCGCCTCATCGTCGCGAACACGGCCGGCAACTCGGTGACGATCTACGCGGCCGGCGCGAACCAGAACGTCGCGCCGGTCGTGACGATCGCGGGTTCCGCGACCGGGCTGAACATGCCCTCGAGCGTGGCGGTCGATGCGGCCGGCAACATCTACGTTGCGAACGAGTCGGGCGCGGTCACGGTGTTCGCGCCGGGTGCGAACGGGAACGTTGCTCCGGCCTCGACGATCGCCGGAAGCGCGACCGGCCTCAACGTTCCGAGCGGCGTGTGCGTGGACAGCAGCGGCAACATCTACGTCGCCAACGCCAACGGAAACAGCGTCACGAAGTACGCGGCCGGATCGAACGGAAACATCGCGCCGGCGCTGACGATCGCCGGTTCGAACACGCTGCTGGCGTTCCCGCAGTTCCTCGTCATCGGGAGCGGCGGCAACTTGTTCGTGACCAGCCTCAGCGTTCCGGGCGTGCCCGGGCTCATGACCGTGTACGCAGCGGGTGCGAGCGGGAACGTGGCTCCGATTCAGACGGTCACGAACTTCATCGGCCCGATCGGCATCAGCCTGTAGCGTCGACGCGCACGATCCCGCGCGCGAGCAGCACATCCAACTCTTGCCGCGCGCCGGCGCCCTCGACGTCGCACCAGCGCAGGCCGCCGGCGGCAATGCGTCCGAGCAGCGCGAAGGCGCGGCGTGAGACGGGACTGGGCTCGTGAAGCGAACCCGGGCCCGGCGCAACGTAACACGACGATTCGGCGGCGGCCCCCGGCGCGCGTTCGGCGACGTCGACTAGCCGTAGTCCGGGCGCGAGCTGCAACGGCAGCGCGTCGATCGCCCCGGCGGCGAGCCGTCGTTGATGCGCAAACCACGCGGCAACGTCGCCGGCGATCGAACCAGCCAGCATCGCGGTCGTGCGTTGCACGTAGGTCGGCCCGGGCGTGCCGTCTTGGACGATGTACCCGAAGTCGAGCGAGCCGATCGCGGCGTGCTCGAAGTGGCGCAGCAGGCGCACGACGTGGGCCTGCCGTTCCGCCGAGCGCTTGTGATGGGCGGCGTGCGATTCGGCATAGTCGAGCAGTTCGTGATGGTGTTGGAGCAGGAGCAGCGTGCGACGCTCCTCGCCTTGCCACGCATCGATGCGTCGCGGCAACGACGCCACATCCGCGAGATCGCCCACGATCGTCAGCGAACCGGCCGGGTCGAGCCGCGCCACCGCACCCTCGAGGATGCGGCCGAGCACGTCATCACCGCGTGGTCCGCCGCCGCGATACAGCAGTGCGGTATCGTCGTCGGGCCACGGAACGAACGGTGGGTTCGCGAGGATCGCGTCGAACCGGGCGTCGCCGAGCGGATCGTAGAGGTTGCCGCGCACGAACGTCGCGTGTTCGATGCGGTTGACGGCGGCGTTGAAGCGTGCGAAGCGTAACGCGCGCGGATTCAGATCGACGCCGACGACGCTCTCACTATACGTGGCGGCCGCCAGCGTTTGGGCGCCGGCGCCGCAGCACAGGTCGAGGCTCGCGCGGCGCGGCGTGCGCGGCGCGACGCGTTGAAGGCCGATCGAATCGCCGCCCGGCGGCATGACGTAATCGGCGAACGGTTCTTCGGGCCACAGCCGGTTGTAGGCCCGCGCGTCGGCAAAGATCAACCGCCCGGCGAACCACGTTGCGCTCACCAGCGAGCGCCGCAACTCCCCGAACGGGACGATGGCCGCCATGCCGTCGAGCAGATTCACGCCGGCATCGCCGAGCCACCCGCGCAACTCGGTCTCGCTTTGCGGCTGGTGCAACACGAGGAATCGCGCCGCGGCTCCCGCCGCATCGTGCGGCAGCACGAACGTCTCGTAGTAGGCGGTCCGGCTGGGGCGCACGTCGGCGATCTCGGCGAGACCGAACAGCGCGGCCGCGCGATCCGGACCGAATCCGATCTCCACGAGGCGATCGTGCAGCGCAGCGGCCGCCGCGCGATGCTGCGCCGCATGGGGATCGAATGCCGCGAACGTCGCCGCGCCGAAGTGACGCTGGCTGTATTCGTCGGCACTCACGCGCTTATATTAGAAGCGCGCGACGAGTTCCGGCTCGAGCTTTTCTTGCCAGCGGCTGCCGCTCGGAATCTGCATGTCGACCGGACGCACCTGCTTGTAGTCCTCGGGGTTGGTACCACGCGGCGCTTCGCCCCGTTCGACGGCGTCGAGCGCTTCGAACAACAGTTGGCGGGCGGCGATGATCGCCCGGTCGCTGGTGCCGAGATGTTCGTTCGTACGGTCGCAGATCGGGCCCATGCCTTCTTGCAGCGCGTAGTCCTGGGTGTTGATGCCCTTGATGCCGGTGTAGGTTTTGTTGCGCTGCAGTTCGCGGTCGATCAGATAGTCGTTGTCCGGATTGCGCTTCAGGCGATAGGTGCCGGGGATGTAGTCGTCCGGGCCGCGTCCGGAATAGATCTCGTGGGCGATCGCGTTGTCGTGGCCCAACGGAATGGCGGGGTCGTACGAGTAGAGCCAATTGAACGTCCAGGTATGCTCGTCGTCGATCGGCACCCAAACGTGACCGTGTAAGGACGGAACGGTCTTTTTGCCGCCCGCCGCATCGGTGACCCCGCCGCGCAACTGCTGCGCGGGCATCAGGTAGTGATAGACGCGAACGTAATCTTCGTCCGCGTTGCGCGAACGGATGCCGGCGTAACGGAAACCGTACGGCGTTTTCTCTACCTCGAGTCGCGGCGCGGTGTCGGCGTTGCGCAATAAGTTCTTATTGTGGATGTCCTGGTTGTGCACGAACGACGAGTGCGCGGTGTCGATGCCGCCTTCGAGCGCCTGCAGCCAATTTGCGGACTCGAACGTCTTCGAGACGTGACGGTGCGTCTCGGGCGCGCGCAGCAATTCGTAGTCGGGCGCCGGCGGCTGGAGTTCGGGCGGCCCAAAGTACGCCCAAATCATCCCGCCTGCTTCGTGCGTGGGGTAAGCAGCGATGCGCACCTTCGTCTTGAAGAGCGAATCCGGCGGCTCGCTCGGCATGTCGACGCACGCGCCGGTGCGGTCGAACTTCCAGCCGTGATAGACGCAGCGCAGCCCGCACTCTTCGTTGCGGCCGAAGAACATCGGCGCGCGACGGTGCGGGCAGTAGGCGTCGACCAAGCCGACGCCGCCGCTCGTGTCGCGAAACGCGACCAAGTCCTCGCCCAGCAGGCGCACGCGAACCGGCGGGCAGTCGGGTTGGGGGAGCTCCTCGCTCAAGAGCGCCGGTTGCCAGTAGCGGCGCATGAGGGCGCCCATCGGGGTTCCCGGGCCAACTCGCGTCAGGCGTTCATTTTCTTCGGCGGTGAGCATGGGAACAGAATTCGAGCCTGACGCCCCCGTCCATTTTTACGGGCCTGGGTCGCCCAGCCGCAGCCTGAGCTCGCCGATCTCGGCCGCTTGCCGCGCGTTCTCGGCGCGCAGCCGCAGCACTTCGCGCTCCTCGACCTTCTCCGCCCGAAGCTCCTTGAAGAAGGCGGCCTCGACCGTCGCCAGCGCTCGCTCTTCCAAGTTTTTGAAGGTGAAGGCGATCGCCACCGAGACCGCGGCCGCGATGAGCCGCGAGAGCCCGATATCCTCAAGGATCGTCCCGAAGACGTAGTCGAGGAGCGCAAAGACCACCGCCAGGGCCGTCGTGAAGATCGCGAAAACGAGCGCGCGCCGGATCGCGATGCGGATGTCGAGCACGCGGTGGCGGATCACCGCGTGCGCCACCGCCAGGGGCAGCAGAACGCTGAGCGCCGAGAGCGCGAGCGACAATCCGGGCGGTGGCGCGCGCACGATCAGGGTGCTGAAGAGCAGGGTCGTGCCGATGTAGTTGCCCAGCAAGCCGAAGCCGAAGCCGATCAACACCCAGCGAATACGTTCGCGTTCGGCCGGTGCGGTGCGGCGATACGTATCGCAGAGAATGAACATCGAACCGGCATAGACCACGCCGAAGACGATTTGCAAGACCGAGTTTTCGAGGGCTGCGGGGCGGCCGAGCAGCTCGTTCGCGACGTCGGGATACAGCGTCATCGCCGACAAAACGACGAACAGCACCGGCAGCGACGCGCGCACGCGGTCGCGCCATGCAACGCGAAACGGCTGCGGAAAATCGAGCACGAACAGCAGCAGTCCGACGATGCCGATGTTCTGCACGACGTCGAAAACGAGCGTGGCCGCCAAGGTGTCGCCGGCGGTTGGCCAGGGCAGCGCAAACATCGGCGTCCCGAGTGCGAGCAAGCAGTAGAGGCCGAAGCCCCACGTGGCCAAGCTCGGCCGCAAGACGATCAGCGTTGCGCCGACGGCGATGAAGATCAGCGCGGCGACGCACAGAAACACCATCGCCATGTGCTGGCTCGCGGTTCGCCGCTCGAGCACGGCCGTCAACCGTGCGGCGCGGTCCCGTCCGGCGTGGGTGAGCGCAACCGTTACGGTAGCGCCGATCGGCGGGCCCGCGTCCGGAACGGAAACGTAGCGCCGGTCTTCGAACGGCGTTGCGCCGTATCGTATGCGGTCGCCGGGAACGATTCCGGCACGCGCGGCCGGGCTGCCCCGTACGACGTCGCGCACGGTGGCGCCGTAGTCGGGGATGAGCCCGATCGTTCCGTGCGGTTGCCAAAGCGTCGACGCTGCCGCATACACGCCGGCCAGCGCATATGCAACGGCTGCGAGCAAGAGAGCCCTCGAGATGAGCTGCCTCACGCCCTCCGGCTTAGCGAGAAGGTACGGGACGCCTGCTCGCGTGAAGTCGCGCCCATGCGCCGCCGCTTGTCACGCTCGCGTTTTCTTACCGCGGCAGCCGGAGCGGCGCTCGTCCCGTACGTCGAATGGGTCCGACCGGCGAGCGCGCAGCCCGCGCCGGCGAAACTCTCCGACATCGATCACATCGTGATCTTGATGCAAGAGAACCGCTCGTTCGATCACTACTTCGGCAGCCTCTCCGGCGTGCGCGGCTTCGACGATCACCATGCAGCAGAGCTCCCGGACGGGCATCCGGTGTTTTACCAGCCTGACCCGAAATCGCGCGATCGTTTCGTGCTGCCATTTCGGCTCGATACGTTTCACACGAGCGCACAGCGGTTGCACGATCTGAACCACTTTTGGCAGCCGTTGCACGATTCGTGGAATCACGGCCGCATGAACGGCTGGGTTACTGCGCACCGCGCGACCGACGGCGACTCCGGACCGCTCACGATGGGATACTACACGCGCGAGGATTTGCCGTTCTACTACGCGCTGGCGGATGCGTTCACGATCTGCGACGGCTACCACGCGTCGGTGATGGGCCCGACGAACCCGAATCGCTACTACTGGATGAGCGCACATTTCGATCCGGCGGTCAAGGACCGCGATCCGCTGACGATCGGACGCACGACCTTTTATGATTGGCCCACGTATCCCGAGGCGCTCGAGCGGGCCGGCGTGTCGTGGCGTATTTACCGGCCGGAAATCTCGCTCGTGTTTCCGGTCGGGCTCGACGTGATCATGAACTTCGCACCCTTTCACGGCGCGCCGCGAACGTCGGGGCTGTACGAAAATGCGGTGCGCGAACGTTCGGTTGCGACGCTTTTGGCGGATATCCGCAGCGGGAACCTGCCGCAGGTCACATGGATCGTCCCACCCTTTGAACAGAGCGAGCATCCGAACATGCTCCCGGCCGCCGGCGCTGATTATGTGCGCGACATCCTCGAGGCGTTCTGGTCGAACCCCGCGCTGTGGTCGCGTACGGCATTCATCATCTCCTGGGACGAGAACGACGGGCTCTTCGATCACGTCGTGCCGCCGACGCCGCCGCCGGGGACGCCGGGCGAATTCATCGACGGCTTGCCGATCGGGTTAGGTTTCCGCGTGCCGTGCCTGGTGATCTCGCCCTTTTCGCGCGGCGGCTTTGTCTGCGGCGACGTGTTCGACCACACCTCGACGCTGCGCCTGATCGAGAAACGCTTCGGCGTCGAGATTCCGAACCTCACGCAATGGCGGCGGGACACATGTGGCGATCTCACGGCCGCCTTCGGGTTCGGTGAACCGCCGAACGCGAGCGTCCCCGCGCTGCCGGAAACGGCGGGCCCGTTGGCTGCGGTCATGCGCGACCTCAACTCGCTGCCGCGGCCGGTGCCGCCGGCCGATCAACGGATGCCCAAGCAAGAGGCCGCCACGGAACGCCGGCGCCGCCGCGGGTGACGCTGCCCGATCTTCTGAGCGAAGCGCTCGACGTCGCCTTCGTCGGCATCAACCCGTCACTTTATTCCGCCGAGCGCGGACATTATTTCGCGCGCGCGAGCAATCGCTTCTGGCCGTGCATCTCACGTTCGACGCTGACGGAGCGAGCGCGCGCGGGACTGGCCGTGAGCGCGCTCGGCCCGCAGCACGATCGGGCGCTGCAGGCGTACGGCATCGGCTTCACCGATCTGGTGAAACGTGCGACGCAGAAAGCGAGCGATCTCACCGCATCGGAAATGGCCGCGGGGGTCGAGCACCTGCTCGAAAAGATCGAGCGCTACCGGCCGCGCATCGCCTGCTTTCACGGCATCACCGGTTACCGGTTCGTTCACGCGAGCGTCTCCGGCAAGACCGCCGGCAGCATACCGCTCGGACCGCAGGACGTGCGACTCGGAACGACGCGCTTGTTTTTGGTCCCGAACCCGAGTGGCGCGAATGCCCACTTCTCGCGCGCCGAGCAAACGGATTGGTACGATGCGTTGGCGGATTTCAGCGCCGGGCTGTCCAAGGCCGCACCATGAGTGTCGTGTTTCACGAGGCCGCGAAAATATCCGATGTGGCCGTGGGTTCGATGACGCACCTTCACGTCGCCGATCGCGAGATCGCGCTGATCAACCTCGGCGGTACGTTCTATGCCATCGGCGGCATCTGCACCCACGGCGCCGCGCGCCTCGCCAACGGTTACATCGAGGGCGAGCTGGTCGAATGCCCGCAACATGGCGGCACGTTCGACATCAAGACCGGCCACGCCGTCGACTACCCGTGTACGGTCAACGTGAAAAAATACGATCTACGCATCGACGGCGATACCATATCGATCGGATGGGAGCCGCTACCGTGACATCTCAGGAGGCCTGACCGTGTGCCGAAACATTCGCACGCTCTTTAACTTCGAGCCGCCCGCCACCGATGACGAGGTTCGGGCGGCATCGCTGCAGTTCGTGCGCAAACTGTCCGGCTTCACCCGGCCGTCGGCGGCCAACGAGGCGGCCTTCAACCGCGCCGTCGACGAGGTGACCGCGGCCGCGCGCGAACTCATGGGTACCTTGGTCACGACGGCACCACCGCACGACCGCGACGTTTGGATAGCGAAAGCAAAAGCGCGCTCGGCGCAGCGATTTAGTAAGACCCGCGCTTCTTGACCGGCGCGGCATGAACGACTGGGTGCCGACCCGGGCCGACCTCGTGCGGGCCGCCGACCGCGCTCGCGTGCGGCGCGCCCGGGCGGAGGGCCGGCCGTTCACGCTGCTGCTGCTGATCGCGGGCCCCGGCATCCTGGTCATGCTGGGCGAAAACGACGGCCCGAGCATGCTGTCGTACGCGACGACCGGCGCGACGTACGGCATCGGATTCTTCGTCCCGTTCATCGTGCTGACGTTCGTGATGGCGTTCGTCGTTCAAGAAGCCGTGCTGCGCATCGGCATCGCAACGCACCGCGGGCATGCCGAGCTGATCACCAGCCGTTTCGGCCCGGTGTGGGGAACGTTCGCGATGCTCGACCTGTTCGTCGGAAATCTCCTCACGCTGGTCGCCGAGTTCGTCGCGATCGCGGCCGGTGCGGCGTATTTCGGCATCGCCGCGCTACCGGCCGTGAGCGCCGGAGCGCTGCTCGTCATCGCCTCGATGTGCACGCGGCGCTACTTCACCTGGGAGCGCGCGGTCCTGTTGCTGGCGGCCGCGAACGTGCTCTTCGTTCCCGCCGCGTTCTTCGTGCATCCCAATGCGGGCGCGATCGCGCGCGCGCTGCTGACGTGGCAGCCGCTCACCGGCGGCGTGAACAAGCCGTTCCTCATGCTGATGATGGCCGATGTCGGGGCGACGGTCACGCCCTGGATGTTGTTCTTTCAGCAGAGCGCGGTCGTCGACAAAGGGCTGACGCGCGCCGATCTCGGTCTCGCGCGCATGGAGACGGCCGCCGGGGCAGGCGTTGCGGCCATCGTTGCCATCGCCGCGCTGATCGCGGCGACGCCGTTGTTCGCGCATCACGTCAACGCGCAGTCGTTCGCCGGCGGGGCCGACTTTGCGACCGCGTTACGGCCGTACATCGGCACGCCGGGCGCAACGCTCTTCGCCCTCGGGATGATCGAGGCCGGACTGGTTGCCGCGATGACGATTTCGACCAGCTCGGCGTACGGCGTCGGCGAGGTGATGCGACGGGGGCACAGCCTCAATCTCCGGTTTTCGCAGGGCGGGCTGTTCTACGCCATCGGCATCGGCTCGATCGGGGTCGCCGCCGCCGTGGTTCTGCTTCCCCACGCACCGCTGTTGGCGATCACGCTCGCGGTGAACGTGATCGCGACGCTCTTGATGGCGCCGGCGCTGATCTTCGTACTGCTCTTAGCCAACGATCGCGAGATCATGGGCGGGCTCGCGAACGGCTTCCGCGCCAACGTCGCCGGCGGGGCGATCGTGGCGGGCATCGCGATCGTCGGCGCGGTCTATGGGGTCCAACTCGTCTTGCAAGAGTTCGGCGTGACGTGAGTTCGCCCGACCTGTCAGCGCTCGATCCCGAACAGCGCAGCGACGTGCTGTCCGTCCCGTTGGAACGGCGAAAGCTGACCGGTCCGTTGGTCAGCTTTCTGTGGTTCCTGCGAGTCTATGTTGTCCTGTCGGTCGCCGTCGTGATCGTGGCGTTCGCGCACGCCCTGCGCTGAGGCCCTATTTCTTGAGCGCGACGGAGAGGTAACGCAGGATCGTCTCGTCGTCGAGAACGACGCCGGGATCGAATTCCGGGGCGTTCTCGATCTGTTCGAGATCGTTGAGGCCGCAGTATTTATAGATCCGGTTCGTTGCGCTCACGAGCCGCGCCGGCCGTTCCGGATCGCCGTTGAAGTGCTGGCTGATCGTGTTCGGCGGAATGTAGATCATGTCGCCGGCTTGCCATTCGAAGCGCTTTTCTTCGTCCTGCGGGATCCAGTGATACGTGTCGGTGATCTCGACGTCGCAGTCGACGTGAACGTCGTAGCCGTGGCCTTCGAGCACGTACAGGCACTCTTCCGCCAGCTGGCGGTGTTTGCCCGAGCGGCTGCCCGGCGGGATGATTTGCATGTACACGTCGACGGTCTCGACACGCGCGTTCATCTTGTCGTTGACGAGGTGTTTGATGAGGCCTTGCGGAGCCATCTCCCACGGCATATCTTCGGGGGTGATGATCTTCTTGCGAACCGCGTCGCGGAGCGGACGTTCGGCTGCGTCTTTCAGCGCCTCGGCGTAGTAATTCGCCTTGCCCTTACCGGCGCGCCAGTTGTTCGATTCTTGAAATGCCATCGTCGTGCCTAATCGCCGTGAGAGTGCGCGTGCGCATGCGCGTGATCGTGATCGTGATCGTGCTTCCAGTCCTGGTTGTAGTCGGCATCCTCGCGCGGCTCGAAGTCGCCTTGCGTGGGCGTCGGCTCCGTGGGGCGCTCGGTGACGCGCTTCTGTAAGAGCATGTTCATGAACAGGTACATCGGCTTGGTCTTGATCACCAAAGCCCGCGCCGGGGCGTGCTCGTCGGCGTTGTTGTGCTGGTGCACGCAATTATTGTGCACGATCGCGATGTCGCCGGCTTTCCACTCGTAGCGGATGCCGTCGTGAATCTCGAAACCCTTGCCGTCGAGGATGTAGAAGATCGCCTCGTTCACGTGCCCGTGCATCTGCGAGTGGCCGCCGGGCGAGTACTCTTCGAGGTGAATGTGCAGCGTCTGCCCGAGCCCGTCTTCAGGCTCCATGAAGTGCTTCGAGAAAGCTTGGGGGCCGGCCATGAACTTGACCTCATTGCCCTTTTGGACGCGCGGCAGGTTGCGCAGCCGGCTCAGCTCGTGCTTGAGCCCGTAATCCCCGCTGATCGAACGGACGAAGACGCGTTCGTGCTCCGGGTCGTAGTGCGATTTGTTCCCCATAACGGGGCTTTTTCCGGGCCGTCGAAGCCGGACCCTCCGGAGGTGGCAAGATGGGCGTCCAGGTCTACGGCTGCAACCACATCGCGATCGAGGTCGACGATGTCGAGAAGGCGGTTGCCTTCTACCAAGACGTTTTCAACCTCAAGCGCCTCCCGCGGGGTGAAGGCGACGCCTTTCTCCAGCTCGGCGCACACCAGTTTCTGGCGATCTTCCGCGTCGACAAAGTACAGAAAGCGCGGATGCGCCACTTCGGGCTCATGGTGCGCGACGCGGACCAGCTCGAAGAAGTCCGTCAGAAGTTGATGAAGAAATACAAGATCAAATTGATCCCGCCGTTTCGTTGCGATTTCATCGATCCGTTCGGCAACCGGCTGCAGGTCGGCGACCTGCACGACGAGTCGCTGGTGTGGCTGTTACCGTATCAGGAAGTGCAGAAGAGCGGGATAGCGTTCACCAACGGCAAGCATACGGTGCGTTCCTAACGCGCGACAACCGCCGCGAGCAGGTGTGAATCGTAGCGTCCGCCGGTGTGAATCGAATGGAAGCCGCGATTGACCGTCCGGCCGTGACGGAAGGCCGGATAGCGCGCCGCATCGTGGCCGAGGATGTCGATGCGCAAGCTCGAGCCGGCTTCGAACAGCGTGCTCGATGAAAGCAGTTCGATCTCGACGTCAACGACGTCGTTCGGGTTCACGGGCTGGTAGGTCGCATGCGTGTGCCACGGCCGGCCCGGCCGGCTGCGAACCGGATCGAGCTCGCGGTGCGACACGCGCAGCCAGCCTTTGCAAACGCAATCCTCGGCGTAGCCGTTGTAGCCGTAGAACGGAACCTCGCGACCGTTGCGATCGAACTTGCGGACGGCGACGAACAGGTCGAGATCGTCACCGTCTGAGGTCGAGACCCAGAGTTTCAGACTCATCGCGCCGGTCAGTTCGGTGTCGCGCTCGAAGCGGTGCGTGAAGCTCGCGCGCCCTTTGCACGCGTCGTAGCGCAACGAGGCGGGGTCGGCGGGAAGCGCCGGTGCGGTCGATCCGCTCGTCGCGTCGAGGTGCAGCGGGGTGTAGCTGACCGATGCGAGCGGCCATGCAGCTTCGTAGCGCACGTCGTAGTCGGTGCGTGACTTGCGAACCTCGAGCCGCACGCGGGGCGTCGCTTCCCAGCCGTTTTGCTCGCCCTTGAGATACCGGTCGAAGAAGCGCAACTGCACGGCGCGGGATTCGGGCGTATAAAACGCTTCCCACTTGCGGCGCCCGTGCGTGAACAGCCATTTCTCGCTCGATGCGATGCGCTCGAAGCCTTCGAACGAGCCGCGCGTGTGCAAGCCTTGGTCGGACCAGCTCGCGCACACCAGCGCCGGAACCACGATCCGCTCGAGGGCCGGACGTTTCTCGGCCCACCACGGGTCGTCGAGTGGCCGCGCGTCGCGTTCGGCCGGAAAATCTTCCGCCAGCGGAAAGCGCTGGTTGTGTCCGCGCTGCATGCGGTTACGCCACCATACGCTGATGAAACCCGTTTCGGGGATGCCTTCCTGATACCCGAACTCGCGCAGCAGATCGCTGACGCCCTCCCACGGAACGATCGCCTTCAGGCCCGGCGGCCGCAGCGGCGCGACGCGCCATTGCGACATACAAAGGTACGAAACCCCGATCAGACCGACGGCGCCGTTGCACCAGGGCCGGCTCGCCGCCCATTCGATCAGATCGTAGTAATCTTCGGCATCCTTGTCGGTCAGCACGCCCGCGTGGCCATCGGATTTGTGCATGCCGCGCACGTCCGCTTGGACGACGGCGTAGCCCGCCTGCGTCCAAAAGGCGGGGTCGGGCGCTTCGAAGCCGGTCCACGGCGAGCAATCCAGCGTTCCGAACCGGACGCCCGCCAGACGCATGAACAACATCCCGATGCGATCCGGCAGCGCGTCTTTGCCGTACGGCGTCACCGACATCACGACCGGTACGCGCCCCTCGCCCGGCGGCCGGTATGCATTGACCGACAGTTCCACCCCATCGCGCATCGCGACGCGGATGTCGCGCTCAATGAGAAAGCCGGGTGGCGCGGAAGGCATCTTTCTAACAGTTGTGCCGTGTGAGGACCGCAGTCCTATGAATGACTCCCCGGGCGATTCGGACGAGAGCCGCATCGCCGATCTGATCGAGGGCAATCACATCCTGGCGAACGAGGGCGTGCTCGACGGCTTCGGCCACGTCAGCGTCCGCTCGCTCACCAATCCGCGGCATTTCTACATGTCGCGTTCGCGCGCGCCGGGGCTCGTGAGCCGCGACGACATCATGGAGTTCGACGAGCGCAGCGAGCCGGTCGATCCGCGCGGGCGCAAGATGTACGGGGAGCGTTACATTCACGGCGAGATCCTCGCCGCGCGGCCGGACGTGAACGCCGTCGTTCACAGCCACTCACCGGACGTGCTGCCGTTTACCGTGACCAAAGCACCGTTCCAAGCGCTCATTCATATGGCGGCGTTTCTCGGCAGCACGCCGGCGCCGGTGTTCGAGATCCGCGACGTGCTCGGCGATGACAATCGCATTTTGGTGAGCGAGAACCGCACCGGTGCGGCGCTGGCGAACGTCTTGGGAAACCGCGCCGTCGTGCTCATGCGCGGTCATGGGATGTCGGTCGCGGCGGAGAGCGTGAAGCTGGTCGTGCTGCGCGCGATCTACACGCAGCTCAACGCCCGCATCGAAGCCGCTGCGCTGCGCTTGGGCGAGCCGGCGTTCCTCAACACGTATGAAGTGCAGCGCACCGATCCGGTGGATCGTCCGTGGGAAGTCTGGGCGGCTAGGGTCGGTTCCGGAGCTCAGTAGCGCTTGTAGGGCAAGAATTTCCCCGACATCGAGATCCGAACGCGGTCGCCCTTTGGATCCGGTTGACGCTCCATCGTCATGTCGAAGTCGATCGCGCTCATGATGCCGTCGCCGAATTCTTCCTCGATCAGCGCTTTCCACGTCGTCCCGTACACCGTGACCAATTCGTAGAAGCGATAGATCAGCGGATCCGTCGGCGGCCCCGGCGGCAGCGAACCACGATACGGGACCTCCGTCAGGAGCGCGCGTTCCTCTTCGTCGAGGCCGAGCAGGCGGGCTGCGTTCGTCGCCTCCTCTTCGGTCAATCGCATCTGGCCGAGAAGCGCAGCGGTCGTAACGATCGCTGAGCCGTGGCCAATCTTCTCGGCCAGCCCGCTCCAGGTGAGCTTCTGCTTGCGTTTGGCGGCGACGATCTTGTCGGTCAGTTCACTACGCGTCATACCGCTAAAACTCCGCGTCGAGTTCTTGCACTTCGTCGGGCTCGGCCTCGGCCGCCGCCATCCACTCGGCCATTTCGGGCAATCCGAAGATGTGATCGACGTACGCCGAACACGTGCGGCTCAGCTTGACGTCGTACGTTCGAAAGCGCGTGGCCACCGGGGCGTACATCGCGTCGGCCATCGTGCGCGTTCCGAACAAGAACGGCCCACCATAGGCCGACAAGCATTCCTCCCAGATGGTGGTGACGCGGTCGACGTCGGCCTGCGCGCCGGGCCAGACTTTGAAGCCCGGATGGTGCGCTTTCAGGTTCATCGGCAGCGCCGAGCGCAGGTTGTAGAATCCGCCGTGCATTTCGCCGCAAATCGAGCGGCAATGCGCCGCCGCCGCGCGTGAGGCGGGCAAGAGTCCGGCCTTGGGCTTGACGTCGTTGAGGTATTCCGCGATCGCAACCGCATCCCACACCGTGATAGTCTTGTGTATCAACCGAGGGACGAGAAACGATGGCGACAAAAGCAACAGTTCGGCCCGTACGGCGGGGTCGTCGCTCGGGACGACTTGTTCTTCGAACGCCAAACCGGCGAACTTACACATCAGCCAGCCCCGAAGGGACCATGAAGAGTAGTTCTTGCTACTGATCGTTAACGTTGCTTCAGGCACGAGGGTCACCTCCGGAGAGCGACGCGTTCTTGCAACGCGCACCACCTCCCGGCGGCCCAAGGTTGGATGTTGATGTACCAAATGTATCAGGCGCAGGCCGACGCAACCGAGCAGATGCGTCGCTGGGCCGGTGCGATGAGCGCCGCCCTGCGCAATCCCTTTACGGAGACCTTCGCGCCGTTCGGCCTCGGCTACGTGACGGCCGGCTACGAGATGCTGGCCCACGCCGGCTTCAGCCACGAGCGCAAGCCCTTCGGTATCGACGCGGTGCGCATCGCGGAAACGGATGTTCCGGTGCGCGAGGAAGTTGTCGTCCGCACCCCGTTTGCGACGTTGCTGCACTTCAAAAAGGACGTCGATGTCCCGTTGCCGCGGGTGCTCGTCGTGGCTCCGATGTCGGGTCATTTCGCGACGCTGCTGCGGGCGACGGTGCGCACGATGCTGCCGGAGCACGACGTCTTTCTCACCGACTGGCACAATGCGCGCGACGTCAGCGTCGACGACGGACGCTTCGGGATCGATGAGTACGCCGCGCACGTGATCCGGTTCGTCGAGGCGATCGGCACCGGCGCGCACGTCGTCGCGGTTTGTCAGCCCTGCGTTGCGGTGCTGGAAGCGGTGGCGGTGATGGCTGAGGCCGGCAATCCGGCGCAGCCGCGTAGCATGACGTTGATGGCGGGACCGGTCGATGCGCGCGTGAGCCCGACCCGCGTCAACGAACTCTCGACCAGCCATCCGATCGCGTGGTTCGAGGAGAACTTGATCTCGACGGTGCCGTCGCGCTTCCGCGGCGCGAACCGCCGCGTCTATCCGGGGTTTTTGCAGCTGGCCGCGTTCGTGAGCATGAACCCCGAACGCCATGCCGAGGCACACTGGGAACTCTACAACGACCTGGCCGTCGGCAAAGATGAGAAAGCGAAGGCGATCGCGTCGTTTTACGACGAGTACTTCGCGGTGGCGGATCTCACGGCCGAGTTTTACCTCGAAACCGTCAAGAGCGTGTTCCAGGAGTACGACCTCGCACGCGGGACGTTGACGTTTGAAGGCCGGCCCGTGAATCCGGCGGCGGTCGAGCGCACGGCGCTGTTGACGGTCGAGGGCGAACGCGACGACGTGTGCGGCATCGGCCAGACGATGGCGGCCCACGAACTCTGCACCGGCATTCGCCCGTCGCGCAAGCGCCATCACTTACAGCCGGGCGTCGGCCATTACGGCGTGTTCAGCGGACGCCGCTGGACGCAACAGATCTACCCGCTCGTGCGCAATCTGATCCTTTCGTCCGACTAGGAGGAACCGTCATGCTGCGGCTGATTCCGATTGCCGTGTTCCTTGCGGTCGTGACTCTCGGTGCGACGAGTCCCACCTTCGCGCCCGCGCCGATGCCGGCCGGTCCCGAAGGCGAACTCATCGCGTACGGCAAGCAGATCATTCAGGAAACGCAGAAACACGCCGGTGCCTACGCCGTCACCGCCGCAATGACGTGTGAAGCGTGCCACCTCGCTGCCGGCACCAAAGCGCACGGCGCTTCACTGGTCGGCGTCTACGCGAAGTTTCCGCAGTGGAACCAACGGTCCGGGCGATTCATCGCGCTGCAGGATCGGTTGGCCGAATGTTTCTTGTACAGCATGAACGGCCGGCCGCCGGCGTACGACAGCCGCGAGATGATCGCGCTGGTGGCGTACATCGCCTACCTCTCCCGGGGCACCCCGGTCGGCACCGGCGCACCCGATCAAGGCTTCATTCCCGTTTCGGCGGCGGCACCGCCCGATGTCGCGCGCGGTCAGACCGTGTACGGCGCCAAGTGTTCGGCTTGCCACGCGGCCGACGGCTCGGGCGGCGGGAGCTTCCCGCCCCTATGGGGTCCGAAGTCGTTCAACGGCGGCGCCGGAATGCACCGGCCGGAAACGATGGCCGCGTTCGTTCGTTATAATATGCCGTACGGCTCGCCGCCGAACACGCTGACGGCGCAAGAAGCCGTCGACGTCTCCGCGTTCGTCCTCTCCCATCCGCGGCCGACGTTCGACGCCACGCGCCCGGTCGAATTTCCGGCGCAGCCCGCCTCGTTCTTTTAGCGTCCGGTGGCAATTCCGGCTTCGCGGCGGCTCGATTTCTCCGAGATCCCGATCATCGACGCGGCCCGGCTGATCGGCGGTCATCCCGACCCGCAGACCGTTGCCGCGCTCGACCGCGCCTGCACCGACGTCGGCTTCTTCTACGTCACGAACCACGGCGTCGCGCCACGCCTCATCGCCGACGTGGCAGCGCAGGCGGCGCGGTTCTTCGCGCTGCCCATGGACGAGAAGTTGGCGCTGACGGTCAACCCGCGCATGCGCGGCTATCTTCCCTTGAACTACGAAAGCCTCGTTGGTGAACCGGGCGGCGGCGTCAGCCAGCAAGAAGGCTTTTGGATCGGTCACGAGCGGCCGGTCGCGACGGCGAACCCGCTCGACGGTCCGAACGTGTGGCCGGCGAGCGTGCCCGAGCTCGCGCCGGCGATGTCGGCGTACCTGACCGCCGTCGAAACGCTGAGCGCGGCGCTCTTACGAGCCTTCGCGCTCGCGTTGGGTTTCCGGCGCGATCATTTCGTCGCCGTGTTCACCGCGCCGCAGTCGCGCCT
Source organism: Candidatus Lustribacter sp. (assembly GCA_036008105.1). Taxonomy (GTDB): domain Bacteria; phylum Vulcanimicrobiota; class Vulcanimicrobiia; order Vulcanimicrobiales; family Vulcanimicrobiaceae; genus Lustribacter. Next base: position 18,293 of record DASYOE010000117.1, on the reverse strand, counting down.
CAAACTCAATCATTATCCGCCGCAAGACGCGCCGCAACACGAAAGCGATATCGGCGTCGTCGGCCATTCGGACTCCGGCGGCTTTACGATCATGTGGCAAGACGCGAACGGCGGTCTCGAGGTCCAGGCGAAAAACGGGGAATGGGTCGGCGCGCCGCCGGTCGCGGATACGTTCGTGATCAACATCGGCACCGTGCTGCAGATCTGGACGGACGGGCGCTTTTCATCGACACCGCATCGCGTCATCAACCGCAGCGGAAGCGATCGTTACTCCGTGCCGCTCTTCGTCAATCCCAACTACGACGCTCCGGTCGCCGGGCAGCGATTTGCCGACTACCAGACCGAAATTTGGCGGCGGATTTTCCCCGTCGCGTTTGTGCCGGCGTGAACGTCCACCTCATCGACGGAACGTACGAATTGTTCCGGCATTACTACGCGCTGCCGCCGGCCAAGGATGCCCAAGGGCGTGAGGTTGCGGCCGTTCGCGGCGTGGTGGCCTCGGTGCGCGGCATGGTGCGCGAGGGCGCGACGCACATCGGCGTCGCAACCGATCACGTCATCGAGTCCTTTCGCAACGAACTGTGGGCCGGCTACAAGACCGGCGAAGGCATCGATCCCGCGCTGTGGGCGCAGTTTCCGCTGCTCGAGGAAGCGCTGAGTGCGGCCGGTTTCGTCGTGTGGCCGATGATCGAATTCGAGGCCGACGATGCGCTCGCCGCGGCGGCCGCGCTGGCCATCGCGGACCCGCGCGTCGAGCGCGTGATCATCGCGACACCCGATAAGGATCTCGCGCAGTGCGTGCAAGGCACGCGCATCGTGCAGCTGAACCGTCGCACGCGCACGTTCTTCGACGAGGCGGGCATCGTCGCGAAATTCGGCGTGAAACCCACCAGCATCCCCGATTACTTGGCCCTCGTCGGCGATGCGGCCGACGGTTTTCCGGGCCTGCCGGGCTGGGGCGCAAAGACCACCGCGCGTGTCCTCGCCCGCTACGAGCACCTCGAAGCGATCCCCGCCGATCCGGCGGCCTGGCACGTCCCGGTGGCAAACGCCGTTACGTTGTCCAAAACGCTGCAACGCGAACACGAACGGGCGATGCTTTTTCGCACGCTCGCCACGTTGCGAACCGACATCCCGCTGTTCGAAGACGTCGAAACGTTACGCGTTTCATCAGCGTGAGGCGCGCGTGACGATCATGCGTTTGACGGCGTCAAGCGCGCGCGTCATCGGTCCGCGCCGGTAATCCCAGCGGGGATCGGCGTCCGGTAAGAAAATAGCCATCGCCGCGTTGGCTTCGAAGACGACGACCCGGCCTGCCGCATCGACGGAGAAATCGATCCCCGCGTAATCGAGTTGCATCGACTGGGCAATCCGCTCGAGCGCGCGGACCGCTTCTGGTCCGATGAAGCCGCTCATGTCGGCGAGAAACGCCGCCTCCTCATCCCGAAAAGCGGAATTGCGGTGCATGTCGGAGGTGACGTAGTGAACCTTCCAATTCGTGGAGATCGCCAAGTGCACCGGGTACAGCCGGCCGTCGATCGTCATCACGCGAAACTTCCGCATCAGGCCGTCGGCCGAGCGGGTGTCCTGGTAGGTGATGAGCATGGCGTCGGTGCCGGGCATCGAGGAAGCGGCTGCGAGCAACTCGGCTTCATCGCGCACGAGTTCGAAGAAGCGCCCGTTGTGAAAGCCCGGGCTCCGCACGAGCAGCGGAAACGTTAGTCCTTGGGCAGCGATGAACGCCGCGCGATCGGGTCCTTGCAGGGCCTCACACGGAACGATGACGACCGTGGCCGTCACGACGTTGTCGAGCCCCGCCAAGCGGCGCGACTGCTCGGCGCGGCTCGTTCGGAGAACGCGCTCCGGCGGGTTGATGATCGGCGCCGCGGAGCGAGCGACGATGGCGCTTGCGGCTTCGAGGGCGCGGGAGTCGGACTCGACGTCGGCGACCGCGACCAGCACGACGTCGTGTTCCGGGAGCGGTTGGCTCGCGTCGTAGGTTTGCGTGTACAGCGTCATGTTCAGCATCGTTGCCGGATCCGCGAACAGTTCGTAGCGGATCGAGTGCAGCGCCGATGCGATCGTTAAGACGCGCACGGGATCGGCGGTGCCCACGTAGGGGTGAACGCGGATCGCGCCGCGCAAAATGTCGCCTTGCCACATTTCCTGCGCCGCCGCGCCGGCGCCGAGCTCTTCCAAGACGACCGCCAGGCCGATGTGCGATTCGAAATGCTGCGGATCGATCGCCAGGGCGGCTTCGAGGGCCTTGCGCGCCGCTGCGTAGTCGCGTTGATGGCTGGCAGCATCGGCCAGCCGCCAGAGGAGCGTCAGGTGCCGCGGGTCCGCGTCGAGCAATTTCCGCAGAAAGGCGAAGGCTGCATCACCTTCGCCTTTGAGCAACGCGTTCGCCGCGATGTCGTACGCGTACTCGATGAACGCATCACTGCCGGCATCGCTCGTCACGTGCGTTGCCGTACCTGCGTGCGGCCGGCGTTCGCGGCGGGATGATGCGGATCGATCTCGAGCGCGCGGTCGAAATGGCTGCGAGCGCCGTCGAGATTCCCGAGCGCGAAGAGCATGTAGGCCAGATTCGCTTCGGCGGTCGCGCTGTTCGGATCGGCCTCGACCGCGAGTTCGAAGCACAAAGCAGCTTTCGTCGGCAAACCCTTGCGATGATAGAGCAAGCCCAGATCGTTCAGCGAGCGGAAATGTTGCGGAGCTCGTTCCAGCACCGTTAGGTATGCCGCTTCGGCCTGATCGTCGCGGCGCAACAGATCCAGCGCCCGCGCGCGCTCGAACAACAAGGTCGTCGCCTGCGGCCACTCCACTGTGACCTCGTCGAGCGCACGAAGAACACGCTCTAGAGAAGGAGCGTCGATTGGCATGCCCTCATCATAGCGGAAACGGCGATAAAGGAGCAACGATCATGGAAAAGGTTTTCATCAACCCGCCCGAGCTTTACAAGCACCCCAGTTACACGCGCGTGATCACCGTCAAGGGACCGTGCAAGTTCATCTACTTCGCGGGGCAGACGCCCTCCGGCGACAACTACGAACCGGTCGCGGTCGGAGACTACAAGGGTCAGTACGAGCGCATCATGGAGGCGCTCACGATCCAACTCGCGGCCGCCGGTGCGACCTGGTCCGACGTCGTCTCGCGCCGCACGTACACGCGCGATATCGACAAGCTGCGCGCCGCCACGAAGGACGCGAAACGCCCCGAGAACCGCGAGTTTCCGCCGGTGAGCACGATGATCGAGGTCAACCGCCTCTCGCATCCGGACTTTCTCATCGAGGTCGAGATCGTCGCGGTGACCGAAGCGTAATGCCAGGGACGGTTCGGGCTTCCGGCCAACGTTCGCCGCGATGAGCGCGCACGTACTGATGTCCTCCCTCAACCAGTGGTCGCCCGAATGGAGCAACGCCGTCTTCAGCTTGGTGGAGCGCGATCGCCGTTGGGCGCTCGTCCGCTCGCTGATGGCGAAGGAGGGGATCGATCTGATCGTCTGCTTCCCGCTCACGCATCAGCACGGCCGAAGCGCCGCCGACGCGCGCTACCTCACGCAGTTGGGCGAGAATTCCGACGAGGTGACGTGCGCGTTTCCGCTCGAGGGCGAGGTCACCGCGTGGTGCAGCCGCGGCGGAGTATGGCCGGCATCGAACTGGTTCACCGACATCCGCTCGGCCGAACGCGGCTTCGGCGGCAAAACGATAACCGGATATCTGCGCGAGCATCCGAAACTGGCGACCGGCAAGATCGCGATCGCCGGCTTGTCGTCGACGCCGATCTCGCACATTCGCAGCGCCGAAGGCGTCGTGAATTGGCGCTCGTACGAAGTGCTGCGCGAGAATTTTCCGAACGCGACGTTCGTGAGCGCCACCCCGGTGCTCGGCGAGGCCCGTTGGGCCAAGAGCGCGGAAGAGATCGCGTTCTTGCGTAAGGGCACCGAGGTGGCCGAAATCACGCTGCAGGCGTTGATCGATCACGCCCGGCCCGGCGTAGCGGAGCGCGAGCTCTACGCACATATGATGTTCGCCAACGCCAAGACCGGGGCCAGCTTCCATCCGATGGTCGGCTGGGTCAGCGGGCCGCAAACGAAGCCGTATCATCGCATGGAGCAACCGACGTTCCGCAAGCTCGAATTCGGCGACCTCATCAGCGTCGAGGTCGAAGGGATCTGGGGCGGCTACCACGCGCAGCTCGATCAGACGATGGCGATCGGCGACGCGCCGCCGCACATGTTCGAAGCGATGAAGCACGTGTGGGACGCCTTCAACGACGTCGTCGCGGCGATGAAGCCGGGTGCAACCGTGGGCGAACTGATGGACATCGCCGACCGCAAGGGCCTCATGGGCGGCCGCACCTGGGTCGGTCTCGGCATGCACGGCCGCGGAACCGGCAACGATGGTCCACTCATCATCCGCAAACCCGAGCCGCCCGAAATTCGCGATCTCGTTTTGGTGGAGGGGTGCTGCTTCAACGTGAAGCCGTCGGCCGCGTTCGAGCAAGCGTCGGACTACGTGCGGTGGGGCGATAGCGTCGTCGTTACCAAGACCGGCGCCGAACGCCTCGGCACGCGAGTTCAGGAATTGCCCGTCCTCAAGTAAGCGTTCGACCAGGCCTTAAACAAAAGGCCCAAAGGATGGAGAACCGATCCGTGAAGATGCAGATATGAACCGCTCGCTTTCACGCCACCGCGCCATCCACATCGCCGGAGGAGCGCTTGCGGCTGCCGCGCTGCCGCAACGCGCGTTCGCGCAAGCGGCACCGCGCGGCATTACCGTCGCGTTGACGTCCAAAACGGCCAGCGACTGGGCGGTGTACGTTGCGGACGAAGTCGGTTTCTTCGCCCAGAACGGCATCAAGCCGGACCTCATCGTCGTGGGCTCATCCGCCGCGGGCGCTCAACAACTGACCGCGGGTTCGGTCGATATCGGGGAAGTCTCCACGACGCAAGTCATCGAGGCCGTGCTCGGCGGCGCGCCGATCACCGCCATCATCAATCGCACGAACAACGCTCCATACGCGATCCTCGGCAAGAAGGGGCTGACCTCGATCGCGCAACTGAAGGGCAAGACGATCATCGTCGGCGGACCGAACGACATAACGCTCGTCTTCATGAACACGGTCCTGGCCGCGTACAAGCTCACGCAAGACGACGTGATCTATACGTTCGCGGGTGGAACGGCGGAACGCTTCGCGGCGCTGCTATCGGGAACCGTCGACGCGTCCATTCTCTTGCCGCCGTTTTCGTTCCGCGCGGAAAGTGCCGGCTATCCCGTGTTGGATAACGTCAGAAAATATTTCCCCACGTTTCCGTTCGATACGTTTTGCGCGCGCACCGACTACGCCAAGAAGAACCCCGATATCCTGACGGCCTATACGAAGTCGGTTCTGCAGGGCGTTAATTGGCTCTACAACCCCGCCAACCGGGCGAAAGCCGTCGACATCCTGGCGAGAAATACGAATTCGCCGCTGGAAGATGCGAACAAGACGTACGATTTCTTCATCACCGAGATGAAATATTATAATCGGACCGGCGTGATGACGAACGGCGATCTCGCCGCCGTCTTTTCAGCGTTGTTGAAGACGAACCAAATCAAGCCGCCGCCGCCGGATCCGGCGCGTTTTTATGACAACACGTTCGTGAACAGGGCCAACGCGGAGCTGCGTGGGAAGGGACGATAATCGTAATGCCGACGAAGAGAGTGTGGGATCAATTCTTGGCGGCCGAGGATGCCGCAACGCTCAAGGAGCGGCCGCATCAAGTGTGGGGTTACGGTCAGCGGCCGGCGCTGGTCCTGATCGATCTGTACCGCTGGGTCTTCGGCGACAGCCGCCCGGCCTCGGTGAAGGACGCGATGGCGGACTGGCCGGGAACGTGCGGACCGCAGGCGTGGGATGCGATTCCGCACCTCCAAAGAATCCTCGCGGCGGCGCGTGAAGCCGGCCTGCCGATCGTTCACGTCACGGGGCTCGACCCGACGGTTTCCGGTGTGGCCGGATGGTCGACGCGCGGAAGAAGTGAAACCGACCGACCCGATGTCGCTCCGGCCATGGCCGACCGGCTGCGTCGCCGTTTCGACATCATCGACGATGTCAAACCGCTGCCAGGTGAAGCGGTTCTACGCAAGGCCGCGCCGAGCGGGTTCTTCGGGACGCTGCTGATGTCGCATCTGCATGCGCATGACGTCGACGGGATCATCCTGGTGGGTGAGAGCACGAGCGGTTGCGTGCGCGCAACGTGTGTCGAAGGCCGCTCCTATCGCTTCAAGATGACGGTCGTCGAAGAATGCGTGTTCGACCGCCACAAGACCGCCCACGCGATGAACCTGTTCGACATGCACCAGAAGTACGCCGACGTCTTGGGGATCGACGAAGTCGTCACCCATCTCGAGAAGCTGGCCGGCAAAACGCCGGCTCATGCCTAAGAGCGCCGCCCGGCGCGCCGCCGAGCGGCGACGAGGAGTTCGGCGCGTCATCGTGACGGTCGCGTCGATCCTCGGCGGGCTTGCGATTTGGGAACTGATCGGTCTGTTCGTGGTCAAGAACGCGCTCTTTCTCGCGACGCCGACCGCATCGCTCGTCGCGCTGCGCGACATGTGGGCGGACGGCTCGCTGCAAAAAGCAATGGTGATCAGCGGCGAAGAGTTCCTGATCGGATTTTCGATCGCCGTGGTGGCCGGAATACTGATTGGTCTGGTAACCGCGTCGTTCGAGGACGCCTCGCTCGTGCTGACGCCGTGGATATCGGGCTTCTACGCCTCGCCGATCGTGGCGCTGGCACCGCTTCTGATTCTGTGGTTCGGGGTCGGCATCTGGTCGAAGATTGCCGTCGTCATCAGCCTCGTGATCTTTCCGATGATCATCAACACGGAGGCCGGCATCAAGCAAGCCGACGCGGTACTCATTGAAGCCGCGCGCTCGTTCGGCGCTTCACCGCTGCAGATCTTCACGAAAGTGTCGCTGCCGAGCGCCCTGCCCTACATCATCGCCGGCCTGCGGCTCGGCGTCGGCCGCGGTCTGATCGGCGTCGTTATCGGCGAACTCGCCGGCGCGCGCGGTGGCCTGGGCTACCTCATCAATAATGCGAGCCAGGTTTTCAATATGCCGCAGCTGTTCGCCAGCGTGATCGTTTTGGCGGCGGCGGGCATCGCGCTGACCGCACTGTTCCAGTATTTCGAGCGCGTTCTCGTGCCGTGGAAAGCTTCGTGATCGACGCCTCGCAGAGCCCGGCGAAACTCGCGGTGCGCGGTTTGACGAAATTCTACGACGATCTCGAGGTCCTCTCCGGCATCGACGTCGACGTCGGCGACGGCGAGTTCGTCAGCATCGTCGGACCGAGCGGATGCGGCAAGACCACGTTCCTGCGTATCGTGGATGGCCTCGAAGTGTTCGACGCCGGATCGGTAGCGATCGACGGCCGTCGCGTGACGAAGCCGGGCCCGGACCGCGCATTCGTCTTTCAGGCCGATTCGCTGCAGCCATGGCGCACCGTGTGGAGCAACGCTGCGATCGGCCTCGAGATTCAGGGCCGCCTGACGCCGGCGGAACGCGAGCATTTGCGCGACCTGCTCGAACTCGTCGGCCTCAAGGGTTTCGAGAAGTACTACCCGCGGCAGCTTTCGGGCGGCATGCGGCAACGCGTGAACTTGGCCCGGGCCCTCGCCGTTCATCCTGAGGTCTTGCTGATGGACGAACCGTTCGCGGCGCTGGATGCGCAGACGCGGGAGATCATGCAGACGGAGTTGCTGCGCATTTGGTCCTCCGCGCGGTCGACGGTCCTCTTCATCACGCACCAAATCGACGAGGCGGTGTTTCTTTCCGACCGGGTCCTCGTGTTCGGCCGGCGGCCGGGACGCGTTCAGGAAGTGATCCGGATCGACTTGCCGCGCCCGCGCGAACCGGCGATGAAGCGGACGGCGCAATTCACCGAATACGTCGGACGCATCTGGAGTTTGATCGAATCGGACGTGCGCCAGAGCGTCATGGAAGAAACCACTATTCAGCCGTAGGGAGACGCGTTTTGTCATATGCCATTACCGAAGAGCGGCCGGTCGCCCCGCGCGGGACACCCGTGCAGCTGTGCCGGCCGGACGGACCGGGACCATTTCCGTGCGTGATCTTGCTTCACGAACGCTACGGGCTCGTGGCGCACACGGAAGATCTGGCGCGCAAGATGTGCGCCGCCGGCTTCGTGGTATGCGCGCCGGACTTATTTTACGCTTATCCCGATCAGCAAGCGCTGCACGCCGGCACGGTCGGCATGAAGCCGGCCGATCTCGAGGTGTTGGCGTTGCTCGAAGATGCGTTTGCCCTCTTCGCGGGCGTGCCCGGAGCCGATCCGTCGCGCTTCGGCTTGATGGGCGTTTGCCAGACCGGGCGCTATCCGTTCGTGTGGGCGAAACACCATCCGCTCCAGGCGTGCGTGACCGTGTACGGCGCGGCCCAAACGAGTGACTGGGAAGTGAACGAACGTTTTCCCTGGGGGATGGGCGGATTGATCGAAGCGGCGCACACGAACGTGCTCGGTATTTTCGGCGAGCGAGATCACGTCATCTCGTTCGATGACGTGCTGCGGTTCCGCAACGCGCTCGAGCAAGCAAATCTCAGCTATCAAGTCACGGTCTACGCGGACGCCCCGCACGGCTGGCTCAACGACACGATGCCCGGGCGCTACCGCCCGGCGATCGCCAAGCAAACGTGGGATGAAGTGATCGCGTTCCTCACGGAAACGTTGACGACGGAGCGCGATCCCTCCGTCGTGTCATGGAAATTCAGCGCGCAGAAGCACGCGGACTACGACTTCAAGAAAAACGTCCGCTTGGAATAAAGGCGCGCATGTTCGTGACGTAGTGCCAGAGCCCGAATACTTGCAGGAGCCATACCACGACGGCGATCGCCACGACCGCGTTGAGAATCGTAGAGATGGACGGCGCCATCGGGATCAGGTTGACGAGCCAGAGTAGAAATCCGATGATGACCAGGGTGATGACGACTTGAAGCAGCGGCATGCCCCTCGCTTACCCCAAAAGCAAGCCGGAGAATCGCCCCCGCCGCTATCGCCGCATGCTGAGGATGACCGGGCTGAACAGGTCGCGGGCGTTGAAGGAGCGATCGATCAGCTTCAGCTTTGCAAGGGCGTCGATCTCCACCTGAACCAGCGCCGGGTCGACCGTCGTTGCGAAGCGCTCGCGCCGTACCCGTTTGGCGATGGCGGGATCGATGTGCGCGAAGTCGATCAGCCAAGGCAACGTCTGGTCGGGGTGCTGGTTGGCGAATGCACCGCCGTCCAGCACCGCCGTTGCGAAACGCCGAACCGTATCCGCGTTGCCGTTGATGTAGTCGGGCACGCCGACGTAGGCGGCTTCGAGATACCGCGGTGCGATCGCGTCAAATATTTTGGCGAAGATTTTCACGCTGCCGTCGATGAGTGCTTGTGAGAGGAAAGGTTCGGCCAACGCGGCCGCTTGGACGCGGCCGGTTTCGAGCGCGGCGACCTGCGCGGACGGCGGTATCTCAACCAGCTTGACGGTGGTCGACTGCCCGCCGTTTTGGTCGACCCACGCCAGCGTTGAGGTCGAGAGCAAATCGCCGATCGCGGTGACGGCAATCGTCTTGCCGTTGAGGTCGGCGCCGCTTTTGAAGCCGCTGTCGGTGCGGACACACAGCACCTGTGCGGGATAGTTCGTGTCGTAGATTGCGCCCGGACAGACGATCTGGAACGGCACCCCTTGCAGATGCGCCTTGATCAGCGTGACGACGTTGGATCCCGCGAATTGCAGCGATCCGCCGACGACCGCCGCCGAATTGGACGCGCCGCTGCCGATGACGAACTCGGCGTCGATCCCCTGCTTGGCGAAAAAGCCGGCGCGTTGCGCGGAAACGCAGCCCATCGCGCCGTCGATTGCCGACGTGCCGAGTTTGATGTGCGTCGGCGCCGATTGGGCGAGCGCGGTCCCCGCCGTTGCGGCGAGCGCGGCGCCGGCGGCCAGGAACGATCCTCGAGGCGAGCGGGTCGCGGTCATGGTAGGACTCCTCCAAAAGGTGACGGCGAAGGTGCGCGAATGCGCGCATGATGCGGTGGCGGACGACCCTATGGATCATGGTCGGAATCCAAGCGCTCAGCGTGGGTTCCTTTTTCTTTGCCCTGCCGTTCATCCCGTTCCAAGTCGAGGAACTCGGCATTCACGATCCGGCCGCCGTCGCGCTGTGGTCGGGCGTCATCTTTTCCATCAACGCCCTGACCGGCGCGCTGTTCGCCCCGTTGTGGGGCGACGTTGCGGATCGGGTCGGACGCAAGGCGATGGTGGTGCGCTCGAGCATCTTCGGCGGTTTGACCGCCGCGATGATGGCGTTTTCGCCGAACGTCTGGATCCTCACGACCTCGCGCGCCTTGATGGGCGTGGCGGGCGGCTTCACCAGCGCCGCGACCGCACTCGTCGGCTCGATCGTCCCCGAGGGCGAGCTCGGCTTCGCGCTGGGCTGGATGGCGACGGGGCAAATCGTCGGTACGCTGCTTGGACCGCTCGTCGGCGGGGTCGTCGTCGATGCGACGCACCACTACCGTTCGATCTATTTGCTTACGACGCTCGGGACATGGGTGAGCGCATTTCTCTGTTGGCGCTTCGTGCGCGAGGACTTCGCGCGCGCGGCTCCCTCGGCGACGCCGCGTCTGCCGATTTGGCGCCAGTTCGCCGCGATCGTGCGCGCGCCGGAAATGATGCCGATGTTCGCGGTGCTCGTGCTGGGACAGGTCGCAATCCTCGCGACGACCCCGGTCATCGCGCTCTATGTCCGCCAGATGGTCGGACCGTCGCCGCTGATCGGCGGCTACGTCGGGGCCTCATTTGCCGTGATGGGCATCGCCGATCTGCTCGCCTCGCCGTTTCTCGGCAAACGCAGCGACCGGATCGGGTATCGCCGCGTGCTCTTGATCTCGATCGCCGGGGCGGCGATCTGCACGATTCCGCAAGCCTTCGTACACGACATCCGGCTCTTCTTGGCGCTGCGGTTCGGCGTCGGGATCTTCCTCGGGGGAATCATCCCGACGGCGGTGGCGTGGATCGGCCGGCAGTTTCCGGCCGAGCAACGCGGGCGCGTCTACGGGGTGACGTATAGCGCGATGTTTTTCGGACAATTCGTCGGGCCGACATTCGGCGGCGCATTGGCGGCGCGCTTCGGCGTCGCATCGGTCTTCATCGCGACCGGCGTGGCCATGGTGCTGAATTTTATCTGGGTGGCGCGGGGCGTCCGCTCGGGGGAAAGTGCGCCCCCTCGTCCGTAATCTTCTTTAGCGCAACATCTAACAGCTGCGCGGTATTCTTTATTGGGGGTGGAAAGCGCTGAATAGCGACGGTCGCACCAGCCAGATCGACGATGCCGCTGTGACGTTCGGTCCGTTGTTGCGCCGTTTGCGAATGGCTGCCGGGCTCTCGCAAGAGGCCCTCGCGGAACGGGCCCGGATCAGCACCGAGGCAGTCGGGGCCCTCGAACGCGGTTCGCGCAAGGCGCCGCAGCGCCAAACGCTCGCGCTTTTGATCGATGCGCTCAAAGTCGAGGGCGCGGACCGGGAACGCCTCGAGCTTGCGGCGGTACGACCGTCAACACCGCGCCGGCGGGAAGCTGCACCGAATCTGAGCGGCGTTGTATCGCCGTTACGGCTGCCGGCACCGTTAACGTCGTTTGTCGGGCGCGAGCTCGACCTGCGCGCGCTTGAAGAAGCCCTCTCCATCGCGCGCCTCGTGTCCGTCGTCGGGCCGGGCGGGGTCGGGAAAAGCCGGTTAGCGCTCGAGGCCGCACGCCGTTTGGGTGGACGGTTTGATGACGGGGCGGTGCTGGTCGAATTGGCCCCGATCGCGATCGGAGCATCCGTGATTCCCGCCTTCGCAAGCGTGCTTGGTGTCGCCGACGCCGGCGATATGCCGCTCCTGGACCGTGTTGCAAGGGCCTGCGGGGACGCGCGCCAACTCATCGTCGCCGATAATTGCGAACATGTGCTCGACACCTGCGCCGAACTCGTGTTCGCACTCTTGAGGGCGTGCCCGAACGTGCGCATCATCGCGACGAGTCGCGAACCGTTACGCGCGAGCGGCGAGCATGTTTTTCGACTGGGTCCGCTTGCACCCGATTCGGCATTGGAGCTTTTCGTCGATCGCGCCAAAGCGGCGGCCCCATACCGGCACTTTGAGTCGCGCGACATGTACGTGGCCGGGGAGATCTGCCGTCGCGTCGACGGCATCCCGCTGGCGATCGAACTCGCGGCCTCGCGGACGGATATGTTCGACGTCGAAACGATTCACCAGCGACTCCGCGAACGCTTCGAGTTGCTTTCGGCGGCCTCGCGCACCACCTTGCCACAACATCGCACCCTGCGCGCGCTCGTCGATTGGAGTCACGAGCTGCTCGAACCACTCGAGGCGCGCACGTTCCGCCGCCTTGGGCTATTCGCCGGCGGTTGCCGCCTCGACGATGCGGAACAGATTCTAGCGTTCGACGGGGTCGCATCAGACCTGGTTTGGGAAGCACTAGCGCGGCTCCACGACAAGTCGCTCATCGAAGTGGACCGTGCCGATCCACCGCGTTTTTCGATGCTGCAAACAATTCACGATTACGCGCGCGAACGGCTTGACGATTCGCGTGACATGACGGATCTCGCTTCGCGTTACGCGACGCATTATTACGAGTTGGCAATTGCAGCCGGACCCGTGCTGCGCACCGCGCGACAGGGTGAAGCGATCGACCGGCTCTCGGCCGACGTCGACAACATTCGCGCGTCGCTTGCCCTCAGTCTCGCGAATCCCGCGCTGCGCGAACTCGGGTTACGGGCGTTGGGTCCGCTGGCGCTCTATTGGATGCATACCGGCGGCCTAACCGAAGGCGTGACGCAGATACAGTCGCTTGTAAGCGATGTGCGCGAGCCCTCGATCGGAGTCGCATCCGCGTGCGCCGGCGCGGCATTCCTCGAGTTCAATCGCGGCCGCTTCAGCGAGGGCAGCGCCCATGCCGAACGCGCCTACGAAGCGGCAGTTGCCTGCGGCGATGAATGGCTGACGATCTACAGCTCCACCGCAGTTTGTGCAGCGCGCTCCGCACGCGGCGAACGTCCGGAAGCGGCCGCCACTTCCACCTACGAACGCGCCAAGGGCTTCGGCGACCAGTGGCTCATTGCGGGTGCCGCGTTCGAGTTGGGCTGGGAAGCGGTCAAACGGGACGACCGGCAGCGAGCAGCCCGCTTTTTTTCCGAGGCCCTGGAGCTTGCTCGCGCGACCGGAGACCGGTTTCTGGTTTATACCGCAGCGCAGCATCTCGGGCAGACCGTGACGGAGACCGATCCGGCGCTGGCGGCGCGATTGTTCGGCGAGGCGATCGAATGCACCGCACCGAGCTCGCTGCTGGGACTCGCCTCGTGCATCGAGTCGCTCGTCACGCTGGCGCTAGCCCTCAAACGTGTGGATGACGCCGCGCGACTCGTAACCATCGCTTCCGCGTTTCGGCTGAACGGAGGAGACCAACCGCCGAACGCGTTGATTGAGGCCGTTCGTCGCGCGAAACCGTCCGCGGAACTCGACCGGCAACTCGACGAGCGCGGTAACACCGCGCTCGTCGATGCAAACGACGTCATACACGGCTTCCTAGAAGCCGTAACGTAGTCCGCTAGGAACTACCCGCCGTGCCCGCCGCCGAACTGACCGGCGAAACCACGGATGATTGCAGCCACTTCCGCAGAGACCGGGCCGCCATCTCTAAACATTTGCGCCATGGCATCCCGAATCTTCGGAACATCGTCGGGAGTGACGTTGTCCTTTGGAATCACCGTGTCGTTGATAAGATCCGCCCAGTCGTCGTTCGTTTTGTCTCCGGCCATCTGATCGCGTACCGATGGATTGGTGGTGATGTGTCCGACCCAACTGCGGGTGATTCGAGCGATTTCTTTGTTTGTCATGGCGGTCTCCTTAGTGCTTAGGCGTCGAGGTTGAGAATGTCGCGAACGGTTGGTCCGTAGCGGCCGCGTGATACCGGGCTTTCGAGCGCCGGCGCAACCGCTCGAACGACGTGCACCGGAATATCCTCCGGCGAGAGGTCGACGATCGCCACCGGACCGCTGCCCGCTTGGCGCAATGCTCCGACGAGCAACGCGACGTCTCCGGCGACATCGTTCGTCGAGCGATCGGTGAAGGAACGGAGCGCATACCGCGGTGCCGGGGCGTCGTAATACCACAGTCCAAACGGTACTCCGAAGCCGCGCCGCGCGCCGTAGCGTGGGAGGTGCGGCTCGTCGTGACGACACAGATCTTCACGCGCTGCGAGAAAATCTGCCGCACGCGATTGCGCGGCCTCGGTGAGCGCCCGAATCGCGGCGTGTTCCGGCGACCACGAGCAACCATAGCCGGTATGGGCCGCGGCCGCGCCGCCGGCATGATCGGCGATCGTGGCCAGGATCAAGATTGGAAACGGTTCCCAATCGAAGGCGCGCAACCGCAGAGCCAGTCCGGCGCGCTGGATGCGCTCGACGAGCGCATCGACGGCATCCGATCCGGTCGGCAGTTCGATCTCAATTGCGGCCGGATCGTCAAAGAAGATCGGTACGGAACTCGCACCATTGGCAAAGCGCGAGACGATGGCTCGAGGCCGGAGGTGTCCGCGAGCATGCGCTACCGCGAAAAGGTGACGTTCGAGCAGTTCGCACACGGCGTGGTACACCGCTTCGGCAACGGAATTTCCGGCCGCTAATCCGTTCGTCGAGTCACCGAAGATCACGGGCTCTCCGGGCCACGGAAACTGTACCAGCGCCAACGGAACGTCGATCGCGTCGCCGGAGAGCAAATCGAACCCCGTGACGACCTCGACCGGCTCGCCCTGCCGAGAGTGTTCGCGTCCGCCCGAATCGATAGCGTCCAGCGTGGTTTCCAGGTCGCGCATCAAAACGGGCAGGGAGGGAACCGCCGCGGCTTGCCGCTCCACGGCTTCCATCACCGCTCCCGCAAGCGCGCTTTCGCGGGTGGTTCCCTTGCCGTTATAAATGCTCATGATATCCGGCGAGTCGGGGACGATAGCGCTCATCACTGGGATCCCGATCCGGTCGAGGTGGGTGATATCGGCGATGCGTGTGATCCCGTAGCGCTCGCGCAGTTGTGGTAAGAGGGCGAGGGTCTGCGCGAGCGGCACGCTACGGTCGAACGACCCCGGCGCCTTGGGCGCGGGCAGCCTGAGTTCAGGCGACAGCATGGCGCCGTTCTCGCAAGCGCAATACTCGGCGCAAGGCAAATTGCGCATCCATGCGCTTGAGATCGCCTTCGCGTCGCGCAATTTCCAGCAGTGCCTCGCGCGCCGGCGCCGGAGCGCACGCGACGGCGCTGGGCCAGGATCGCTCGGCATAGTAAATCGTCGTGCGAGCGGCGTGAACCCACGCGCGCGCGCTCGCTGCGTTGAGAATCCCGCGGCGCTTTGCCAGCCACGCAACATATCGGACGTTCACCGCGGGCACGCTGAGCGCGACGTGGGTCTGTGGGTTCATCGCGACGGCTACCTCGTCGTCGCCGTCGATCGTGCCGGACTCGAACCATCGCGCGATCGCGCCGAGCGGGATTGCCCCGAACGGACGGCATTCTACCGCGCGTAGTGCACCCATGCTTGCAGCCCCGTACAGTGGGACGCGGCGGCAGGCTGACAGTGTTTCCTTCGGTGTTACGGCAAGATCGTGGTGAAACACGCCGTCGATCAGCAATATCGCTTCGTGTGCGTTAGCCGCGCGCGCAACGTCTCCACGCGCGGCTGGTGGAGCGTAGCGTATGCCCGGCGCGGCAACTCGGTCGCCCACGGGTAACGAGGGCCCTGCAAAAACGCACACCCGCATAAACACTAGGCCCGGAGCGTTCGTGTTCCACGAGCAATCGCCTGGTTGCTAACGCGGCATTTGTACGTATAACGAGTGCAGAAGTTCGTGGTGGCATTCGGCGGCACGCGGCATCATGGGTTAGACACGATCTCATCCTGAGGTGAAACCCATGCCCGTCGGTTCCGAAACTCTCCGGTCGGCCGCGAAGAGGCTAGAAATTTCGATTCTCGACGGCACGGTTTTCTGCGCGTGCCGGGAAGTTTTTTTGCCCAACTGCGAGCGTGAGCTTTTATTCGCGATCGCACGTCGCCGGCAGCCGATCTCCGCCGAAGCATTGATTGACGATCTCTGGCCCGATTGCGAGCCCGATGCTGCCGCCGGCTTGCTGAAGTCGCACCTGTATCGCCTGCGTCGTCGCTTGGCCGATCCCGCCGCCGTCGTGCTAGGCGCCGACGGCTTGTGCCTGCGCGATGACGCTTCGGTCGACCTTTGGGAGATCGGCAACGCTCTGGCGTCACGTCGAGGCAAGAAAATTGAAGACGACGTGCAGTATGCCACGGCGCGGCACATTTACGATCGTCTCCGATTGGCTCCGCCGGCCGGCGTCCTATCCTGGTCGTGGTTCCGCCCCGTGGCTACCCGGATCGCCCGCATGCGGCGCGAGGTGCTACGAGACTTGGCCGATTACGAGCTGCGCCGCGGTACGCCTCAGTTGTGAGGATAGGTTGTACAGATGTTGGTGGTTCGCGAGGTTGAGCTAGGTCACAATATGCCCGTCGAGGCGCTCTTGTTGCGCTCCGCTCTCTCACATCAGAAACGGGTAACAACTGATGCTATCTACAGCTTCCAGCACGCGCGTACTCCTGGCGTGGACGGATACGACCGGCAGCGGTGAGGTTTCGCTGCGTGCTGTCGCCGACGGGCGAGACGTGGCCCTCGACGGGGCGGTGCGCGATGCATTTGCGAGTGCCGCGGTCGTCTTGCCGTGGCTCGACGAACGAATGGACCGGGGCCTCCCGATGTGTGCCTACGCCATCATCGTCGACCCAAAAGAGGGCGCTGTTGCGTCCCCGACGCGGCGAATTCGCAGCGGCTTCGCACTCTTTCCGACGGCCGACGACATTGCCCGGCTCAACTCCGAGTTTCACACGATCTCGGCCGCACTTGCCGATCCGGCGTCGGTGTCGCTCCTTACATCCCGGAGAACGCAGGCCAATCCGGCGGTCCAGCTTTCCCTGTGTACCGGCAGGGCGACGCGGGGTGGAGACGACGTCGCGCTCTCCGACCGTGAGTTCAGCGTGCTCGCAACCCTCGCGTTGGCGAGGCGCACGCTTGGGCGTGAGGAATTCTGCGACAAGCTCTGGCCCGATCGTGATTCCGAGTCGGCCGCGCGGCTGCTCAAGGTCTACATCCACCGCATCCGTACGCGATTCGGTACCGCCACCGTCATCGACACGCGTGGGGGCGGCTATCAGCTGGGCGAAGGCGTCGGCGTCGACGTCCTCGAGGCGGAGCGCATCGTACGCGCTGCCGACACGTCGTCTTGGTTGCTCGACCAGGAGCAGCGTCTACTCCTCGAGCGCGCGCTCGTTGGAATCGGAGCTCGCGGCTATCGGCGGCTCGAGGTGCTCGACAGTTTCGCTGAAATCGAACGGCGTTTCGTCACGGCCTCCTTCGACTTCGCGCGCACGCTCGTCGACGACGCTCTGGCGGAGGAAGACGCTCCGCGCGCCTTGGCCATCGCCAACGAGTTCGCCGCGTTTGACCCTTCGGATGAATGTGCGGCCGAGTTACTCATTCGCACCCAGTTACGCCTCGGCCGGCGCGAGGCGGCTTCACAAACGTTCCGTTCGTTTTGCCGCACGCTGCGCACCGCCTTCGACTTGCCGCCGCCGCAGCACTTGTCCTCACTGTTGCAGGCGTGACATGCCGTTCCCGGCGGTGCTGAACCTTGCAACGTTTCTCATCCTGTGCGCGCGCGCCGCACTCCATCGTGCGCGCTCGCGTTACCGGGGAGGTCGCAACATAAAGTGAGCGTCGCGCTTGATAAACGCGACGCTCACGGTTGCAGACCGGGGGCGGATATGGATCAGCCGGGGAAATCGACTTCGAAAACGTACGAGCCGGCAACACCGGCGCAGTTCGTGATCTCGGGCTGGAACGTGCTCCCTTTGGCAGCCCGGATGGCGGCCTGATCGAGCCCGTAGACGCCCGACGTTTTCAGGACGGAGGCGTTCAGCACGTGTCCTTCGGCATCGATATCGACTTGCACCATCGTGGTGCCGGTGGCGAGGCTGGCCGTTTGGAGGGCAGGCGGGACTTCGGGAATCTGGGCAACGATCGTCCGAGCTTGAGCGTTCGGTACCGCGCAACCGCTAGCGTTCGAGTCCGCATTCGGCGCAAAGGGCTGCGCGCCGGCTGGGGCGGCGAGGATCGGCAGGAGCGCGAGAGCCGC